>PAND01000001.1 GCA_002707525.1 Flavobacteriales bacterium
AGATAATTTCGTAGCCTTGATAATTAGAATTCATCATGAAACCATCCATGCCAATATCTAAGGCATCTTTAATGAAAGAAACTATTTTATTTTGATCGTTAAACTGTTGCTTAACCATTGTCCCTTTTTGCAAGTCAACGTGATTGATACCAAAAAATTGGTTATCACCTAAGATGATTTTCATGAGTTTAAAATGTCTTTGATGATTCTATTAACTGTTAGAGCTTCTTTCATTGTACTTAAATTATCTGCTGGTCCAATTAAATCTTGCATTTGTTTGGTGAAGTCTATTCCTCTAAGGTAGAAAGGGACTGTACCTTTCAAATCGGCTGCCGTAATTTGCTCAACTAGCTGATCATCTTTGGTTATCCGAATAATCTGTTGGTCAAATACTATTTGACTGCCATCATTTAATTCTAGATTAATCTCAAAAACTGGCTTCCTGGTTTCATGACTGACCCAATTAAAAAACAATTCAATTTTTTTGTCAGCGACTTGGAGTTCGGCTTCAACTATATCGTCCACATCTGAAACCACGGATTTCATAGAGGATTTGATCACTTTATGATTATTCATCCCAATAATATAGTTGAGTAAATCTATAATGTGTGATCCCATTTCATTGAGCACTCCTGAATATTCGCCATTACGCCATCCTTTGGGCTTTTTTTCGAGCGTTCCACTAACGTATTGACCTTTTGCTTTTACAATATTTGTGCTGACTATGTTGTTTTTAATCCATTGTACACATGGATTGAATCGAAGAACATATCCTATGAAAACATTGTCATAATCTTCATTTGAAGAATAATTCAAGTGTCCGCCGAAGGGCTTCTCGACGAAGATTCTTTTATCTCCTCGCTTTGTCACTTTAGATAAAAGTTGTTTATGCACAAAGGGTGGGGTAGTTATTAGAGTTAGGTCAAAAGGATTTTTAGGAAGCTTACTTTCATCAGTGTAAAATGTTATCTCAGGAAAATTTTTTCTTAAGATAGCCACCATTTTCTTATCGGTTTCTAACACCGTAAAGTTGAAATCTAGCTCTAGGCTATTGAGAATAGCAAAATGAGTTAACCCCATTCTACCGAATCCATAAATTAAAATATTCTTTAATTGATTTTCCATAGATTTAAGTCGCGTCCTAGCAATTTTTCTAATTGTTCAATATCGGTGGCAAAGTATTCAAATAATTTTATCCTGATATCTTTAGAAAGCTCTTTATTTTCACTCATGAAATGTTTGCCGATTTTTTCCACGTTCGTTCTCCCAAGAACATAGAAAACTGTATTTCTAATGATATTGCCAAGGGAGCTATTGCGTCCAAAAAGAAGTGTAATAAATTTTGATTTAGGTTTACCACTTTTACTATAGGCAGTTGTAGTGTTAATGTCGGCCAACTCTGCTGCACCCAAGAATTCAAAAATTTCGGTTACATATTTCTCTGGGTCTTGCACGAATTCTTCAAATATGAGCACTTTAACCTTAGAAAAATTTGATTTAAACGATTGCACAGATTTCGAATACATGGAAACACTTTTGTAATGCCACATTTCATCAAAATTTGCTGCTTTTCTTTCCTCTTCCTTGTCAAGAGCTTTCTCAAACGGTAGCGTTTCTCTTCCGTCCCGTATAAGGTTGTTATAAGCGGAATAGCTCCGGTCTACCGGATTACGCAACATTAATATGATTGGAATATCGCCTAAACGTTTCAACGTCTCGGGAATTACACTTTCATAATTGTAGAGGTATTCAGAACTTGCATCACCAATGAATACATTGTCTAATCTTTCATAAATAGCGCAATATTGGTCCCAATTGGTGACAAGTTTTTGGTCCACTGTATGGTCTCCCGGCCCATTTTGCGGGAGAGTTACACTACCATGACTAAAGTACCTTGGTTCTTTTAGATCTGGAAAGTTTACTTGGGGGTGTTGATTTAAATAATAGAACAGTGATGTAGTACCACTTCTTGAAACCCCTGCTATGAAAAAATTAGGAAGCATATCTACTTTTCTACGAACATATCTTTGTCCAAATCTTTAAAGGCATAATCGTCAATTTTATTGAATTTTCGATAATATACTCTCGTTAGAAGATGAATGAGTTCTAATCTAAATTTATACAGCCAAGATATGGTGGGATAGGGTGTTTCCCCCTTAGATTTGCGTTCTTCTGCTCGGAAATCTAATAGTTGACTTACAGGCATGAAGTTTCCATCTTTTTGCCGGCTTAAATAATCTATGGCCTTCACGAATCCTTGGTCCAACTGTCCATCTTTATAAAAATAACCGAAGTGAGTAAATACGATAGCCGTTCCCTCTTGGGAAACCAGTTTATCTACATTTTTTCTTGAAACCAGGTGGTTGAAAACCAGTTGATTTGGAGCAAATGAACTACTGAACCAATAATTTGAAAATCGGGATCTTTTTGGATCAATATAAGGGGTTTTAGGATCAACAGCGAGCGTATTCAGGTTTCGAAATTCGTGGTTGCGATTATAAGTAATCATTTTCTTATGAACATCACCCCAAAAGTAGGCAGAGCCTTCTATTTCTCCTTGAAATTCACCTGCGTACTGAGGGTACATTCCATTGACTATTTTGTTAAATGGCCAATTAAACCTTTTAGTTCCGCCATAGATACTGTCTTTGTTGTAACTATGGTTGATGTGAATCTTTGGATAAAAGCCTAATTTATTTTTGAATTCTTCAAGTCCCTCAAGGATTTCTTCACGAGTATAATCTCCACTGCCTACATTGTGCAGGGCTATTTCAAACCCTTTGCTGTGCAAGTCTTTGATGAATTCTACATATTCTGGTCGTTGAAGACAATCTCCAGAGGAGGGCTTGTCCCTTGGCGGATAGACCCAAATAGTTTTTGTGATGAATATGCCTTTTTCATAAAGAAAATCATAGACTGGCTTGATGTTTTCCAATGTAGCATCGTCCGTGTCGTCAACTATTGAAAAGTAGAAACTCATTTACGATATTTTATGTAACCAATTATTAGATATTTCAAGTTCCTTAATTGCCTCGAAGCAATTCTTTTTGGCTCTTGAAATAATCTAAAAAGCCATTCCAAATGTAACCTTCTATAAGTTGCAGGCGCTCGCTTAAAGGAATCAATTCCGGAGAAAAAATTAAAAGCCGCACCTACTCCAACCAAAACTCCTTTGTCAAGCTTATCAAATAGTTTATGAATTACCTTTTCTTGTTTGGGAGCACCTAATCCAACCCAAATAATATCGGGTTGCTGGCCGTTTATAAGGGAAGCGATATGTTCATAGTCAAATTCTTCAGCGTTATTAACAAATGGAGGGGAATAGTATTCTTTATCTTTTTCACCAAGAACTTCTTTTAGTCCTTTGGAAACAGTCGAGCTTCCGCCCAGGAAAAAATACTTGAGGGGTCCAAGACGGTTATTTTGAATAATTTCTTTAAACATATCTGGACCAGGAAAAAGATCGATATCTATTCCTGAAGTCCATTTTACCAGCCTCTTCACGTTAATGCCGTCGCATGTATTGATTGTTCCTTGCTTGATTAGTTCCTGGTACGCAGGGTCTATGATTCCTTCACAAAAAATATGAGCATTCACCACATAAATTTTTGATTTAATACTTTGTTTAACGGCAATATCAATGGTATTGATTGTTCGTTCTTTTGAAAAAGATAAGTTGTAATTTTCTTGTATTGATAGATTCCTGTTTTTCATGCGGATGCCTGACGTGAAGTAGTCGTAAAAGCAGCGTGAACTTACTAAATATTCACTCTAGGCGCCAAGGTTTTGTGAAATAAATGTTTACAAATAACTCGTCGCTTGTCCATGAGATGTCAATTGCCTCAAAAGAAGAGGTATATTCGTAAATTAATCATTTTTTTCAGTACATGGTGGCTTTTATCATTACTATTATTTCTGCAATTGCAACCGCTTTTTCGGTTCTAATAATCAAACGATTATACTATCGGTTTTTGAAATAATTGTCAATAGTAATGGGCGAATGGATTTACTTGACAAAGTTTAGTACATTTCTTTAATGAAATCCATAATTATAATTGGTGGAGGTCCGGCTGGCACGTCTGCGGCAATTGTCCTTTTAAAGCAAGGTTATGACGTTACATTGGTAGACAAAAGTAGTTTTCCAAGAGATAAATTATGTGGTGGTTTACTTACGGGCCGCGCGAAACGAGTATATCAGGAGGTTTTCGAAACAGATTTTGAACAAAGTTTTGAAACGCTAGCCACGGGCGCAGGTGTTTTTAATGGAAGTAAACTAGTCAATGAAGTCAACCAATCTTCGGAGTGGTTTCTCACAAAGCGCGTTGATTTCGATTACTTTCTATTAAAGAAGGCACAGGGTCAAGGTTTGAAAACATATTTGAATGATAAGGTTACTAAGCTTGATTTGAAGACTAAAACCCTCAATTTAAAGTCGGGTATATTTTTAACTTACGATTACTTGATAGGGGCGGATGGTGTTAACTCTTTTGTTGCCAAGCAATTATTTGGGTCTTCGTTTGACCAAAACAAGATTGGATTCGCATTAGAAGTGGAATTACCTAAGGGGACTCATAAATACGCTCAACCTTCTATACATTTTAATGTTGTCAATTGGGGATACGGGTGGGTATTCCCTAAAAAACATAGTGACACCTTTGGTATTGTTGGATTACACAGGCTAAATGCTAAACTAAAGGATCAATTTCAAGAATTTCATAAAGGACTTTACGGTACCCATTATAAAGGCCGTATTAAAGGTCATTATATCCCATTTGGAGATTTTCGTAAAGTTCCTGGTCGTGAAAATGTTTTGCTTGCTGGAGACGCTGCTGGTCTGGTTGATGCATTAACCGGTGAAGGAATTGCCTTCGCTATGGAATCAGGTGCTTTTGCCGCCCAAGCCATTATTCAGAGTAATTCAACAGGCAAAGAGGCCTTATACCATTACAAGGAATCGTACCAAACTCTAGCTAAAGAATTGAGAATCGCTAATAGACTCGCGTATTTCCTTTATTCTTCTTGGTTTAATCGCATTTTCCTAAAAATACTTCCACGAAGTAAACCTCTTCTTCAAATGCATTTAGATTTGATGAATGAGAAAATGACGTATAGTCAATTTCGGAATAGTTTAATCAGATTAGCTTTAAGAAAAACTTTTCGAATTCGAAGATTCTCTTAATTACTCATATACTTCATTAACCATACTATGCTAGATATAAAAAGAAACCTGATTACGAGTGTACCAATAATCGGTTTATGCTTGATTTCCTATTCGGGTCTACAGGCACAAGAAATTAGATTTGCTTCTTGGAATATTGAACATTTAGCAGAAGAGAATGGTACGGGTTGCGTTCCAAGGCATGATTCGGATTACCTTAAACTTCAGGAATTTGCAATTGGCCTTAATGCGGATGTTGTTGCTTTACAGGAAGTTGAGAATTTGGCAGCGGTGGCGCGGATTTTCCCCGAAAATAATTGGAATATTATTCTTTCCATGCGCCCCGCAAGTAGAACCTATTCTTGTCGCGGTAGTGGCTCTGAGAGTACGCAGCAACGCGTTGCCATAGCAATAAGAAAAGGCTTGACTTATAAGAACTTAGGGAGCTTCGAAGAATTAGCGATAAAAAGAGAAGGGTTACGTTACGGAGTACAGATTCGAATATTAGGAGAAATAGATACTGTTGATGTAATGGCTGTGCATTTAAAAAGTGGCTGTTTTATTGATGATTTTTCTTCTTCTGAACGCTCTGCATGTGAAGTTCTTGAGAAACAAGTCCCCGTTCTTGACCAATGGATTGAAGATCATGTTTTAAATGAGCAAAAATTCGTTGTTCTCGGCGACTTTAACCATCGCTTGGCCAATGAGGAAAATAAAATGTGGCAAATCTTATCCGAAATACAAGGCGTCCCCTTAGAAATAAGTAACAGCATGCAAGATATCATGGGTTGTCATCCAAGGTATCCTGCGCCCATTGATCATATTATAATGGGACCTGAGGCATCTAGGTTGAAAGTGGTTGGAAGCGAAGCGGTGCATTATTTCCCTAAGAAATCGGAAGAAATGGTTGAAGATGATATGCTAAGTGACCATTGTCCAATTAGCATAGTATTGAAACTATAGTTGCAGATGCAATTCTAGACTAACCCTTGTTATCAGTAAGGTTTTTTTCTGGCCAAAGGGTTTTCCTTTTCGAACTTTTGGATCAAATTATTTTGAATACATTTTATGTTCGACCTAATCGTATAGTCCACAAAGTGAAATTATACAATCAATTCTCGTAACGAAATTCAGATTGGTATAGTTCTAATCTAGATTATAGTAATATTTTTAATGTTCAAAATCAGATGTTTATGATGTTATGCAAGCAATCTCCATGGTCTATTTTTTTGATTCTTTTTATCTCATGTAATCCTGGAGATGAAGTAATATTTGAATCAACGAAATATGGAACCTGCTATGAAAGATACCATGATGATGATGTATCGTTAGGTGCCCTTCTTGACCCTTTGGAACAAAAGATGTTAGATAGCACGGGCTGTTTTGTACTTGAAGATGGCAGTGGCGCTATGATAGCAAGAGCTTGGTTGACGGATTACGCTGAAAAGCGCATAGACATTCAATATTTCATCTTCTCATTGGATAATGTTGGTTTAATTGCAACTGATTATTTGGTACGTGCTGCGGATAGGGGTGTTCAGGTGAGAATAATTGTGGATGATATAATGGTAAATGCAGAGATTGATGATATTCAAATATTCAATGCGCATCCCAATATTTCCGTGAAAATTTACAATCCCGGAGTTAATCTTGGAAAAAATCTTTTCCAGAAGCTAAATAAGTTTGGAACAGATTTTCGCGGAGCGAACCAAAGAATGCATAACAAAACATTTATTGTTGATGGAAAAGTTACTATCACAGGCGGAAGGAACATCGCCGATGAATATTTTGATTACGATCATGACTATAATTTTAGAGATCGAGATATTCTACTCTTTGGTCAGGGAGTTGATCAGGTTCAATCTTCTTTTGATGAATTTTGGGATAGTGAATTGACTATGAAAATGGAAGAGCTAGTCAACGAGGAATCTAACCATGTACATATTAATGACGATTTTGACATCCTCCACGCATATGCATGTAATGAAGAGAACTTTTGGCCAGAGGTTAGAACACGCATATCTGCTTTTCCTGATATGATAATGGAGCTCGATTATTCAGGTGATTTGGTTTGGTTGGAGGAGATATCATTCATTTCTGATAGACCGGGTAAAAATGATGAAAAACAAGGTTTAGGCGGTGGCGGCGCAACGACATCTGCCTTGATTTCCTTAATTAATAAATCAACCACATCAATTGATATCCAAACTCCCTATTTAATTACTACTGATTTAGGAAAAAGCTTATTTAAAGCCGCTGTTGATAGAGGAGTAGAGGTTCGTATCCTGACAAATAGTTTAGCCTCCACAGATAATGTAGAGGCTTTTAGTAGTTATCAGTCGGATAGAAGTAATTTGCTTGCAACTGGTGTTAGAATATTTGAATTTCGTCCTGATGCGGACATTAGAAAGAAATTAATTACCGGGGAGGTTCAAGATTCACTAGAACAACAGCCCATTTATGGTTTGCACGCCAAGTCTATGGTCATTGATGGAAATATTGCTGTAATTGGCACATTTAATTTAGATCCAAGAAGCGCTAATCTAAATACAGAATGTATAGTGATTGTTGAGTCTGATGAAATTGCTACCGGAGTACTTAGAGGTATGCAAGAAGAGTTTCAGCCGCAAAACTCATGGGAAATTACCGAGTCATTTAATCCAGATAATGAGGTAAGCAAATACAAGCGGGTTAAAACGTGGTCAAGAAAAATTCTACCTAAGGGGATACTTTAAATAAAATGAGTTGTTCCTTTTTCTTGGTCCGTACAAGGGAATGTAAGATTAGAATTCATTTATAAAAACGTATTCTAGACAACCTCCTTATCATTTTCTTCATTCAGAAAGTTTGTAATGTTCATCAGAATAAAGTTGTGTTCGGTGCAGAAAATGCAGGAGCTCTTGAATTTTTAATGATACTGAAGTATCGTTAGGATTATTTCTGCCGAATAGAATTCGTTTTACTCAAAGGTCAAAACGAAACAAGAAATAATGAGGTTATGTGTATTTTATCGTCAATTACAAACATCTAAACAATAACCATGAAAAAGTATGTAATTCTCGCAATAGCGGGATTGACAGTGGCTAGCTGTAATAAGCCGTCACTTTCTGAAGAGGGCGTGCGTTCCTTTGCAATTTCACACATTGAAAATCAAGTGGGTTATGCGGATGCCGTTGAATCCTTTTATGCAGGGGCTTCCTCTGAATTAAAAGTTTGGACGAATCCTGCATGGAAGAATAAACCGGCAGATTTCGTTTTTGACGATGATAATGATGGAAGCAACTTCTATGAAGATTCCATTAATGTAACGTTACACGACGTCTATTTAATGGGCCAACATGCTAATGTGATGGGTACAATAGAATACTACATTGCTGGAGTGAATACGATTCATAGAAATTTCTCAGGTATCATTACCAAGGAGGATGGCAAAATGAAATGGAGCAGATTTGTTGGCGTTGATCATCAAACCTTATCTAAAGGATTCCTTTGGCCGTCAACTGATATGGAGGGTGGAATGAATGCTTACGGCCAGATGCGCAGCGCAATGATGAATTTAGAATTTGACAAAGCCAAGAAGATTTCAGATTCTCTTGTTGAAGCCGATCCATCTTGGGCCACAGCTCATTTGGGGCAATTGCAATATCATTGGGTAAAGCGTGATGTTGAAAGTTTAAATGCTACTCGAGAGCTGGCAGAAACCAAACTAGAAGGTGCTAGTCGTGCTGAAGCACATTTTATAAAATCGTACACAACCGATCGTGAATTGGGCAATTATCATTTAGAACAAACTTTAATATTTGCACCAGCGGATCCAATGGTGCGAGTGTGGTATGCGTGGGGTCAAGAAGATGCTGAACGTGCTGTGGATATACTTGAAATCGCTTGGAACAGATTACCTGAGCAAGGCGGAGTAAATAATATGTTGGGTTACAAATACATGGCGGCAGGCGACATGAGTAAGGCAAAACAACATTTTGAAATCTTTGTACGTGCAAATGCAGATGTTCCCAATGCCTATGATTCGTATGGAGAGTACTACTTAACGCTCGGTGATACAGCTATGGCAAAGCAGATGTATATGAAAGCCTATGAATTGAATAATAATTGGACTGCATCTAAAGAGAGGGCAGAGGCCTTATGATCCTTTGAATGAACTTAAATAAAATAAAAATGACAACTATGAAAAAACTAATATTAACGCTCACGGTAGCGCTTGGATTGACTTCGTGTCAAAACTTGCAAGAAGGCAATGATGTCCAAGCAACATTTGATGCGAATTGCGAAACGGTTAGGAGTTCAATTGATAATTTCCAAAACGAAGTAGCAACTTATGATGAGTTTAGCGTTGATTTCGTTTCTGCTCAGACAGGTTATAATCCAACAGGGGATTCAACAAGTCTGGATGAAATGAAAGAGAACCGCACAAACTGGTGGGCTGTATATGATGCAAAGCTCATTACTGATTTACGTTTGTTGCCGGGTGTGAACCCAGAAACCAATGAAGTTGATGGTTCTGTTCGTTATTACGGCCAATGGGAGGTTACAAAAACCGCAACAGATTCAACGGATGCACAAAGTGTGATCATTCCTATTTATGCATCCTATGATTTTGATGAAAAAGGTAAAATCCTCTACGCCCAAACTTATGGTGATATGACGGCAGCTTTTGAATCCATCAAATAGAGTAGACAACAATGAAGTGAATAAATCAAGCGAATGATTATAACTTCAATAAAACCCTCACTAGTTAAGTTTTAGTGGGGGTTTTATATTTAACTCTTACTATGCGGTTAAAAAGTATATACACAGTAATATTCATTTTTTTATTGAGCTCAATCTCGTTGGCTCAAAATAAATGGGATTTGGATTCAGTTTACTTGGCTGAGTTTGGAAAAAACAGTCTGGTAAATAAACAATTTATTGATAGTACAGAAGTCCCCGTATTTTCATTCAAGGTTCGCCCATTTCGTCCCATATTTGGTATTATTGATGCTACCGCTGAACTAAAATTAATATCTAATACTTCCATGGTATTGGGTTTTCATCATTACAGCTATTTATATCGTTACGGTCAACCTAATGATCCATCAAGAAGCTATCTACTCAATCATTACGGAAGTAATATCTACGAAGAATGGATTTCTGCCAATATATATTCCATTGACTTCAGAAAGTTTAAGACCAAAAAAAATAAAAGGGAAAAACAAGTAACTACGTTTATATCCTTTCTCAATAGGTTTTCATTTCAACGTTGGGGATATTCACGTGATAATATGGTTGACAATCCATATTATTATGATGGAGCGCTTCAAGATCTTTATGGTCCCTCTAGATGGATGCCCGTTAATCCTAGTAACTTACTTTCCAAAACAGTCCGAAATTATCGCCCTGGTTTTGAATACGGGAGACGTCTAACTTCAGCGCGAATAATTGAACCTGAATACTTGAAGGCGGCATATTTTGAATATAGTTTCTGTCTTACATTATCATATGACCCATGGAATGAGCTGATGTATCCTATTGTTATATCAAAATATTGTATTGCCTTCTAATTGATATCTCCGGAGCAGTCGCACTGTTTTTTAAGTCTATATTCCATATTATATCGTATTCTTCTGACTTCAGGCAATGTGGAATACGTATTTCTCAGAGTGTATTTAACGTCCCAAATGTCAGGATCATTTTTCCCATCCACAGTACCAGAGAAAATTGGAGTCCAATCGAGCGTAATTTGCTGTCCACTCAATGGATAGTTAAAATCTGAATTTGGTGGCGTACCGCTTAATTCTGCCCAAAAATCGCCTACACGATCTTCAATATCTTGTTGTGTTACTCCCTCTGGAGCCCACGCCGCATTATAATAATTGAAGGTCATTCGTACTTCTACGCAGTAAGGATCCTTTTCATTCCTATTCATATCAACGCTCATCTCACGAGTTTGAAGATCGATATCATCAAAATAGAATCCGCCTACGCCAATTGGTAAAACATTTAAATTAAACGTTTTCGCTCTATCATTACCAACTGAGATATTATGATTCTGAGCGGGAACTAAAGAAGGTAGAAGAAATAAAAAATAAACTAGTTTCTTCATATCAATCTGAAATAGTGAATTCTACATCCCCTACGTCAGGCGATGGGACATTACCTTTTAGTAATGCGTAAAGTGAATCGAAATTCGCTTTATCTGTTTTAATGATATTAAATCTAAACTGAATACCGTTACTAATATTGTCACCAGTGGTTAAATAGTTTAAATCAGAAAGCCAAAGTTGATCAGTAGTGCTAAGTCGGATGTTGGAACTTGATAGGGTAGGCGCTGCACTATTTGGACCTAGGGAAGGATTGACTTGAACCGTTTCTAGCTCAATATCATAGGCATCAAAATCTCTTGCAGGATTTAATTTAATAGATATTTTTGAATCCGTTCCTTGCGGAGCCATTCTGTAGAGTAAATAATAAGAATCTGAGGTTAGCGTTGAACCAGTTTCTTTAATAAGGCCTTCACCTACAGTTGGTATGGGAAAGGTGAAAGAAACATTTGTAGCAGTTGGAAGAGTGTTGCCTGAGGCATCTGAAATTTGTAGGGATGTCCCGGGATTTTGAAATCGTATTTTAAACTTGAAACTATCTTCATTTTTCACATCACACGGGGCATCTGGTGTGTCTCCATGAAAAAATGACGCGGATTCTTCATCTTGTATCCTGTCACTGCTTAATCTTATTGGTTGGGAAAATAAGGATGCGTGTAACAGCATGAATAGGAATGAACAAAAACAAACAGAATATTTCATTTTAGTTATTTGGAACGTATAATCCTTTTTGGATTTTCAAATTCGGCGCTTTATCTGAAAAGAGCAATTCTTGCTTAATTATATTTCCGGATTTGATCTCCAATTCAAAATTATTTTGTTTCAGTAGCCATCCACCATTTGATTTGGCAGCACAGGTAACCGAGAGATTCCATTTGCCTGGATCTATGCCACTAAGCTTAAAATTGCCACTGTCATCTAACTGTGTATAATGCCTTTCTTCTGCGTCTTCGAGTGAAGTCAAAACGGCGTAATAATTCGCATAAATCGGCAATGCACCTCGAAATAAACCAGTTCTTTCAATGTTCGATGAACCCACAATTTCCGCTGATTTATAAGTCTTGATGCGAATTTTATTTTTTTCCTTCAGTAGCAAGACTTCTATGCTATTTCCTTCATAAGTATTGACTCCAAAAGGCAGCGTTGATTTTTCTATTTCAATAATTACTTTATTTTCTACAATGTCATGCACGTAGAATTCACCTTGATCATCCGTGATGATTAAGTGATTATTTATGGTCATTACTACATTGGAAATAGGGTTACCGGAATCGTCTAAGATGATACCGTCTAGCTGTTTGAAATTAAGGGTATCTCTGCGAGCTATAGCGAACGTCTTTGTTAGATTCACTAGTCCATTTGCATTGATAAGTCCATTGCCTAGTCGTGAAATATTCGTTCCAAGCTTGACGCTCGTGCGATTAAAGCGGTAGCTAAATTCTGCTTTCGTTTGTAAGATGTCTAACGCAGGGTTATTAGTATTGTAGCGGTAATTTGCTTCTAAGGAAATGGTAGACTTGCGATTGATTTTGCGTTTGATTATCCCTTGGGTATTTATTATTTCTTGTTGATTTGTGTTTAGAGAGTTCGCTCCTATTGTAATACTATTTCTATTCAACATTGGAGAACTGTATTGCAGACCAATGAGACGGCTTGAAACCACTGCGTCAATGGAGTTATTTATGCTAGTCTCTTGGTTGCTAGTCATAATGTTCATACTTACCTGAGAACCTTTGCCCAATAAGTAACTTAAGTCTCCCTTGTAGGATTCGTTCATTGTTTTGTTTTCCTTTAGACCAATCGTGTTGGCTAGGGTGAACCTATTCATTGAGACATTACCTTTAAATTTATCACGGTTATAATTTGATGATAAATTAAGTTGGTCTCTTGCAATGTTACTCACCTGAGTAAATAAGGGAGATTGATTAAATAATTCTTGTGAAAGCCGAAACGAAAAATTATTGATTGTTTTTGACAAGTCGTATTCTATAAACCTCATATTCTCGCTTCCACGGTTAAAGTTCTCACCAGATAAAAATGAAGTGATTCGAATTGAATTGTTTTTTGTGCGCACTTGAATTTTATTGTTAAGTGCCAATTGTGAGGGACGAAAAACTTCTGAAGCCTCCTTGTGCGTGATAATGGAATTTTCTATTCTAACTTTTTTAGTCACATAGTTTAATGAAGAAACATTAGTGAAATCACTGCCATCATTCGTGTAGTCCGCTAGGAAATGATGGGTAGAAAAATTAAAACGCTCGGATAGTTTTCTAGACAGAAATAATTGTCTTAAGCCTTGGATAGAGTCCTGCGCTGCAAATTGAGGCAATTTTTGACTAATATTTCCGCTTGCGCTATAATCCTTGCCACTTAGTTCTAAACCCGAACTAAACATTCCATTAGGTATTCTAAAGAAAAAATAGCCTCTTGAGGATCCTGCTCCTGCTGTAGCTGTCAATGTACTTTTCCTGTTTTTTTTAATAAATACTACATTACCGTCTAATCGTGTTTGGTTAGATGTTCCTCCGTTATTGCTGAAAAGCTGGAGATTCACTTTGGTTAATTGCGTCTGCTTTTTATTAGGTACAGCCAGGTTTATTGATTCGGTAAACGAGTAGTTGGTATTAGCAGAATTATTTAATATTGCTAACCCTGTAGAAGTGGTTAGCGGAATACTAAAGCGACTCACCGGTTTGCTTACACCGCTAGAAAGAAGGGTTATTGAGGTTGTTAATCGTTGACTCTTTTCTTCAACAAATTCTGCGTCAACCTCTTTTAATATTTGTATTTCAAACACGTCATAATAGTTCTTAAGATTCGTTCTTGCTGGAAGTTGAACCTTGACGTCATGATAAATTGTATCTCCAGGGTAAATAGTGTAGACTGTTTTCTTTTTCTCTGTTTTAACCCAATATATTTCCGGCACATTTCCGGCATTGTAGACTCTATATTTGAGAGGTAATCCATTTCCTCCTTTTCTAAGGTTTCTATTTCCGAGAACCTCTCTTAGAGTGATTCGTCTGTTTTCTTTGATATCAATCATTACCTCTTCTTCGATAATAATATCATTTTCGGCATCCACAAAATCAAAGGAAATTCTTTGAAGTCCAACCTTACTTAGGTTACTCGGCACAAGCATTAAAGCCACTGTTTTTTTCGAGTTAGGAAGAACTATAGTAACATCATTATTATTTACTAATTTCCATCCGAATGGCATATCAGGGAAAATAACGAAATGTAAGGTGTCGTCAGTAGGGTTGTTAAGGTGAATGAGACAACTACCGCTGCTACCTGCCTTGATGCTATTGGGCGCAAAAATTAAATTGGATGAAACAGCAGAAGCATTATTAGACTTATTGGATTTGTTTGATTTCTTCTTCTTCTTCTTCTTAGAGTTGTTTTTGTTGTCAATTTCAGATTTTATAGAAACAAAGTATTCCGAGTTAGACTCAATTGAAGCAGCTCCGTTCGTGCTAAATAGATTCAACATGAAAACCAAGACCAACAGGAAGGGGCCTTTGGACAAACGTTTATTATTGAATGAATTCAGCAATGTCATGATTTACTGTAATTTCATATCATGAGCAATTCCAAATAAATCCGAGCTTATCTCAGTCCTGGCAACAATTATAAAAGTATACAGCTGATCTGTGGGGTCGAAATTGAGCGGTACATCTACGATTCGGCATTGATCAGGTTGAATAACTTGTTTACGTGTATTGATGGTTTGAATAACAGCACCTGAAGTGTCTACCACCTCTATTTTACAAGAAAATCTATCGCTTGCTGTACCAATATTCACATATTCAGTTTCAAGCATATTTCTTCCCTGATTGTAAAAAATATTTTGGAGCTGTAAGTTCGGTTTGGATAATTCAATGGCTTTATTGTTAAAGAGTAGATTTACAGCGAAACGGGTTGACATCCCAATATTCAAGACTACCTCACCTTCTTCGATTTTGCCCATTACGGGTTCGTTTGTCACAAATAAGCATATATGACCGTGTGCCTGCTCTGCTTCTGATGGAATCTCTATTTTAATTCTTACTGTTGCTTTTTCTTTTCCTAGCAAAATCAGCTCATTATCTTCTAATGAAATCCAAGACGAAATGCTATTTACGACGCTACCTGCCTCTTCGTATATATAACCCTCTGAACATGAGTTACGGTAATCACTTAGTGAAAATTTAATTTTAGAACTCTCGGGGTTCGTGTTTTGAAGAGAAATATCTATGAACTTGATTTCTCCTGGAGATCCGGAAAATGTTTGATTGAGGCTGCTAGTGACTATAATTTGGGCCGAAATACTTGCCCAAAAAAGAGTTAAAATTGCGGTAATAGTTGCCCTAGGCATAGCTATACATTATTGAATTATAATAAAGATGGACGGGATTAAATAACCCGTCCATCCTTATTAACTAATAATAATTCGTTTATGCTTGGTTAAGCAAGCAGTGCTTCTAGTTAGAGATAGTATAAACTATCTGAGTCGCAACTGCATTGGCATTTCCATCTGCTATGTCCTCGAAGATATCTGTACCGTCACCCGTAACATCTAATGTATATTTTAGGTTGTAGCCATCACTTGAAGCCGATCCTGTGTAACATGTTCCAATACCTGTAACAATGTCGTCCGCAGTGTTATTTGCCAAGAGGAAAGGTGCAGCAAAGTCAGACTCAATATCACCAACATCACCTTTAGCATTTGCACCAGGAGCAAGAACTTGCAATTTTAAAGTAAGTCCAGGATTTAAATTACTCATGGTTAATGAAACTTTGGTATCTGCTTGGTCATCATACTGATCCATATTTGAAATCTTCAAATAAGTTTCTGCTAATTTTTGCGCACTACCCAAGTTATTACCTGCCACCGTTGGTGCATCACCAGTAAAGTCAAATGTTAATTTTTCTGTTTCAAGTGCAATACCTGAATACGTTGGAATAATAATATCCAACTGTTGTGTTGCAGTAGCTGATAACTGCGCAGAAGCCGAAATTGAGAAACCTAATAAGGCAGCTGAGAATAAAAACTTTTTCATTGGAAAATTTATTTGTTTGTAATGACTCAAAATTACGTTTGACACTTACTATCAATTGTACTAATTGTTGAATAGAATAAATTTGTACGCATTAGTGCTATTCTGGTGGTTTAAACTTATTTATTTTAAAAAATCAAATATTAAGTGTAATATACTATATGCCATTTTAAGGCTGTGATTTTTCTTAAATATCTCGTTTTACCTGTTCAAATTGTTATCATTAAAATGGTTCAAATTTCGAAATGAAATATTATCCAGTTTAAAACGTAGTCAAGAAAAATTCCGCTCGAGAGGATTCTTTGAATAAACTGAGTTTTTGCCTTTTCTTTGTCCGTACAAGGAAATGTATGATTAGATTTCTAAAGACGCATTCTTGTTTTCGTAATTCTATGTTCATTAGAAAGTTTTTATTTTTTGCCCTAGTATTTTTGAGTAGGGTAGTTTTTGCGCAGGAAGTCAAGATTATTGCTTCGCAAAACGGCCTGATGAGTTCAAATGTGAATGCCATTGTACAAGATGACTTGGGCTTTGTTTGGTTGGGAACTAAAGATGGCTTGTACCGGTATAATGAAGGTAGGGCCACACGCATGGAGTTTCAGGAGGATCAACAAGGGTCTAATAATATTAAAAGTTTACATGTAACCTCCAGCCATAAACTTCTCATAGGATTAAATCAAGGGGGACTAGTAGAGTTTGATTTACAATATCAGAAGGCTTCTAAATTCCCTAACCTCCCTGAAATTCCATTGGACATTACTATAAACTCTATTGTAGAAGATTCGTTTGGAACATTATGGCTCGGCACGTTGTCAAAAGGCATTTGGACCTATTCAGATAGGAGTGAGCAGTGGGAACAACTCACCTATCCAAACCATCCTGAGAATATAGCATCATGTTTTGATCTTGCACAACAAGGTGATACCATGTGGCTAGCCACAAATGGTGATGAATTGTTATATTATTTGTATTCAAATGATAGTGTTTTTAGTCTGACAACCTCCGTGTCGTTTTCTTCATTCAGAAAGTCTGTTGATGTTTATCATAACAAAGTTGTGTTTGGTGTAGAAAATATCGGAGCTATTGAATTCTATGACAACTCTGAATACTTACATTCTTATCCTTGTCGTGATGTAGTTTATTTCGAGGGAAACCTTTGGATATCTACAGATGGCGATGGAATTTGGTCTTGGAATGGCTTGGATTATAGGCACTATACAAAAGACAACCCCTATCTAGGGGCGGTTACAGATCAATATTATAGTTTCGCTGAAGTGGAAAACACCCTATGGGTTGGAACCTATAATGGTGGTGCGGCAGTATTTAACGCTTCAAATTCAATTATCCAAAGTATTCCACTTCCGCAACAGTCAAATTTTGGCACCATCCATAGTGCAATAAGCTTTAGTCGACTGAATAATGAAGTGTATGTGGGTTACGATGGCGATGGATTTTACAAATTCCAAAATGATAGAATGCACCCATTTTTTAGCGCGTCATCTGATTACAAGAATCCAGAGGTGGTAACCTCAGTAATGATGGATGAATTGGACAGCAGTGCTTGGTTGGGGACTTATGCCCAAGGATTATGGCACTACAGCTCTGAAGGAGATTTATTGGCACATTACATGCCCTATGAGGAAACAGGTAGAGGGTTATTACACGGAGGTATCTGGTCACTAGAAAAAGGCAATGGTGATTCCATTTGGATAGGAACATTAGAGGGCATTCAGTTATGGAACGGGAGTGAATTTATTAATCCTTTTGAAAAGGCATCAATAGATAGAAACATTATAAATGATATTCACTCATTTGGTAATACAATCTGGATAGCAACCCAATATAATGGGATTTTACAATTCAACGATACTGTAAAAAGTCAATTGAATTTTGGATTTCCTGTACTCAGTATGCAGGATTTCAATGATTACATATTAGTTGGAACAGAGGGTGGTGGATTACACGTCATAGATAGCTTAAATACCTCCACAGAAATTATACAGGGTGCTCGTTGCAAAACGGTTTATTCCTTTTCAGTAATCAACGGTAGATGCTTTGCAGCAAGTGATTTAGGTTTACTAGAAATAAAGTTAGACAAGAAAGGATGGGTAGTTAGAATAATTGCAACTCTTGAGGATATAGATATTGGTGAGTTTAATAGACAAACTTTGTGTCCGATTGAAGGTGATTTATTAATTGGCGGTACTAAAGGATTATTTCGCTATTACCTGAATAGGTCGCCTTTGGAAACGATTGACCGGTTTGTAGTCACTAGAATTGTTGTGGACGATTCCGTTCGCTTACATTCTTTTTTGGATAACCTTGATTCAGGTTTTAATTATATAGAACTGGCAGATGATGAGAACACCATCCAGATAGACTTTGAATTAATCTCGCCATTGAAGGTAACTAGTTACCCAATTCAATATACTCTTGACGGGAATAAAGTAAACATGAATGATGTGGATAGGTCTCTAGCATTTAGCAACCTTTCTCCAGGCAAACATGATCTTCGTATCACGCTTTTCAATCCAAAAGGAGATGTATTGGACACGAAAGAATTCATTCTTCATAAGAAAGCTATGATCTGGAAGTATGTTGCTTTCCGCTTTTTCGCAGTTGTGATTTTTCTACTTGCTATCGCTACTTCCATAGTTATTAAAGTAGAGCAGCGTAAACGTGAAGTCAAAATACAGTTATTGGAAACAGAGCGTAAGCTTCTTGCGGCCAAGGCTTCGGAGGCCAAGGCGCTATTGAGTAAAAGCAACACGGAATTAGAATTTCAATTAATGAAGACTTCTAATCGAATGGAAATCTTAAAAGATTTTAAAGCTCGTTTTGAGGGCATTATTAGGTCTAGAAAGTCTGTGGAAATTGAACCAACATTACGAGAAATACAAAGAGATATTGAGCGTGAATTGAAAAATGAGGTATACTGGGATGGACTTCAGGATAACTATTATAGAATTAATAGTGAATTTGTAACAGCGATCAAGACCAAGTACCCACAATTGACAAAAACAGATTTAGACCTCATCATTTTATTGAAGAAAAGTCTCTCTTCAAAGGAGATAGCAGCCGTCCTGAACATTACGATTTATGCTGTTCGTAAAAGAAAATATAGAATAAAGAAGAAATTAGACCTGAATCCAGAGGATAGTCTATTTGAATTTCTCAGCTTAATCAATAATTAATTCGTGAGTGTTTGTTCTAACTCTTCAAGAGATTTTCCTTTAGTTTCTGGAACCAATTTTATCACTAGAATTAAGCCAATTAATGCAAAAATCCCATAGATTAAAAAGGTCAAAGAGCTGCCCAGCTTGGATAATTCCCAAGGAAAGATAAATTGAACTCCAGCAGATATAGCGGAATTAACGAATCCAACAAATGAAATGGCTACCCCTCTTATCTTTAAAGGGAATAGTTCAGAAAACAGCACCCACATCACTGGTCCAAGAGACACTGCAAAACAAGCAACAAAACCAAGAATACCGGCTAAAATTAGACGCGGGTTTATACTTATGGCGGCGGTTATGAGTTCTCCTTCAAAAACTTTTGCTTTCTCCTTGCCAAGGGTTTCTATCAGTGCAGTTTTATAGGCTACGTCGTTATTAAAATGGACACCTTTAAATTCAGATAGGGGTTCCTGCAGTTCTTGGGTAAGCTCAGAAATTGAGTCTTCATTTAGACTGTATGTTGCTGTGCTAAATCCATAAGCCAACAATGACATAAAAAGGACTATACCACCCACTCCAAATGTGAGAAGGGGTTTTCTCCCAATACGGTCAATGAGCGCCATGGCAATTATTGTAAACACTAGGTTGGTAACTCCCACCAAGACGGCCTGAATAAATGATGCATTTGTGCCAATACCGGATTGTTCAAAGATCATAGGTGCATAGAAGAATACGGCATTGATTCCTGTAATTTGTTGCAGTACAGAAACTACGAGACCTATGGTGAGCACCAATCGCATAGCAGGTTTAAATATCTCCAAGTAGGAGATTTTTGCTTGGGTTTCATTTTTTGATAACGAATCTTTAATGGTAGCCAACTCAGTTTTAGCCGTTGGCTCTGTGTTAAATTTCTTTAAGACCTCAAAGGCTCTTTCTTCCTGACCTTTGGTCATAAGCCATCTGGGGCTTTGAGGCACTGAAAATAGACCTATAAAGTAAAGAATTGCGGGTATCGCCTCAACGCCTAACATCCATCTCCAGTTATTTTCTGTAATTCCTAAAGATTGAACCCATGGGGCTTCAGAAGTGGAAAGTGAAAGAATATAGTAGTTGCTAAAAAAAGCAATCGTAATCCCAATAACTATGTTGAGTTGATTGAAGGAAACTAGTCTACCACGCGAGCTTGGTGGGGCAATTTCCGCAATATACATTGGGGCAAGAATTAACGATGCACCAACTCCTATGCCTCCTAGCATTCTAAAAAATATAAAAGCAAAGAAATCGCTCGCAAATGCAGACCCAATGGCGCTAACTGCAAAAACCAGAGCGCAGTATTTCAACATTAATCTTCTGCCGAATCGATCGCTTAGTGGGCCGGAAAACATCATTGCCAATGCTGCTACAATGGTAAGCGAACTAACGGAAAAGCCCAATTGAATATCTGTTAGCTCAAAATCAATTTGAACGAATTTATTTACTCCAGAAATTACTGAGGCATCAAAGCCCATTAAAAACCCGCCGAGGGCAACAATGAGAGCAACACGGGTGGTGAAATTTTTAGTATTCATGTTTGTTAATTAGTGATTATTTCGCCTTTCATGTTTGACCCAGTCAACCTCCATGGTCCACTCGCCCTCCATTTCTGATTCAGTGATTTTTGCATAGTTCAATATGGCAAACATGGGTTCGGGATATAAATCACCATCTCCAATATTTCTATAGATCTCTTGATTGTCCAGTCTATAAACAAGATCACTGCCTTCCCATTCAACACTGTACTCATGAAATTCTGATAGGGTAGAGGGGAAATTTTGGCGTTTGCTCCACCAGTCGCCCTTATCGCATTCTCCCTGACTTACAATAGCACCAGCAGTAAAAGCATTCTCCATATGATCGCCGTGGTGCTCAAAAATATCTATCTCCCCAGACCCGGTAAGCGGCCAACAAATATTTTCATCCTCCTCCTGCACGGGAGATTCGTTATTTTTAGCTCCCAATATCCACCAAGCCGGGAATTGACTGGGTTGACCGTTACTATTTAGTCTCAAGCGAGCAGTCCACTTCCCTTTAACAAATTCTTTTTTATTCTTACTGCAAATGCGGCCCGCCGCGTATGCAGTCGCGGGATGTTGATTTCCATGTTTATCAAGATTGTCACAATTTATGGCACTATCTAACCTCACCACTTTGAGCTTTAGAAGGCCTTCACTTACCTCTCTTGTATTGTATTGGCCATCTGGCACATAACAATGGTTTTCATTGTTTACCCAAATTCGCTGGTCTTGCCAATTTTCCGGAATAAAGGTATCAAAGTTGTCTAAAAAGTCCACAGTCCACTCTGATTGGGTATGGGCGTCATTAACATCAGTAGGGTTACAAGAATAAAGTAGAAATGATGCAATAATTGGAAAGACTAGCAATTTCATGAAAGCGATTTAAATTTTGATAATACATAGATAGCCTAATCTTCTTGGATACTTGCTGAGACAAATTAGAGACATCTAAGAATTTGATTTTTTCCGGGTAAATTTCTGACTAGACTTGAGTGATTACAGGGGATTCGCAAAACATTATCACCTAAAATAGTCTAAATTTGAGGAAAATTGTTACCATGAGAATTCCGGGAAAAGCGCATAAGATTTATATACTTCTTGCGTTTTTTCTGCTCAATTTTGGAGCATTAGGTCAGCTCTCAGGAACATTTACCATTGATAAGAATGGGACTGGTTCTAACAATTTTATAAGTTTTGGTGCGGCGGTATCAGCATTGACAACATCAGGTGTTTCGGGCCCTACAGTTTTTCATGTGAAACAAGGAAGTTACAACGAAAGATTTTCTATTCCGTCAATAACAGGATCTTCAACAACCAACACAATTACGTTTCAGGCTGCGCCTACCAATTCTGCTCCTGCCGAACTAGCTTACAATTCCGTTTTTGCAATTGGGACCTATGCCATTCGATTAAACGGAACAAGTAACATCTATTTCAAAGATTTGGTCTTTAGTGCTCCAAGCGGATACGATTACAGATATATTGAAATGATTGGCGCAAATTCGAACATTGGATTTGAAGGAAATAAGTTTAGGGTACTATCACCTGCGCAAGGCGTTGGGTTTGATGCCGTAGCTGTAGGCCTTAGCTATTCTATATCATCATCAATTTCTGGTAATTTTATATTTCGATCGAATTCGATTAAAAATTTCAATGATGGTCTTCGTGTATTTGGAGAAAGTAATACTTGGTCTCTAGATACTTGTTTGATTCTTAATAATACACTCGATTTATACGGGGAAGGAGCGCATGGAGTCGAGGTTACATATTTCAAACATTGCGAATTTTCTAATAACGATATTGATTTCGGCAGTTTTCTAAGTACTGGTGGTGGTATGAACGATTTTACAAAATTCCATACAAGTTTTATTGCGTCTAACAACCGCATTATCAATACCGAATCGGGCATACATACACATATTGATCTACCAGACACGGTTCCTCCTCCTTCCGTTGAAATCACTAACAATACAATAAAATCTGATCGTTGGGGAATAACTATAGCCTCGTTAAACTTAGACACGTCGAGTACACATATCGGAAATCTCAAGGTGGTAGGTAATACCATAGATGTATTAGGTGAATACATCGACGGGTGTTTATTCATTTCTGGTGTCAATTGTTCGTCTGGCGCTCCTGGAATTATTAGCAACAATATGTTGTCAATGCGTAATGACGGTAGCGAATTTTATAACGTATTAGAAATCAAGCATAGTAATGAATTAAAAGTATATCACAATTCAATTTCTTCCTACGGAAATGCCGCTCCTAACTTAGCGCATGCTACAGTTGAGATTAACACTGAAAATTTATCCTCCAATTTCTCTTGCTCGAATATTGACATCTTTAACAACATTATATCCAACACAACAGGTGGTAAATTAATCTCCGTTGATGGGGTTACTTCTTCAGCTTTAATGTCCTTTTTAAGCTGCGACTACAATAATTATTATGGCGATTTCCAATGGAATAACCAGCTATTTAAAATTGGCTCCAGTCTATACGGCCTTGCAGGTTGGTCTTCCTCGTTTCAACAAGATGCTAATTCAATCTGGGGTAATCCTAATTTTAGAGATACCACAGATTTACATATTCTTTCCTCTCCGGCTCTAAACGCAGGCACACCTTTGGGCGTTTTCAAGGATATAGATAATCAGGTTCGCCTTTTAGCACAGCCTGATATTGGTGCGGATGAATATTCACTCTCAACTTATAGGTTAAAAGTAGACATGAATGCAGATACCGCTAATTCGAGCGGAGTATTCGTTACGGGCAACTTTCAAAATTGGCAACCAGGTTCTAGTCAAATGCTCGATTCAGGGGGTGATGGGATTTATGAATATGATGTTACACTTAATCTTGGAGATACGCTGTTGTATAAATTTCTCAATGGGAATTCCATTTCAGATACTGAATCTGTTCCTCTTCTTTGCCAGTGGGATAGTTCTGGCTATAGAGGGGTGGTTTTGATTTTAACGAATGACTCAGCGGATGCGGTTTGCTTTAGTACCTGCAATATTTGTTTTCTTGGTACTGAAGAAATAGTTCAAAATTTAATTGTATTTCCTAACCCAACATCTAGAATGATCACGATTCAAAAGTTGGATAGACTAGAACCTAAGATTATTCAGGTCACTAATGTGATGGGTCGAGTAGTATTAGAAGATATTTGGCAAGTAGGCGAAAATCATCAAAATATTGATATGTCGTCTTTAGCTCCGGGAATGTATACTATACGTTTAAATACAGACGACGAGGTAATCAATTTCCATGTGGTACGTCAATAGTCCCCACTTGGGATTGAGAAAAAGAGGTTTTTAAGTCTGCTCGCGTAAAGTTTTTAAAAAAGGGGATACAATTGGAGTTCACCAAGATTCTCTACTAGAACCTGCGGAGACAGGGATTTTTTTTTCGCTTCGCTCAAAAGATCCCTTAATGAGAACCGTGCCAAAACAACTTGAAATTCAGTCCGCCTTCGGCGTTCTGTATTTTTTATACCCATCCCGCTCACTGAAGCGAGCTTCGTTCGCGAATGGGTATAAAAAAACCAGCGTAAACGCTGGTTTTCAGGTGTTTTGAGCGGAGAGAGANGTNCTAGAACCTTTTCTTGTAAGCCCTAGAAAATCAATAATTAACAGCGCTTGCTTCCAAGCGGGGTTACGATTTGGATACTTCGCCTCCGACAGAGGGCTTCTCCGGAAGATGCGCCAAATTGCCAACCTTTGTGAAGGTAGGAAAATATTAAACTATCAGGGGATAGAGTAGGTGGTTTTTGTGAATACTCTCTGGCAATTGCGGAAGTATTGNTCGGTAAATCGCGAGCCTGTGCTATCCGTTTTTTTCTTCTTGCATCTGTCTTGTAGTCTTAAGAATCATTTTTTTTGGAAACAATGGCACAAGGGATAACTGAATCTTCTGTGATCTTGATGATACGGAAACTATATCTAGTTTTCCTTTAATCATTGCATTATAACCATCTTCTGCAACGCTTCTAGCGGAAGCAGGGTTGCTAAATATTGCCGTTTTATCTACACCTGATATTTTGGCGAAACCTGTTTGAGTGGCGCCTGGCAACAATGCAGTTACTGTGATGTTTNTGTCATGTAGTTCTTCTGCTAATGCATTACTGAAAGATGACACATATGCCTTAGAGGCAAAATATACGGCCTGTAATGGTCCTGGTATTAATGCAGCAGTCGAAGAGGTATTTAGAATTTTACCATTATTTCGAGCGACCATGCTTGGTAAGAAAAGATAGGTCAATTCTGTGAGTGCAATCATATTGAGGTTAATCATTTGCATTTGACGATCCCAAGAAAGTTCATGGAATTTTCCAACTAATCCAAAACCAGCATTGTTCATCAAATAATCTACTTGAATACCTAAAGATTGAATTTCATTGAACAATTCTTTACCGGCTCCAGTCAAACTCAAATCTTTCGCAATAGTGTTTACTTGCACACTATGTTTTTTCTCCAATTCATCTTTCAGCTCATTTAATTTGTCTTGTCTTCGGGCTACTAATATTAGATTGCCCCCTTTTTCTGCATGAATAGTTGCTAATTCTTTTCCTATTCCACTACTTGCTCCTGTTATTAATGCTGTGTTTTTCATAAATCTGACTTTAAATTCTTAATATTTGATTCAAAATTAGATCCTTTTGAGGTGTTTGATTAACACGAATAAAGGCAGGTTGCACACAAAATCCTGAAAATGAAAAAGGAAGCAATTTGCTTCCTTTTATTTAATTCAGTTGACGATATTCTTGCGGTGTTTTGCCTGTTTTCTTTTTGAAAATTCGGCCAAAATAATGCGGGTAATTAAAACCTAATGAATAGGCAATACCGCTTACAGAATCTGTTGAACTTATTAAAAGGTTTTTGGCTTTTTCTATTAAAAAGTCATTGATGTGGTCTTTTGCTGATCGCCCAGTTTCTTTACTTAGTAAATCACTTAGATAATTTGCAGAAAGGTGACATTCACTAGCCAAATAATCAATAGAGGGTTGTCCTGTTTCTATTAGATTATGGGTTTTGTAGTAGTCCTTCAAAAGCGTATCAACTTTTGATACGATATCGGTGTTTTGAGCAAAACGAGTATTAAACTGGCGTTCGTAAAATCGGGATGAGTAACTTAGAATGAGTTCAATATTTGACACCAATACTTGTTGACTGTGATTATCTATACGCTCTTCAATTTCGTTTTCAATTATATTTACAAGATTGTTCAACACTGATTGTTCTTTCTCAGATAAATGAAGAGCCTCATTTACTTCATAATTAAAGAATGTATAATCGTCAATTTTAGAGCCTAATTTTGTGTTTCTAATTAAGTCAGGATGAAAATAAAGCATCCATCCTTTTATCTTATTTAAGTTCTGGACTTTTGTTACCGTAAATACTTGTTTGGGTGCAGAGAAAAAAAGCACACCTTCGTTAAAGTCATAAGGTTTCCGGCCATAATCAAGGCCACAGCTAGCGTCTTTTAAGGCAATACTATACAAATCGGATGAGATTTTCAACCCTTGCAATTCTTCTCCAAAAACTATATTTGCAGTATCAATGATAGCAATTAATGGGTGTGTCGCTTTCCCGAAACCTGAACCTTCAAGTAACTGGTTTATAGATTTTATATGAATAATATTCTTGCCCATTTTTATGTTTCTACAAATCTATCACTTATGAATTTGGTTGTTTAACACTAATTCCGGTAAGGTTAACACGGATTGCTTTTATTGTTGCTAAGGGTCTGGCTATGCGCAGTGTTTCGTGGGGATGTAGCTTCAACCTTCTTTTAGAAGGTTGTGAACCACTATTTTAGACTGGTGAGCAGTATTGCGCAGCGCTTGACTGGCAGTCAAGAGGTTGTGGGTTCGAATCCCATCTTCTCCAAGGTTACGGCAGGGGTTACGATTTTCAACCCTTTTCGACAGTTGTCGCCCTCACTTCGCACTACAATAATAGGACATCGTCCATAAACCTGACCGCGCAAAATCCTGAAAATGTAGGAAGTACACTTTTATTTTTCCTGTTTCTAAATCGTAACCCCTAGAAAGGGTGGGGTTACGATTTAGCGTTTTTAAAGTGCCAAAACCTTCATTTTTTTGCCAAGCGGAGGAAACAAAAAACCCTGAAAATGCTTTGATTTTCAGGGTTTTGCGCAGTTCACGGAACGGAACTTGCGGAGAGAGAGGGATTCGAACCCCCGGTACCTCTCGGTACGCTGGTTTTCAAGACCAGTGCATTCGACCACTCTGCCATCTCTCCGAATGGACGTCATTACTGACCCCCGAGTGGGCGGCAAATTTAAACAGGAATTCGTGTTTTACAAGGGCTATTTTGCAATTATATTTGAAGTCTATGAAATCTCTAGTAAAAGTTGTTGTTTTTATTTTCGCGACGCTTGCTCTCAAAGGACAAGAGCTTCGATTCGGATTGCGGCCANTACAATACGTTAGCGAGTCTAAAGGACCTTATGTTGATTTTTACAGCACATTAGATGCAAGTACAATTGCCTTTGAAAGAGGTGCAGATTCTTTGTGGCACGCTAGATTTAAGGTGGCCATTTCTTTTGAGGGTAAGGTTGATGTGGTTCAATTTGAATTATCAAGTGAAGACTCAGCATCTAGCGCACCGCTTATGCTTCAAAAGAGCACTTTTACCCTAGAAGCAGAGAATGCATTATTAAAAAGACCTTTAGAAGTCTATCTATATGACGAGGTTACCTCAAGAGATTGGACCTTTAAAGACACTCTTGAACTTCCGAATGAAGATTTTTGGNTAGCTCAGCCAATCTTGTTAGATAATCTTTTGGAAGTTCCTGCGAATTATATGAAAAGAGGTTTACCAATCGTTCCTGTGGCATCCTTGGGAATACCGTTTTTTGAAAACCAAGAAGAATTGAGCGTATACGCGGAGGCATTTGTTGGCTACGGAAAATATATACTACAATACAAATTGACAGATAGTTATGGTAACATCATTCCTGGTACTTCCGGTTTTATGCGTTGCACCCATGGAAGCACCCCCCTGTACAATAAGTTAAATTTTGGATCACAGAAAAGCGGTCAATATGAATTTAACGTGGTTATGTTAGATAGCACTGGTGTATCTGTAATGGAACGCAGTAGCCCATTCTACTGGTTCAATGATAAGGTAGATAACTCCTCATGGGAAGGCCCGGAAGCAAGTATTAGTCGTATAATGTTTGAAAAAGGTTGGGGCTATTGGAACAAAGCTCATGAGTACCTAAGAATGATCGCACCAGTGGCATCATTTTCAGAAAGACGTATCCTTTCTAATCTTAAAGATTCAGATGATACCGCTCGAATTGCTCAATTTATTGTGAATTTCTGGAGAGAGAAAAATCCATCGGATCCTTTNGGAGAGTGGAAAGGTTATCAGACAGTCGTTCAAAAAGTTGACCAAGAATTCGGAACGCGCACAGTTCGCGGTTATCGAACACAAATGGGCAGAGTATTCCTACAATACGGTGCTCCATCTTTAGTGGAAGAGCGACCTTTTGATGGAAGAAATTATCCGTACCAAGTTTGGCAATATGATCAATTGATTAGCAGTAGCACGCCTGTGCAGCAAAATCAAATATTCATTTTCGTTGATCAAGAACTCATTGGACGTCAATATACATTGTTACACAGCTCTGCTCAAGGTGAGATTAAGGACCATAAGTGGCAATACCATCTAACGAGACATACCAATACAGGAGCAGATATTGATGCTACATCAACGCAGTATAGCAGAGATAATTTTGGTGAACGTATTTCTAATTCTATAATCATTGGAAATCAGGGTACTTGGTTCGATAGATTNAACTATTAGATGAAGCTCAAAATAGCAGTTGCCATATTAAATTGGAATGGAAAGGAATTGCTAGAAAAGTATCTTCCAAGTGTCAACGAACACAGCAACGAACACAGCGTGTACCTTATAGATAACAACAGCAGCGATGAAAGTGTGGCTTATGTTGAATCTGAGTTTCCCAACATAAAAATTATTCAAACGGGCGTAAACTTAGGCTATGCTGGCGGTTATAATGCGGGTTTGAAGGGGATCAAAGAAGAATATGCTGTTTTACTAAATAGTGATGTGCGTACAACACCTGGTTGGCTTGACCCGATTGTAAAGCACTTTGATTTACATACAAGATGCGGTGCCGTACAGCCAAAGATTCTTTGGGATAGACAGCCAGAAAAGTTTGAATATGCAGGTGCTTCTGGAGGATTTATTGATTCATTGGGTTATCCATTTTGTAGGGGAAGAATACTTCATGAATTGGAAATTGATCATGGCCAATATGATGATGCTGTTCAAGTATTTTGGGCTACGGGGGCCTGTTTGGCCGTGCGAATGGAAGCATTCCATGATGCTGGTGAGCTAGACTCCATGCTATTTGCGCACATGGAAGAAATTGACCTATGCTGGCGTATGCAGCGTGCGGGTTATGAGATTTGGGTAGAGCCACAATCAACGGTTTATCATCTAGGTGGTGCCACGTTAAACGCTGATTCTCCAAGAAAGACTTATTTAAATTTTAGAAATAACCTGATAATCCTGGTCAAAAACTTGCCTCAGCTGCGAGCTCTAGGGGTTGTATTTATTCGCCTATTATTAGATGGTATAGCAGCGATAAAATTTGTTTTGGAAGGCAAGCCAAGCCATGCTTTAGCCATTTTAAAAGCACATTTTGGTTTTTATAGTAGGTTTACAAAAATCCAGAGAAATCGCATGTCAATCTCTCATCTTCCCCTANTACCCATGAAAGCGCTCAAAGGAACGTATAAGGGGAGTATGGTATGGCAGTTCTATGGAAAGGGTATCAAGTATTTTTCGCGATTCCACAGGTAGCTGTTGGTTCATAAATGAGATGTTATATTGGATTTAGCACTAATAACGCTATGATTAGTAGATAAAATCTCATTATTCAATAATCCAAACATGAATTTAGAGCGTAACATCCGCTAACTTCGAATTATAAAACTAGAAATATGAGACGATTACTTTTATTTGCATTAGTTATTTTGAGTACATCACTTGCATCGCAAACGTTGACTCAAACTATTAGAGGTACAGTCATTGACTCTGAGTCAAAATCCCCTCTGCCAGATGCCTTGATTATATGTGATAATGTTCAGGCCTTTTCGGATCAATACGGATTGTTTGAATTGGAGGTTGAAATCGGTCGTAAAATAGTTGCAATACAACTTTTTGGGTATGAACCTACATCTACAGTTGTGGAACTGAATTCTGCAAAGCAAGCAGTAATTCGTGTCGCCATGACGGAGAGCACCGTAAAGCTTGATGAGGTACAAGTTGTTGCTGCACCGCGCGGTGAGGTTAAAAATGAAATGGCGGTTGTTAGTGCTCGTAAATTCTCTGTTGAGGAGACTAATTTATACGCTGGGTCTAGAGGTGAGCCTGCCCGTATGGCTACCAACTTCGCTGGTGTTCAAGGTTCTGACGATACACGAAACGACATTGTTGTACGCGGAAATACTCCAGCGGGTATTTTGTATCGTTTTGAAGGAATCAACATACCGAATCCAAACCACTTTGCCATCCCAGGAACAGGAGGAGGTCCCGTAACAATATTAAACAATAAGTATATTCAAAGCGGCGATTTTTATACTGGTGCTTGGCCAGGTGAATATGGAAATGCTATTGCCGGAGTTTTTGATTTGGAAATGCGTGATGGTAATAACGCTACACCTTTCGAGGGTAGCTTTCAATTTGGTCTTCTTGGGGTTGAGTTAATGGCAGAGGGACGAATTGGCAAGGAGAAGCCTAATGCGCCATCGTATTTGATTTTGGGTAGATATTCTACTTTAGGCATTGCATCAAGATTGAATATCCCTCTAGGTACTACAGCGATTCCAAATTATGCTGATGGTGCTTTCCGATTCTCTTTCCCTCAAAAGGACGGTTCTAAATTGAGCCTCTGGGGAATGGGTGGAACGTCTGATTTGGTGATTGATATTTCTGGAACAGATGGTAATTTAATAACTGGTGATTTTGAGGGAGTTGGTATTGTTGATCGTGATCAGTTTTTTGACACACATATGGGCGTTGTAGGTGCCACTTATAGTAAACGTTTAGATAAAAACAGCTATCTGAAAAGTGGGGTAGCTGCCTCTCGTTCTGCGGTTCACGCTTTAAATACAAAAGTTTTCCGTGGAATTGATACCGCAGCCGTTGATGAGTATTATTGGAGAGTAGATTCTGCACCAAAGATTTTGAATTACTGGTACTATGAGACAAAAATCCATGGCTATAGTCATTATACCAAGAAGATAAATGCACGTCAGAGTTTCAAAGCAGGAGTTAATGTTGACTACGTAATGGTTGATTATTTAGATTCGACTCGAATAGTAAATGGCTTAACTGGACAAATTTCTCCTTGGGAATTCCCTTGGGGAACGGATAATGGTACTTCGAGTACAGATGGTTATGCTATTGTTCAACCATTTTTAAGCTATAAGAATCGATTAACTGATAAACTAACTATGACGGCTGGATTAACAGCGCTTTATTCAAATATAAATGACAATACGTTCAGCCCTATTGAACCGCGTTTAGGATTCAATTATGATGTTGACAAGCACAATAAGTTTTTTACCGGGGCAGGCTATCATAGCCAAATGCAGAGTTCTTATTTGTATTACTACAGAGGCTCGCAAGCAACCCCTCAGGCTATAGCAGATGGTCTCTACGGAACAGAATACAACAAGGGCATGGGTTTAACCAAAAGCACACATCTTGTAGCGGGCTGGGAACACAATTTTGATTACCCAGTTCGTATCAAATTAGAAACCTATTATCAGTATTTATGGGATGTGCCGGTAGAAATTGTGCCTTCATACTTTTCCTTAGTTAATGGTGGTGCAGGTTTTGGTCGTCTTTGGGCAGAGCCTCTAGAAAACTCCGGATTAGGCCGCAATTATGGAGTNGAGTTTACTGCCGAGCATTATTATAGAAACGGTTTCTATAGTCTATTTACGGGATCTCTTTTTGATGCTAAATACAAAGGATCAAAAAATATTGCTGCTTCAGGTACTGGCTCAGCTGATGATATTTGGATAAATACAACTTTTAACGGCCGCTATGCATTCAACTTTATCATTGCTAAGAATTATAAGCTGAGCAAATACGGGGTGTTAAATTTAGGTTCTAAAGTCAGCTCCATTGGTGGAAGATGGTTTGGAGATGTTGATCCAACTGCATCTGCATTAGCTTCTGAGATTGAGTTTATTGATAATGAAACGTTTAACAGTAATCAATACCGACCATACTTCCGATTAGATTTCAAGGTCGGATACAAATGGAACTTCTTAAACCTTGCTCATGAATTTGCATTAGACATTTCTAATATTACCAATAATAAGAACATTCTAACCTTGACCTACTTGCCAGAAACAGGTGATATAGCTGAGAATTATCAATTGGGATTATTTCCAGTGTTCTATTATAAGATAGACTTTTAACGTCTTCTGAATTTCAATTTAAAAAGCCCGAGCGATAGTTCGGGCTTTTTTGTAATTATGTTTTCCGATAGAAACGGTGAACCACCCCTTCAATCTCAATGGAATAAAATCCGTAATGAGAGGTATAGGTTACCTTTGCATTCACTGGAATTTCTATATCAGGATTAGCATAAATGCCTTGATATTCGATCCCGCCTTCCTCATTAAACTTTATTCCTTCAAAGCTGTGCGCATCAATCTTGTCAATATTGAACCAAGCACCTTCACCCAGTCCTCCCAACCAAACGGCTGTTTTAGGAATTTTTGGAGGTCTTTCAGGTTCTTCTATGGATCCAAGGATGGAATCATCTGGAAGGCCATCTGTGTATTTAGTAAGGGAACTTTGTAACAGCCCATTACTTAAATCTGAAAGACTATGGCGTCTGGACTTTTCCATGTATTGAAGCGTACCTCCTTCAAAGCTATAGATACCGTCTTCCGTTTTTGCTGCAACCACGTTGTAAAGCGGGGTAGGACGAATGGTCAATGGATATTTTAGTNTGGTCCCGATTGTCCCGTCTTCGTTTGCTGCCTTAATAGTCTCTGTAACATAACGGGCACAATTAGAGGCACTTTTATCAAGACCGTTATATGGGAAGTAGCCACGTTTAACCATTTCATCTGCATAGTTTTTTGCCTTTGCAAAATTGATTGTCTTACTTACCGAAAATACTAAGGGACCCACGCCATGAGTATATTTTGATTTAGCGTCTAATTCTATTGCAATCTCTTCAATATTCGTGAGGTTTTTATGCTCATCAAATGTTGCTTTTGTTTTCAATTCTAAAAGAGGATCGGTGTATTTGTTGCGAGCTCTTCCATAGCCCCTTGGAGTAATATATCTACCAAAATCATAATACACCACCTCAAAGGTTTGTGGGTTGATTAGACAAATGGCAGCATGTCCAACACGCATGTTTAGATTTTTGAAAAAACCAGTTTTGCGAAGAAAAATAACTAAACTCTCGTCTGCGCGGGCAGTACATTCAGGCCAAGCTATTACAATTGCGGTGTCCAGGTATGACATATTTGTTTACAAAATCAATTCAAAAATACACATAATGAGTAATCAGTAATGAATGTTAAGTTATCAATTTAACTATCTCGTGATAGTTTTTTACACAACGGGTTGCTCCCGTCCTTGCAGTTGACCAATACACGTAACTTCTAAATCAATTATTAAGGCCTTAAGTGACAAACTCCACTTAAGGTAACACGAAAATGGTGAATTCATCAATGTGCAGTTGGTCGGACGGAAGTTTTGTGAAGGTTCGCATGGAATAGGCTCCTTTAGCAATCTTTTGTCCAAGTCCATTTGGATCCCAACATTCTGTTGAAGCTCCCCGAAACAGTTCATTTCCCCAACGATCATATATAGCATACTCTGTTCTTGTTGGCAAGGAGCTTGATAAACAATAGGTATCATTAATGCCATCTCCATTTGGGGAAAACGCAGTCGGTACATACATTAATAAGTTATCTAAACAGTCTACTTCCAATATACGCGAGATCGTATCTAGATTGCCACAACTATCAATAGCTACTAATGTTAATTCGTGAGATCCTGCAAATGGGAATAGCGTATCTAATGAAGGTTCTGTATAGGTCTGTTGACCCAATGAAAATGAAATAAACTGTGAGTACCCCGTGGCGGTTAGGGTATAATTTGGGCAACCAAAACCTTCATCAATATAAGGTTCTGCTATCACTCTAAAATAAAAGCTGTCTTCCATGGAGCAGCCATTGATATCTGTGGAAATAAAAGGATAATAGGCGGTAGAATCAAATTGCAATTGAATAGCGTTTGTATCTAAAGTGGTCCAATATAAATTTGCTAAAAATGGGTTGCTAAAATCAATAATTAATGAGTCGCAGTAGGCGGTATCTCTTGTGGTTGGTTCATAAAGTGAACCGTTGATAAGAAAAACACTATCGTGGAATACACAATTGCCAGCATCTACAGTTATCCAAACCCATCCAGGATCAAAAGCGGTAGTACTTACTGTAGTATCTCCTGTTGACCATAGGTAGGAAAGTCCCGCCCCTGGGTTTTGCACTTGTAAAACTACTGGTTGTCCATCGCAAACGCTTAACGTATCCTCTTGAACTGGATCATAAGAGGTGCCGAAATATTCAAATTCGTAGTTAACAGAGTCTCTAAAACCTCTTGAGTCTTCCACCACAACTTGAATTTCAATGATTCCGTTAAAATTTGGATCAATAATGGCGTGTAAAACTGTGTCCGCAGAATTTGAATCTATAATTGTTGCATTGCCTTGAAGCACTGTTGTACTAACAACATTTATGCTATCAACGCAACTTAGAAAATCAAAAAAAAGCGGAATGGCTGTATCACAACGAGAGCCAAGAGGGATGTCATCTACGGATAAGGCAGTAAGTGGATCAAGTAATTTTAAATCGTCATCAAAACCGCTGATGTATCCATATAGACCGGTGCTTGATCCTTCACCTGCGAGAATGCCAACGTGGAAAGGAGTAATACAATCTAAACTAAAACTGTTGGTTAGAACATTAGGTCCAATGTAAACACCACTCCATGACGGGTCATAGGTACTTTGCTGAACGGTAATATTTGTATTTGATAGAATAGAGTTTCCATTGTAATTTAAACTCGAAACAGCATTGGACGGGATAGTAATTAGTGCAGAGGTGGCTAAGCCTGAAGCACGATTATACGTGACGTTGGTGGAGCCTGTGCAGTCCAAATGAGGCAGTTGAGCCATTCCCTGTTCAGGTTCGCCGTTTGTTACTCCTGAGGTAACTTGAAAGACATACATGGGTAGATTTGATTCCACTACAAAAGGCTTACCAGGAGAAGCAGGATTCCCGTTCATTAGAAACGTGCCAGCATCACCGGCATTTCCATTTGATAATATGGTAGTACCGTCTACAGAAATGTTCGTGCCATTCTGGGTGGCTACATACATAAAATAGTCTTGAGGATGATTGGCGCGACCTCTGAGCACCACGTGTTTCAAACCCAAATGTTCGGTAGGTGTTACTTGGTCAATTCCAGCATCAGCATTATTCGTACTTGACGTTTTTAAGTGATTACCACCAGCCGTCACTGCGATTGGTTTATCGGAGGTCACTTTAGTTCCTAGCAGTACCTTATTGTCGCGCATGGTACTCACCCAGCTTTCGCCTTGATCTAATTGAAATACAGCACTATCTAAACCGTTTGTAAAGGTATTGCCAGCGCTCGTTTTTATAATGATTTCCGTATTGTCTTCTAAGGCTACAAGACTTACATAATGCAAACCATGGTAATTTGTGAAATTTCCCGTAACTGTGGAGTGAATTTCTGTTTGTGAGGCAATGTAGAATTCTTGCCCTATACCATTCATTCCTTTTCCAGTAATAATTTCTTGATTGAATTGTTGACGAACTCGCTGCGTAACGGTAACCGGCTGACTCGCCTCAACAAACAAAGCATCTTTGCTTCTTTTTTGGTTCACCCAAGTTAGATTTCTTGCACCAAACGTGGATTGAATACTCGGTTGAATAGCACTCAGTGTTATGGTACTTAGATTTCCTTGGGTGACAATTATGTTTTGACTGTAACTCGTGTCGCTGTTATATACCCATACCTGGGAAGATGGCACGCTTGTGCTTATTTGAAGGTCAATTACATGCTGACCTCCCTGCCACTCCAAAAGTGGGGGAAAAGCAAAATAGGTATCACTTTGAGCCATTGCTAATTGGCTTGTACAAAATAAGGCAAGGGATAAAAANGTATTATATACTGCCTGCTGTAGTCTCATCTATTTAAGCACATGTATAGCGCCAGTTTTGATGAGTTGTCCGCAAATAGTTTCAGTTTGAATAGAATAGTAATAAACTCCCGGGGCCANATCAGAGCTATTACTTCTACCGTCCCAAGCCTCGTTCTGATCTTTTGTTGAAAATACTTTGCTTCCCCAGCGGCTANATACGTTTAGCTTAAAGATGTCTAAAATATCATCGCTTTTAATGGTCAAAATATCATTGATTCCATCAGCGTTTGGAGTAATTACATTAGGAACGGTTATGGGATCATAATCCTCACCAAGGTATTCAAACCTAAACTCAATAGATTCAAGTCCGCCAAAACCGTCTTGCACTAAAATCGTAATGGACATATTTCCGCTGAATCCTTCACTAGGAAGAATACCTAAGACAGTGTCTTTTGAATCTATATCAACGAGCTGACCCTCACCTTGATTAATTATACCAGAAATAACTTCAATACTATCCGAACANGAATTGTAGGAGAATTTTAAGGAAACAGTATCTGCACATTGCTTGGGCATGTAAATGATATCAGTAGCTGTGATATCTGAGGGATCATACAGTTGAAATCGATCATCAAACCCGCTGATATATCCATAAAGACCTGTTGAATTCCCTTGCCCTGCAATTATCCCAACATGAAAGGGTGTGGGGCATTCAAGTGTGAAATTGTTAGTGAGAATATTAGAGTTTATGTATACGCCAGACCACGAAGGATCATAAGTGCTTTGTTGCACGGTTATGGAGGGATTTCCTGAAATCAGATTATTATTATATTTCAAGGCCGATACGGCATCCGAAGGAATAGTTACTAAGGCTGAAGTAGCCAATCCAGTAGCACGATTGTAGCGAATTAAATTAGAGCCAGTACAGTTAACTTGAGGGATTTGTGCCATTCCCATTTCTGGTTCATTTCCAACAGAGCCTGTGGTAGCCTGATAGACGTAAATAGGCTTATTACTTTCCACAATAAAGGGTTTCCCAGGTTGATTAGCAATTCCAACCATACTGTACGTACCAGATTCACCTGCAGAACCGTTTGCGAGCACGCTCGTTCCGTTAATGCTGATATCCGTTCCGTCCTCCACAGCAATAAACATGATGTAATCGTTTGGATGGTTCGCAAGTCCGCGGAGGACAACGTGTTTGTTCCCTAACAAATCAATAGGAGTTATTTGGTCAAGACCTGCATCACCATGGTTCGCTGAAGCATTCTTTAAATGATTTCCTCCTGCGGTCACAGCAATGGGCTTATTAGAGACAATCCTTGTTCCAAGAAGTTGTCTGTTATCCTCCATTGTACTCACCCAACTTTGTCCTTTATTCAAAGTGAAAAAGACGCTATCACTCCCCGAAGTAAATATATTCCCTGTACGTGCTTTAAAGCTTACTTCTGTATTGTCTTCCGTAGCAACAACAGAGATGTAATGCATACCATGGTAACCCATAAACGTCCCACTTACTGTAGTTGTAATCAGCGTTTGAGAGGCAACATAAAACTCGGTACCTAATGCGTTTCGGCCTTTTGCGGTGATTATTTCTTGATTGAAAGGTTCAACAATCTGTTCGGTCACCGTAACAGGATTAGAAGCTTCAATAAAGAGGGCATCCCGATATCTTTTAGAATTGGGCCAATTAAGTTCTCGTGCTCCATAAGTGCTGAGCAATCCAGCGACATCATTTTGAAACCTTATTGTGCTTATGTTACCTGAGGTGACGGTGATATTTTGAGATAATGACGAATCACTATTATATACCCAAACTTGAGAGCTAGGTGAGGTCGTGCTAAAGTTCAAATAGATATCGTGACTTCCGCCTTCCCATTCAAGTAAGGGAGGCATAATAAAATACGTATCACTTTGTCCCCTAGCTACTAAGGAGGTAAAGAAAANCAATAAAATGACTAATCTTTTCATTGGGTTAAATATAGTGTAATAAGTACACTTACTAATGGTATCGGTCTTCGCTTGTTTAGTAATGTTGCTAACACTATTTTNGCTTCAAATTAGAGGGGTGCCTGAGTGGTTGAAAGGGCCCGCCTGGAAAGCTGGTATAGGTGCAAGCCTATCGAGGGTTCGAATCCCTTCCCCTCTGCAATCCACTTAAAATCGCTCACCTTGGTGAAGCGGTTTTTTTTGTTCATTTATTTTCTCCAATTAGTAAAGAGAACACTAACATTTTTTCTGTCTAAAAATTCTATCAATTTCTAGACCAAATCGAACTATCTTACCATGAATATAATTGACTTAAATTTTCGTCATGAGTAAACACTTGATTCTCTTTGTTCTTGCCTTAGCTTCTATATCCAATTTAAATGCTCAAGGGTTTTATGATTCCGCGTCGATTTCAGTTATCGAGATTGATTTTTCGCAATCTAATTGGGATTACATGTTGGATACTGCAAAAGCGGGAAGTGAGAGCTATATTATGTCCCAATCAGTAACTATAAATGGGACGTATTATGATAGTGTAGGAGTTAAATACAAGGGCAATTCAACATACAAGTCAAATCAAGTTAAAAATCCTTGGCATATAGAATTAGATACTTATAAGAACCAGCATTATCAAGGGTTTACAGATATAAAGTTGAGTAATGTTGCTAAAGACCCGTCTTTTTTAAGGGAGGTGCTGTCTTATGAAATAGCTCGGAAATATATGTTTGCTCCGCTTGCAAATTATGCCGTTGTGTATGTTAATGGGAATCAAATTGGTCTTTATTCTAGTGCAGAATCCATCAATAAGTCGTTTGTTGACAACTACCTGCGTTCAAGAAAAGGCGCATTTATAAAATGTAACCCGCCTGCTGGAGCGGGACCCGGCACGTCGTCATATCCGGATCTCGTTTATAACGGGAATGATAGCACGAATTATTATGATTCGTATGAAATCAAGTCCAATGCTGGTTGGGCTGAATTGATTCATCTTATGGATACTTTGGCAAACGATATTAATGCTATTGAAGAAATCCTTCAAGTTGATCAAACGCTTTGGATGCATGCCTTTAATAATGTTTTGGTAAACCTAGATAGTTATGCCGGAGGATTTAAGCAAAACTATTATTTGTATAGAATGAAAAATCGTCAATTTTATCCTGTGATATGGGACATGAATGAAAGTTTTGGGAAATTCAGTATGACCGGTACGATTAATTTAGGTAATACCACTTCTAAGGCTCAAATGACTCATTTATTGCATTCTAATGATGCCGCATGGCCGCTGATACAAAAACTNCTGAGTATTCCAATGTATAAGCGCATGTATTTGGCTCATATGAAAACTATTCTTGATGAAAACTTTTCGAATGGAACATATTTTAATAAGGCCCAGTTTTATCATAACTTAATTGATAGCGCCGTTAGTGCAGATCCTAATAAGCTCAGTACATATACTCAATTTAAGTCTAATATCACCACTGATGTTGGCGGGGGAGGAGGAGGTCCTGGTGGGGGTAGTTCTGCTCCAGGGATTAGCGCATTAATGAATGCAAGAGCTTCATATTTACAGTCTAGACCNGATTTGTCCGCTACGCAACCAACTATAACAAATATTGTAGCTTCGGCGCCTTCTGCGGCACCTTCTACTGGTACTATAACGGCCAATGTCACGAATGCAACGTTCGTTTATTTGAGCACGCGTAATGATCTTGAGGATAGGTTTGAACGCCAACAAATGTATGATGATGGCATTCACGGAGATGGTGCTGCCAATGATGGGGTATTTGGAGCGTTTACAACTGTTACTTCTGTTCAGCAGCATTTCTATATCTATGCGGATGCAGGAACTATAGGTAAGTTTTCCCCGGAGCGAGCAGGTCACGAATATCACGTTCTAGGCTTCCAAAATCCTACAAGTGGCCTTGTGATTAATGAATTTATGGCAAGTAATAGCTCTACCGTTTCAGCAGCCGATGGTGGTTATTATGATTGGATAGAACTTCATAATGCATCTAACTCGCCTATTTTCCTTGGGGATTATGGATTATCAGATAATCTTAACGATCCGGAAAAGTATATTCTGCCATCAGTTAACCTTCCTAGCGGAGGATTTATGCTTATTTGGGCTTCTAATGAGGCCGTAAACAATCCTTATCACGCACCATTTAAATTAGCCAAGTCTGGTGAGGAAATAGCCCTCTTTCATGATCCTTTGGGAAGTGCAGATACAGTAGATTACATCAACTTTGGTGCGCAATCCACAGATGTAAGTTTTGGCCGAAGCTATGATGCATCTCCAAATTGGATAGATTTCTTAATTCCTACGCCTGATGCTAGTAATACACCGTTACAATTAGACGAGCCTGCAATGGAAGCTCTTGCTGTATATCCAAATCCACACAATGGACAATTTGAGTTAGTCAATAAGTATTCGGAAACCATATTCGTTAATGCCTACGATTTAAAAGGAGTACTTGTTTTTTCAAAACGATTGAATAGGGGTGACATTGAATCTATTAATTTCAATGGATCGCTAATACTTCATTATGTTGGTCAAAATAGTATAGGCTCTAAACGCATTCTTTTCATTCAATAGAAAGTTATAGATCCAATAACACACCTAAGGTCCCCATTCTAGGTGTAAAGGTTCGGTATCCTGCTGGACGAGCAGCGACTATATGACGGGTGTTAGACAGGTTTTGAATACCACATTGTAATGAAATATATTCGCTTATTTGATATGAGCCACTCATGCTTCCTATTAATGCACTAGGCAAGTCATAGTAATCAAATGAAGCTACAGATTTCCTAGCGCTGAGTGCTTGAATTTTGANGTTAAAACTTCAGGTGCCGAATTGTATTTCCATTATTGATAAGCTGTTCTAAGCTCTTTACACCAAGATTTACATGGTTTTCATCAAACTTCTTAGAATTGACTTTATCTTTTTCTAATGTTTTTACACCATCTGGAACCATGGGTGAGTCCGTAACTAAGAGAAGTGCTCCAGTTGGAATTTGATTATGAAAGCCTACCGTGAAGAGCGTGGCAGTTTCCATATCAATAGCATAGGCACGAATCTTCTTTAAATATTTTTTGAATTTATTATCGTACTCCCAAACTCGTCGGTTGGTAGTATAAACAGTACCCGTCCAATAGTTAATATTGTTGTCTCTAATAGTTGTTGAAACCGCTTTTTGCAGCGCAAAGGAAGGCATTGCGGGAACTTCAGGTGGGAAATAATCATTGGAGGTTCCTTCTCCTCTGATAGCACCGATAGGTAAAATAAGGTCGCCAATTGAATTACGTTTTTTTAGTCCTCCACACTTACCTAAGAACAAGACTGCTTCTGGCTCAATTGCAGATAATAAATCCATCATGGTTGCTGCATTAGGAGAACCCATTCCAAAGTTAATGATAGTTATACCGTTGTGAGTTGCGCTACTCATACTCTTGTCACTACCCTGTATCTTACCGCCTGTGAGTTCAGCAAAGAGGTCTACGTAGTGCTGAAAGTTGGTCAGTAATATATATTTACCAAAATCCTTTAATTCAACGCCAGTATATCGAACGAGCCAATTGTCTACTATTTCTTTTTTTGTTTTCATAAGTTGTTGGGTAGTGTGAAGCTAAACGGCAATAGGTCTTGAATACCGTTGAATTCTAATGCATTTTTAGTTTTATTCATCAAGAATAATTGATACGGTTTTGATTGTCTCAATTCAGACTCATGTAATACTTGTCTGCAAGATCCGCATGGAGCGGCAGGGGCACGTTCGGTTTCAGCGGTCATGATGTAAACGGCTTTAATAGCTTCCAACGGGTATGCTGCCTTGGCAGCTAAAACCGCTACTCGTTCTCCACAAAGCCCAGATGGAAATGCAGCATTTTCTTGATTTGTCCCAACTATGTGAACATTATTTTCCAATAGTACAACGCTAGACACGGGATAATTTGAATAAGGGGCATAAGCTGTTTTCAATAAATCTTCAAGCTTCTGCTCAATTTCTTTTGGTACCAAGCCTGATAATCTCCAATTTTCATGAAGTTCATAATGGATTGAACGCTGTTTTTTCATAGGTCAGTTTCTTTAGCCCACTTAATATAGCTTATTATTTATCAATTGTTTTCTTTGGGTCCAAGGCTTACCTTGATGTGGGTATTTTAGGGCAGTAAAAAGGCGCCATTTGGCGCCTTTAACTTAAGTTTAATAGCCAAATTATTCAAAGCTATAGTGTTTTCCATATCGTAGCATTTGACCTAAGAAATCCATAGGGTAGTTGACCTTAACATCTACTATACTGTCCTGCTCAAAAATAGGCTCCATTTCAGGATTTACAAATCCACTATAAGGAGCAAGATTTAAAGGTTTTGAGCGACTTAGAACTTCAGCGTGAATAGCCTGATCAACTTTCACTCCATAAGTTTCCACTAATGCCCTTCCGGCATCAAAATCACCTTCACTTTTAATTCGTTGTATTTCGCGTAACAATTGACCAAAGTATCCTTTTAGTTTATCATAATCATTGATTACAAAGTATGTCTTACCCTCTATTTCCTTGCGTTCAATTACATTCTCCTCCATGCCTTGTTCAAAGGCCCAAGAGGCCACTAATTGTCTATTGCGCATGTGATCTTCTTCTATATCATCACCGGGAAGAATTCTTCTTAGTTGAAGCATCATGCCATTTGAGATATAACTGTCGTATTCAGCATAGCCAGCTTCCTTATTTTCCATAAGTCCAATTTCTTGCATTTTGTCATCCAATATAAAATACAATGCAACCAAATCTGCTCGCGCTTCTTCAAGAGTAGAGCTGTAATTTTTCAAGGTTTGCTTTGGTGTTCCTATACCTGGATTAATCATTCCGGAGGCATGGCCAACTACTTCATGTAAAGCGGTATGCATTTTTGACCCTAATTCGCCATATTTTTCTGAACGTTCATTGTGTATGGACGAGAAGCCAAACTCTTTCATCATGCCCTTTCCTGAGCTAGATTGATAGGCATCTTCAATATTCCCTAAGGATACTGATTTAGAACCATGCTCTACTCTAATCCAATTCGCATTGGGTAAATTCACTCCAATAGGAGTGGAGGGACTCGCATCACCAGCTTCACCGGCGACGGTGACGATTTTATAGCTTACACCTACTACACTTTCTTTTTTGTGCTCGTCCATAATTGGACTGTTGTCTTCAAACCACTGCACGTTATCTGCCACTACTGCCATTCGAGCACTAGCATCAAAGTCCTTTACTTGTACAACGGTCTCGTAAGAGCCTCTGTAGCCCATAGGGTCATTGTACACTTCAACAAATCCATTGATATAGTCCACATCACCCCCCGTAGTTCCTACCCACGCTATATTGTAGTCATCCCATTTTGTGAGATCACCTGTTTCATAGTACTCTATTAGGAGTCCAAGTGCTATGGCTTGTTCTTCATTTTCTGAAACGGCTTTTGCCTGGCTTAGATGCCTTATGATTTCTTTGATACTATTGGCGTATCGTCCACGGGCACTGAAGACTTCTTCATAGATTTGACCGTTCTCGTCACGAGACAGACGGCTGTTGAGACCATGGCTTACTGGACGTGCAGGGTCTGCATCTACCTTATTTGCATAAAAGGCCTCTGCTTCCGCTTGAGAGACATCAGGCGCATAGAAGTTTACGGCAGATTCCAACAAAAGGTCGGCACCATCTGCTCGATTTACTTTTTTAGAATCAAAGCTTGGGTCAAAAATAGCTTTAATAGCTTCTTGGGATAATTCAATATCAATTTCATTTAGCGTAGTGATAAACCAATCTTGATTAAATTTTGCAGCAAATTTCATATTACTGTAGTGATGGTGTATGCCGTTAGCAAAAAATACGCGCTTTGCATACAATTCAACAGCTGCATATTCCGCATTATCTTTTTTTACGTACTCACTGGATATAATTGCTTCCAGGGCTCTACGAATCTCAAGGTTATGGCGGTAATTACAATCCCACATGATATCTCTTCCTGCTAATCCTGCTTGATTTAGGTGGTAAGCATAAATACGTTGCTTCGGGGTTAAATCATCCCATGAAGGGATTTGGTAGCGGAGTACCTTAATATCTGCAAAGCGATCAACTTGCCATTGGAAGTTGTCTTGTGTTTCTTCGGCTTTCATTTCTTCATTAGGGTTGCAAGAGCTGAGAATCATTGATGCCAAGGCTCCAATAAACAATACTTTTTTCATGTTAATTCGGATAATTTAGAGCGTTAAGATAAGGCAGATTTATAGCTTTTCTTCTATACCTTTTGGAAAGGTAACTAAATAGAGTTGTTCTACTTTCTCTCTTGCCCAGGGTGTCTTTCTCAAGAATTTAAGGCTTGATTTAACTGACGGGTCAAATGTGAAGCATCTGATTGGTAAGCGCAAGGACAACTGTTCCCACCCATAATATTCTGCAAGGGTTTCAACAATGTGTTGGAGCTTTACACCATGTAAGGGATTATTCTTCTGGCTCATTGTTTTTTTGTTGAAAGGTCCATGCTATAAATTGACTAGTCTTATTCCCTTGATTCAAATTGATTACCTTGAGTTCGGTTGGATTTTCCTTTCGAATATAACGCTTGAAAGTCCGCAAATTCTCTTTTTTTGAAACTAGAGAGGTAAACCACAGAATTTGATTCTTGTATTCGGCACTTTCTGATGCTAGCTTTTTCAAGAATGCTTCTTCACCGCCTTTATACCATAGCTCGTTGGGGCTACCGCCAAAATTGTGAGCTACTTTTTCATTTCCGTGCAGGTTCTTATTTTTTTTTGCATTGGCTGCAAACGCTTCGCTCTTGGTCTTGTAAAACGGCGGATTACAGACGAGTACATCAAACTGATCATCCTTTTGCATAATACCCTTAAGCAATTGGCTTTTAAATTCTTGCCTACGAACTTTTGTTCCGCGCATGTTGCTATTCATACGAATCAACCCTTTTGCATAGGTTATGGCTTCTTTGTCTATTTCCGTGCCTACACATTCCCAATTAAATGCAGCGGTAGCAAGCAGCGGATAAATGAGGGAGGCACCTGTACCAAGATCAAGCATTTTAATACGTCGCCCTTCAATTTGAGGGATGAGATCTTGTACATTGAGCAAGTAATCCAGTCTACCCGGTACAGCTGGGCAGAGGTGTCCTTCTTTAAGCGACCAATTCAGATTGAACCGCCATTTGAGCAATGATTTATTGAGTAAATACACTGCCTTGGAGTTACTGAAATCAATGCTTTTTCTTGAAAATTTCCCTAGCACAATACATTCTTTCAGTTCGGGTACTGCATTGATGAGCTGATTGAAATTATAATTTGTGTTGAAGGGGTTTTTTTGGTGCATCTAGATTTCTTTAGCAAAGGCAAGATAGCTCCTTGAAATCTGAAAATGGCAAAGAAAGATTCGAAGGGAAAATACGGTGCATTAACCCTTCGAATCAAGAAGTAAGATACTAGTACTTCACAAAGGGAATAGTTTTAGTTCTTTCTGGATTGGATAAATTTAATAGATAGAATCCTGCAGGAATATGGTCCAATCTGAACTCTTCTGGAATTCTATTGCCTTCTTCCAAAATATCACCTGCTGTATTCAAAACACGATAAGAACTGAATTCGACATCTGAAATACTGAATAGACCATTATTCGGATTAGGAATGACTTTTATTTCATGGTCATCTAATGGCTGGAAAACAGTTTCATCTTCTACAGTCTTATCAAGATAAGTTGATGCAATACTATTGGCGGGACCATTGTTTATTTCCAATGTATAAACTCTTGCGTAGCCTGGTGATACACTATTTGGTCCATCTCCTGGAGCACCGACCGCTAAAGTGGTACTTGATGCCATACCCACAGACAAGCCGAAATACTCACTGCTCCCAGTTGAAGAAAGTACATTCCCCTCTACCATCCAATTGAATCCATCCCATTTATATACGGTCGTATTTCCTGATGCAGGACCATTTGCAACATTTTTGTAGGCACCAATAGCAATTGTATTGGCATCTCCCATTGCAACAGAAGTTCCAAAATATTCTCCAGCATTTCCAAATAGAGAGGACCCTTGTTGAATCCAATTTGCCCCATCCCAAACAAAAATGGATACGGCACCAGCATCTTGTCCATTAACATCACTACTTGGGGAGCCAATAGCAATGGTATTAATGTCCGGCATGTGAATTGAACTTCCGAATTTTTCATTTATTGAAAATCCTGTTATCTCGGCTCCTTTTTGATTCCAAACATTACCGTCAAATGTATATACTGAAACGGCGCCCAATGTCAGGCCATTGGACGTGCTTTCTGGACTGCCTAAAGCAACGGTACTTGCATTAGGCATGTTAACGGCAGTACCCATACGTTCACCGGGTGTACCGTAAAAATCGACTCCTTTTGGAGCCCATACCCCAGCATTGAATTCTAATACTTTTACTTGTCCTGCATCAATTCCGTTGTTCTTATTGTAGGGTGCCCCAATTGCAATGGTGGCTGGATCCCCCATATCTAGGGAAAATCCAAATTTATCTCCAGCAAGGTCACCAAATAAGTGGTTGCCTAATACGTTCCACGAGGTTCCGTCATATTGATAAATACTTGCTCGACCCGCATCTATACCTACGTTGTCATTTTGCGCGGCGCCTACTGCTACTGTATTGGCATTAATCATATTGATAGCACTGCCGAAATTATCACCAGCAGCACTTCCATTAATTGAGGCGCCAACACTAATCCAATTGAATCCATCCCATTGTTGCACTGAAACTTGACCAGCATCATTTCCTGCGGCATCATTGAGAGGTGCCCCTACTGCGATAGTTGAATTATTAGGCATACTTACAGAAGTCCCGTACTCATCGTTTCCGTTTTGGCCGGTCAATTGAAGACCAAGCGGTTGCCAATCCAATCCGCAATTACCCCAATTAGGATAATTAAAAATGGCCAAACTACTGTTTAGCGCAAAGTTATTTGGTTCCGCCGGTATGTTTGCAACACACCATCTTGTTAAGTCTTGATTGAAATCAGTGGCAGCCCTAAACATCTCATTCATTGTAAATGCAGAGCGGATGTCCCAAAAACCAATATCTTGATTGAATTCTGATGCGCCTTTGAACATGAGGTTAAATCTCCTCACATTACTAACATCCCACGAGGTTATTATTCCGTCAAAATCTGATGCTCCGAAAAACATTCTGCTCATCGTTGTGACAGCCCCTACATTCCAATCATTTAAATTTTGGTTGAATACTATGGCCTTTCTGAACATGTTAGACATATCTATAACATTGGAAACATCCCATGTTCCTATATCAGTATTAAACCAACGTTCGCCTCTCAATGCATTCTTCATATCTGTGATGTGTGACACACATACTTTTGACAAATCGCCGCGAATGTCAATAATTGAATCCAATTTGAATCTATTAACAACATACAAGGTATCCCCTCCAATGGTAAAATAATCTCCAATATTTAGTGCTGAACAATCAATACAACTATCTCCGTTTATGAAGGCTCCTGTTACTAGGGTTCTGACATTTGGGTATGAATTGGGACAATTTCCCCATCTTGGATAGTTCTGTAATTGTAATACACTGTTTGTGGCAAAATTTGAAGGTGGATTAAATAAGAAAAGAGGAACACACCAATTACTCAAATCCTTATCAAATAGCGTCGCATCACGGAACATTTCGCTCATTCTGAATACATTACCTACCTCCCAAGTATTTAATGGTTGATTAAAGGATATTGCACCTTTAAACATTCTACCCATTTTAATGGCCTGAGCAACATCCCAATTATTTATATTTTTATCAAAGGCATGGGCTTTCAGAAACGTTTGAGTGAAATCACTCACATTGCTCACGTCCCAGTTTCCAATGTTCGCGTTAAATGCTCTAGCATTAAAGAACATACTCTTCATTGTTATGACATTGGAAACATCCCAAGTGCTGATATTTTGATTGAACCATCTCACTCCTTTAAATAAATCTTTCATGTCAGTGACGTGTGATACACAAACCTTGGTCAAATCTTCTCTGTCGATAATCATTTGATTGAGCATAGCGCGATCTACTACTAAAATGTATTCACCATTATAGATAAATGAATCTCCAATGGCAATCGCAGAACAATCCAAGCAATTATTAGCATTTAAATCCAATCGAGCCGGGAAAGGATTCCCAAGCTTTTTGAATTTTATATAACCGTCGTCTTGGTTTCTAACTACACCATTTAAAGAATATCCACCTGCCCAAGGAGCTCCAGCTACAAGAACATCCTCTCTTGGCATATCTACTGAATAACCTGCATAGTCGCCATGAAAAATGTTTCCTGTCATAGTATGGGAAATGTTCCAATTACTAGTTGCTCCGTCCCATTCAAACACCTGAGCTTTTCCTCCATTTAAGTCAAAGCCTGGTGAGCCAATAGCAAGAACATCAGGGGTTGGAAATGAAATAGAGGTACCTGTTCTTTCATAACCTTGATTGCCGGTACCAATGATATTCTGTCCAACTGGTAACCAAGAATTACCGTCCCATTCAAAAACTTGAACATTTCCAACGTAAGAGTATGTTCCATTGTGGTAACCAGGACCACCTATGGCAATTGTATCTTCATTTACCATTGCGACAGCTGCTCCCCAATTGTGATTATGGTTAATTCCGTCAAAGTCAAGGCCTTTTTGAACCCAGTTGCTGCCATCCCAGGTATATACCCGAACATGTCCATAGTATTGGTTATTGATTACTCCTGGGCCAGCGCCATCATTTTGCGGTGCGCCAATAGCCACTGTATTATCATTAGGCATACTTACGGATGTTCCTGATAGATCATAGGCCGATTCTCCATCAATATCACCTCCTTTTTGAATCCAATCGTTGCTTATTGGATCCCAGGTGAATATCCTCACATGACCGTAATCCCTGTCCGTTCCACCCCCAGTTCCAGTTCCGTCGTTTTCAGGAGCTCCAACAGCAATAGTGTTTTCATTGGGCATGGAAATAGATGAACCGAAATAATCTAAGAAACTCTCACCGGTAAGGTCGGAGCCTCGCTGTATCCAATCAAAACTTGTACTATCCCAAGTAAAAACACGCACCAATCCTGCAGCCGTTCTAATGCCGTCAGTATAACCGGGTGCTCCATAAGCAAGAGTATTTCTATTAGGCATCTTAACAGACCATCCTGCATTGGCGCCAGATGTATTTGGACCATCAATTGTTGGACCCTTTTGAACCCACGAACTACCATCGTATTCAAAAACTTTGACTTCACCAGCTCCAGAAACTGTATTAGTAGTCATTCCATCGTCATAAATTGTACCCACCGCTACAGTAAATGAGTCGGCCATACTCACGGACCAACCAAAATTATCTCCTGCGCCAGCATCATCCCAAATTGAGGTATTAAAACTTGGTTGCGCAAGAGCACCAAGGCTGAATAAAGTAATTAATGCAGTAAAGAGATTTTTGATTTTGGAATGGAAAATAGCTTTCATATTGTTTGTTGGTTTTGTTAACCCTTTAAATTAAAAAAAAATTAAAAGCGATTGTAAAAGTTTTCATTTCGGAATATTTCACTTTGAATTCCTTTATAATAGATCAAAAAAAAGGCGCCCCAAGGGCGCCTTTTTGATATTACTTTATTGTTTCTCTTATTGAATGATAACGGTCGTTGAACCCAAAGGTAAACCTCTAGTATCTGCGGCTCGCAGGAAGTAGGTTCCTTTTGGGAGTTCACTAATATCCCATTTATCACCGTTAGAGTTCAATTCCCATTGTTGTCCCAATTGGTTATAGATAACCACTCTGTTAGGATTTGGTGAAATGCTAATTCCTTGACTTGCTGGGTTAGGATAGGTGATAAATTGAATTTTATCTTCTTCTATTCCTACGCCAGATGAAACCTGGAATATGATAGATAAGTCTTGAGCTAAATATCCGTCGGCTAGTCTCAAGGCCATAATGTACGGAGTACTTCTTGTTTGCGCTGAACTCGGCGCCCACGAAATAGAGCCTTCTATACTATCATTAATGCCAGAACCAGTTACTGACCAAACCGCAGGATTTGGTGAAGTAAAGAAGGGTTCTCCAAAAGCGTCAGCGTACAATATGCTTTGACTCGGCGAATAGCCAGATACATCTAGTTTGAAAGATGAATTCTGCACTAGGTTTATGTAGATATTACCCAAGCTATCAACCGGCAGGTTACCCGCGTTCCATTGAGGTCCAGAAACTCCAACTTGAACAACTATGAATTGCATATCACGTCTTATTTCTCCTATTTTTTGTCCGCCACGGAATTCTTCTACAAGGACTGTGGTAACAAAATTTCCCTGCATTGTGGCCGTCCACGTGATTGTTCCCGTAATTGGGTTAATGGTCATTGGGTTAGTAACCGTTCCGGGAGGAAGTGTATATCCAGGGCAAGGCGTATTTGCGGCATTTAAGGGTTGAGATAAACTCCAAAATAATGAGTCCCCATCCGGATCAAACGGCAAGGGATTGTATTGCCAAGGTGAATTTACCGGCAAGAAAATAGATGCAGGAACTAAAAACCAAGGAGTCGAATTACTTACGGAATCATAAACGGTCACATCTGTTTGTAAAAACATACTTTGAGATAGCGGACTGGTTATATTTTGAATGGCTCCATTTCTACAACAATTACTCCAACCTATGGTAAATGTTCCACTGTGTGGAAAGGTAAACGTATCAACGAAAAAATATACTTCCACACCATATGGGTACATAGGAAGTGCATTCCCACTTAAAATTGAATCATAAGCTGTACTTAGGTTAGCAATGTTTGTCCCAGAACTATCTGTTATTGAGAACGACGCAAAATTTTGCATGGGAATTCCAGCGGTATCGCGATAAGCAGTCATTACAATCTGGTACTGGTATGCACTAATCTGCTGCGCTACAATCTCTCCACCCATTAAATGGGTGGCCTTTGCAGTGAAGCTTAATACGAATGCGACAAGAACTAATAGGGTAGTCTTCAATTTCATAATAATAGGTTTATTTAATCATAACTGAGTGTAAAAGTACTCCTTCAAGTAAGAAATATTTCACGCATACTTGTGAAACTCTATAGTTCGTATTTAAAATCGTAATCACACAGTTTCAGCAAGATACGGTTTTCTTTAGGACTTACTTGTTAACTCCTTCTTGGGAAAAATGATTTTACAATCAAATTCACTCTCTTTAATTGTTTTATATTTCGATTCTAAAACCAAAGAATATGTTTAAATTTTTGAAAACAATTGGAATGCTCGCTTTCTCAATACTGCTTGTAACAGGTTGTTCGGGCCCTGGAGAGATTCACGAATATTCCGTGAGTGATTTAGAGTTTAGCCTTGAAGGCCCCTTATTTGCTGGACCCAATAGTGAGCAAGCTGAGATTTCTATTGATATTGCAGATGCTTTAGGTGATGCTTATGTTGAGGGAATGAGAATTAGCGATGCCCGTTTGAAATCTGCAACGGTACTTCCAAACGACAGTTTGGGCTTTGATCAAGTCAATGCTTTTGTTGTATCCTTTGCTAGTGATAATGAAGACATTTCTATGCAGGAGGCTGCAGTTAAGAATCCTTTGGAAGAAGGGGCTGCTCAGGCATCTCTGAACGTTGCTCCGGATGCAGAACTTGGGGAAATCATGGAAGAAGGTAAAGTATATGTTGTGCTAGACGCCGACCTCGCAGAGGATTACTGGGACGGTAATCGTGATTTTAAATTGAATTTTACACTTGAATTAACTATAAAATAGAAGACCATGCTACGCAAACTAACATTCTTGGCAGTATCAGCTGTCATTACTTTTGGAACGTTAAGTTTCGATCTACCACAAAAATCAGAAGACCCTGGAGATAGACTCGTGGGAATTTGGGAACCGTCAAACGGTAGATCACGAATTAAAATTGACCGCATTGGAAGTAAGTATTACGGACGTGTAGTGTGGTTAATTGAGCCAAACGACGCTGATGGTAATCCTAGAACAGATATTAATAACCCTGATCCTGACCTTCGAAATCTACCGCTAAGAGGTTTCCGTATGTGTAAGGACTTTGTTTATCAAGGGGAAGATACTTGGTCAGAAGGAACTTTATATGATCCAAACAATGGTTCAACGTATAACGGTACCATTACAATGAGCGATAATAACACGCTTGATATGCGTGGTTATATTGGGATAGAAGCCATTGGACGTACGGATGTATGGAAACGATTGAAGATGCCTTCAAGAAAGAAGAAGTAATTTATGATGCGTAATTTTTTGAAGTTAACGACGGCGGCAATCGTCCTTACTTCAACACCTGCTTTTGCCCAAACAGACGGCACGGCAGATGACGACATAGATTGGAGCTTGTACGAAGACCTTGGTTTTGAGGATGAAAACATGAAGCGTTTTTGTAGTGCAAAAATTGAAGGTTTATCTCCCGCAAAACTGATTTCACTGGGTTATGATTTTCAAGGGCCTTACACCATTGAGGCAGGTGATATGGATCTGCTTAACGGTAGTTCATTACCCGGAGGTTCCAAGCAGGTAAACTCAACTGCGGGTATTCGAGCTGGTTTCAACTTGCCAGTAGTGAGCAAAACAAACCTAGTTTGGCAGATGGGAGCTAATTATTGGAATACGAATTATGCGTATGCTGAAACTCCCACCGATACGGATAATCCTTTGCACCAAACGCTCGCTGAACACGGTCTGCGCACTTCTGGAATAAATACTACGGTATTCAAGCCTTTGGATGAGACGCAGTTTATCCTTTTCCAAGGATCTGCGGATTTAAGTGGGACCTATGGTGCCAACCTTATGCCAGCACAATACCTAAAGTATAGTGCAGCCGTTCTATGGGGAAAGCGTCCAACAGAGAAAAAGCAATGGGCAGTTGGTCTAGCGCGCACATATCGCGTAGGTGAGTTGAACTACATTCCAGTNATTTTACACAATTCCACCAGTGCAAATAACAAATGGGGATCAGAAGTCTTGTTTCCTGCACGAGCACATGTAAGAAGAACGCTCAATCCGCGAAACATGTTATTCTTAGGATATGAATTGCAAGGGCAATCCTTTAGAATGTATGAAAATCTNCCNGGATTTGATATTCGTGATGAAGATTTAGAAATCCGCAGAGGAGAGATACGCNTTCGTGCCGTTTATGAGTGCTCAGTGAAGGATTTTATCTGGATGTCTGCACAAGNGGGATATCGGATCAACTATCGTTACGATGTTGATCGACTTGTAGATGGTGCAGAAATTTACCGTGCCTTNGGTATTTTACGGGATGATCCATACGCTCAAATGAACGGTTTGGCCAATCCTTTTTACATTAACTTAAGTTTCAACTTGGTTAGCCCTTAAATAAACTNTTATGTCAATAAAAAGCCCCGCAGAGCGGGGCTTTTTTTATCTTCTTTTTTTTGGCCGACGATGATTATTTCTTCCATCTTGGGATTTTGGTTTATTTCTTCTAGGTGGACGCTGCCCTGGTTTTTTAGGTTTTCGATTTTCAGGATCTGCCCATTCTTCCTCTGCACCATCAATGAATGGATGGTCTTCAATCAAGGGAATAGGGCTTTTAATCAACTTTTCAATATCCTTTAAATAATCACGCTCATCCGCTGAACAAAGAGATATAGATGCTCCTGAAGCATCTGCTCTTCCTGTTCTACCAATTCGGTGCACATAGGTTTCAGGAATATTTGGTAATTCGTAATTGACTACATGTTCTAGGCCTGAAATATCAATACCTCGCGCAGCAATATCTGTTGCAACAAGAACTTTTAATGAGCCATCCTTAAATGATTTCAGAGCCTTTTGACGCGCATTTTGACTTTTATTTCCATGTATGGCAGCCGCTTTAACACCTTGTTTATTAAGAATTCTAACTACTTTGTCGCAGCCGTGTTTTGTACGACCAAATACAAGTACCGTTCCTTCCATAGTCTTTAGCAACTCCAATAGCATGGAAGGTTTCTCTTTTTTTGCAACATAGTAAACGGCTTGGGAAACACGTTCAGCAGTTGGCTTCTCTACTGCAATTCTAACTTGCCTATAATTTTCGCGGAGTATTTGACTGCTCAGGGCAATAATATCCTTTGGCATGGTTGCAGAGAAGAATAAGCTCTGTCTTTTTGGTGGAATTATCTTCAGTAATTTTCTAATATCATGGATGAATCCCATATCAAGCATCTGATCAGCTTCGTCTAATACAAAATGTGTGAGATGATTGAGATTTATATAACCTTGATTATGAAGATCTAATAGTCTTCCAGGAGTTGCCACCAAATAATCTACACCTCTCTTGAGTTGGTCTACCTGTGGTTTTTGTCCAACACCGCCAAAAATGACTGCGGTTCTTAGCGAAGTATCCGCGCTGTACAATTTGGCATTGTCTGCAACTTGAAGAGCTAATTCTCTGGTAGGTGTAACCACCAAGGCTCTAATTGTTCTTTTTTTACCCGGCGATTTGAGGATCTGTTGGATGATGGGAATCGTAAAGGCAGCTGTTTTGCCAGTTCCGGTTTGTGCTGTACCAAGCAAGTCATGGCCATCTAATAATAATGGAATGCTTTGCGCTTGGATTGGAGTAGGGGTTGTATAGCCTTGTTTTTGCAAGGCAGATAGGATTCGAGAATCGAGCCCTAATGAATCAAAAGTCATAAATATTGTTTAGCAAGCACCTTTGCGATGCTTCTCTGCAAAGATACATGATAAAAAATGGCCTATTTGAATCCAAATATCCTTCGAACCCTTCTCACGGTGTTTGAACGTTTGGCCCAATAAGGGAATGCTTCTAAATCAAGCGAATGAACAGCTGCAACCTGTTTTTCAAAGTTCATAGAGCCATGCTTCTTTAACCATTCTTCTAAATAAGTTGCCCACAGGTCTTTGGTACTCCAATAGTGTGCTACATATCTGTGGCCTTCCTTGATTTTATCATTTTTGTTTAGTACCAAGCTGAATGCTAATTGTTCTAAGAGTCTTGGTATAACTTGCCAGTCTAAGAATGCATCGCATAAAGCAATACTTCTAGCTATTTTACCTGCGCTATTTGCTGGAATGGCAATCAACCCGGCATTGAACATCTTACTATTTCCTGTTACAAGAATATCTTCAAAAACTTTACCGTTCAATTGCTTAAGCATCTTACGTTCTGTTTTTGTTCTCAATTCTTTAAGTGCTCCCTCACAACAATGCATCATAGGTGCGTTTAAGTTGTTTTCAAGTTCTTCAAGATTAATAGGCAGTGTATCAGCATCTAGATAGAGCAACTTACTCTCAGGAAAAATCTGTGACATCTCTTCTATGACTTTCATTTTAATGCGCCAAAAGAATTGATGTGNACCTTGCCATTCGGTTAATTTATCCTTGCTGAGAAAATGAAGATGAATAGGCCAAGTTCTTCCTAAACTTTCATCNGTACTGAAAATATGGATATCAGACTTTGGCAAGGCCGCTTTTACAAGCAATATTGAAATGTGAAGTTGAGTGAGCAGCTCTTTTGAGGGGTACGTGCAGAAATAGATGATTCGCATAGTTCCTCTTGGTGCTAGTGCACCTTAATGACTTCTTCATTTGGTAGCCTACGTCTAGGTCCCCAAAAACCGTCTTTCTGTCCTTTACCGCATCCAATGACCATGTTTATTTCTGCCCGTCTAGGCAGACCTAATATTCTCTTCACGCGAACGCTATCAAAACCTTCCATGGGGCAAGTATGAAATTCTTCCGAGGCCATACTAAGCATGAAGTTTTCCGCCGCTAATGCTGCACTTTTATGAACCGTTATACGCTGCTGTGCATGACCTTCCGCTCTATAAATAGGGCGAAACAAACCNATACAAAAAGACAACAACCGTCTATACAATCCTAAAATACCAAGTCCATCGTTCATGTAGGAAAAAGGCATCAGCTTNGTATAATAAACTAAACGTAATTTGATGGATTTAGCATCCCGGCCAACNCGTTCAGCGTCCTTTAGGATTAATTCTTTATGCCATTTTACTCGTTTGTTCCACTTATCTCTGCGGGTCACAATTACGACTAGTTCTTTGGCGGTACGCGCTGCACTCTGATTGAGGCAAGCATGTATTAACTGCTGCTTCTTTTCTTCATCTCTAATCCAATGAAACTCCCATAGTTGCATATTACTGCTGTTAGGAGCTAGGGTGGCATGCTCTAGAGCTTTTTGTANAACGTCTGCAGGTATGGATTGCTTTGGATCNAANTTACGATTNGAGCGGCGGAATTGAATGATATCGTTAAAAGTCATACCCTTAAATTTATGGCATTACACGCCCCCAATTGGCAAGATGATGATGACCTTCATGTTGGCTGGTTAAAATGTTCTTATATATGACTTTTCCATCCTTAAGAACCCACAATACGCTCGAGTTTTGTTCTTCAACGAAATACCCTCCGCTAGGAAGTTCCTCAACAAGACCCTCCGTGAACGAAAATATTTCATTCTCTGCAAATAGAGATGGAAAGATACTTTCAAACGTACCTGTATTAAGGTAATAGCGCATAATCCCTGAATACTGNGGAGTCACTTGAATTAAGTTATCCGCGAGACGCCATTTATCTGGTCGTTCTCCTTTGAGAGTTTGAGAGCTATTATTAAAGAAAATAATAGTTGAATCGGACTCAATATCCACATCGTGTTGGGACATAAAAGGACCTTCAATGAGTCTTATAACCGCGCCCGTTGATGGACGGTAGTGTATAATCCAGGAGCTTGTCCTTGAGGAAAGGAATACATCACCTTTGGTCATGTATGGGCCATCNTTGAATACAGGTTGAATATCATTTATATGAAGTGGGTCACTTTGTGCATCTGATTTTATGAGTAAATGCGTCAAATCATTTTCTATGAGAATTTCAGTTACGCTTTTGTGGTAGATAATACGTCCGCTTGTTGCGTCAAGTTGTGTGATGGTATTATCAATAAANGGTATTTCACGTCCGTCTACTACAAATTGAGCGCCGTAATAAATGTGTTCTCCCTTGTCTTTGTTGTATGTAGTGGCCCAAAAGGANTTATTNCTACCTAAGTTAAATGCGTGATGATGACCAACCGAATCTTGTTTCCAAACTCGTTCGCTATTCTTGTCAATCTTTATAACTCCTGTGACGCCATTTAGAGAGTAAATGAGGCTGCTGTCCGGAAGCATTAACGAATGCATAATGCGATTATGAGGATTCTGAAGTCTGTTGATATTCCAGGTTTTCAATTCATCCCCGGTTCTTAGATTTTTAATGGTAACAGTTCTCTTCCAATCGGCATTGGCATAGCTGATTAATACCTTAACATCTTCTTCTAGTTTATTGATAGGTTCAAAACGTTCCGGTGATGGCACATATACCAACGGGAGGCGTTCAACTGCTGCTTTAGCTTTGACGAGTCTGTCTGGAAGCGTAGTGAAAAATGAAATTGACCTGCTTACATTGTGCGGTACCCATTGTTTACCTTTTGTACTTTCACGCACCAACCAACCGAATAAACAGAAGATGGTTAGAAAAACTACCGTATTTGCTATGAATAGCGGAAACTTGCGTAGAAAGGACTTAAACATGTATTGTTGTTAATCGTACAAAGGTAGTACAGATTGATAATTATATTTCAAGAATCAATCCAATGGTTGGTAACAATCTACCTGTATCACTGCCGATAGTCTTTACAAGATAGCTATCTGTATTTACAGGATCTACAAGTGGAGCTCTGGTGAGTTCATCACGTTCTACCGTGAGATAAGGCATAAGAGGAATGCTAGAGCTTGTGAAATTCTGCAAATCTAAAAACCAGGTTAAACTGTATTTTTCTTTATTGTACGTTTTATCTAGTCTAACATCAATGATGCTATAACTATCGAGGCGGGCGCTCATCACATTATTAATGTCAAAGATACCTCGTTGTAATACGTCCCAATTGTTTACTAGTGCGCTTTGTTCGGAATCAAACGGNGTATAAGGTGTTCCCGTTGCCCAGCGATATTTGGCACCAATTTGCCAACCCTTGCCCCAAACTTTTCCAAGTACCAAATTCACATTATGACGGATATCCCAAACGGTTGGTGTCCATTCTTGACTACTATTTAATCGTGTTTCACTGTGGCCGTAATTGTAGCTCATTGTCCACCAATAGGTTCCCTTGAGCTTTTGTTGTAAAAAAAGTTCAAGCCCATAACTACGACCTTCAGCTTGAGACGAGCTCACTTGGTCACCCACTGCTACATAAGCCCCTATTGCTTGGGAGAAGGACATGTTGTCATCCCAGAGGTAAGGCATGTTAGAGTAGGATTTATAATACCCTTCTAATGAAAATCTATATGTTTCTCCATTTTGAAATTCTATTCCTGTAGCCGCTTGATTTACAATTCCTGCATAACTGTTTCTGGACCAATTATTTGCGGAGTTAGCTAAAATGGTGATCGCCGGTGGCAGTTGAGAATACCTGCCTAAATTCCCCTGTATGGCCCAGTCGGAATTGATATGNTATTGAGCGCTTAAACGNGGCGAAGCCTGAGCTAAAGGGTTAATGGTTGTTAAGTTCAAGTTGTGCATATCTATGCGAAGGCCGGCGCTTGTACTGAGACGGTTTTCTAGATAATTTCTTGTGAGATGGGTAAATGCACCTAGGCTTTGAAAAGTAACTACCTGCTGATAATCTACAGTATCTATTCTTGGAATGCTTTGTTCATTATTGACCCGCACATTCCACATATCAAGATTGCTAGTACGATTAACTAAATTAATACCATACTTCCATTGCCAATCTTCACTAACAACATAGTGACTGATTGATCCCCTGATATTATTCTCCAAAGAAGCATAGTCTAGTTGCCGATTTGCTTCAGTACCTGTATTCCCTATGAATTTTNCTGCTGTATTATTGATTTGATCGCGACTCAGGATATACTCCCATCGACCATTCTTTTTGAATATTCGGTAGCGCGCTCCAACAACATTTGTCTGTTGCTGTCCTTCCGGAATATAGCCAACATTGTAAAGTAACGCATCGCTTCCTTTCCCCTCTAAATTGAGACGGTACTGGTCCCATCCACCTAAACCTAGGATTGTTAAGTCTTTATTTTCTGATATTCTGTGGTGTATGCGCAGCTGTGCATCTTGGTATGCAGGAAGCACAGGAATATTGAATAACCTAAAATAATGCTGAGAGAAACTATTTCTACCACTCAAAGTAACTGCTGTTTTGTCGCCTATTGGCCCTTCGATAGTTAGGCCATAATCNGTTCCCCCTTGGGTAGCACGAATACCCCAACGATCCATCCTTGCATTGCGTCCTTCGAGCTGAAGCACTCCGGATAAAGCATCATCCACTTCAGCTGGGAATCCACCGGTAATGAGATCCATTCCTTGGATGTGATCTAAATTAACCAAACTAACAGCGCCACCAGATGCACCCTGAATACTGAAATGGTTTACAGTTGGTAAGGAAATACCATCAAGTAAGTACCGGTTCTCATTAGGCGCACCGCCTCGCATGGCAATAGCATAACCAAAAGAGGGTTTAGGAAGTACACCGGGAAAATTTTGAATAACCTTACTCAAATCTAAGACTGCTCCCGGCATCCTCATCATTTCCGAGCGGTTAATATTCTTAATACTCAAAGGGGTCTCTGGGGTACGATGAAAAGCGTCTGCTCTCACCGCTACTTCCTCTAATGTGTTGACACGCTCAACATATAAATTCACATACGTTGGTTTGGTAGAGCGCACCCTGACTTCATGTAAGGTTTGCATTTGTCCTTTTGGACTTAATGCACGAACATTGTATAACCCAGTCGGGATATTATTGAACTCAAAGTAACCTTGATTATTAACTGTTGCCGTTCTTTTAAAACTACCTTTGATTACCTCAACGTTCCAGTTGGATANAGGGCTGATNTTTAATGCATCAAGAGCTTCGCCTTTAATGGTGCCGGTGCTTTGAGCATTTGTGTGATAGGATAAAAAGAGAAGTAAGGTGGCGGTTAGGATTGCACGCAATACTTTCATGTTGAAATCAAATTTTGCACAAAAGTACAATGCAGATGTTGAATCAAAAGCTTAAATCAAGGCGAATTCGTTGGAATTTATGATAGATTTTTCAGGTTCTTCCANGAGCCTGCATTCATGCATTCAATTCCTGCCTTTTCNAGCTCAGTTTGAGCAAAAAAAGATCGAGCGCCGTTTCTGCTGTAATACTTCCAATTGAGTAGTAAGTTTCTGTAATGGACACAAATTCAGAAAGACCTTGCATGGAAAGTGGAAATGAGCAGTAAAATTTACAATAAATGGTCGGCTGCAATAGAGGCAACTTGTATATTCTGTTTGGTATTCATTTCATAGCCAAGGCCCAGAATCCAACCTTTCACCATTGGGATTAATTTGTGCGAACGGTGTTCCTCATTCTCGTTATAATCTACATCTATGGTAATGGGTTGATAAACGCCATGCTGTCTAAGATATTCTGCCACTTGAATGCTGTCTTCGGCTTCTTTGAATAAGCGAGTGATAATGTCTGAAATAATAGGTTCTCTTTTTTTAGTAAGAATGTAGTGAACTCCCCGGCCTGGGTGTCTAAAGGCAACTACTGTTGCATAAACACTAGAACCTCCAATATTTTGAGAATCCGTGCCTACACTTAGTCTTACCTCAGGGTGCGTGCGCAGATAACTCTTAGCATAATTGGCTAAATGTGCAACAGGTGTTCCGTTGAGTTTCCGATATTGCGTGTCCATTAGGGTAAAGTTTAAAAATGTTTAGCAGAGAAGAAAAGAAACAACTCAATATTTTGTTTTTTGAACAATTCTCTCGTTACATGAGTTCACACAGAATTATTGGTGGCGGAGGAAAAAGTTGGCATGCGTACAAAACAGGCATAAAAGGATTGTATTTCCGAATACTTACTCATCCAGAAGTTGCAATAGCAATAGATTTACAATTTAAGGACGACTCTATTCGTGAATTGGTTTTTGATCAATTCGTAGAATTAAAACGATTGTTAGCTTCGGAATGGGAAGAGGAGCCACTTTTTGAAAAAGACTTGCTTTACACGAGCGGTGAATCATTGAGTAGGATTTCCGTTAGTCTTAACGAAGCCTATTTTTTTGACCAAAAGCAATGGCCAGTAATAACGGCATGGTTAGAAGAGAAACTTGTGGGTTTAGATTCTTTCTGGGACCATACTGGTGATATATTAAAAGAATTGGTCCGTTAGTCCAAAATGGATTTCAAGACTCGGAGTTTATGGGTATGCTTCCCGGTTTCATGGTTGTAAATACCACTATGGTCAAGTGTATCTATGCGAACCCTTCCTGATGCATGAATTACTTTATAATCCTCCAAAATCATACCTACATGAACAATGTCTCCCTCTGCATTATCAAAAAATGCTAAATCACCAAGGTTACATTCTTCAAGAAAACTTAAGGATTTTCCCTTTTTAGCCTGTTGGGAGGCGTCTCTTGGTAAGAATATTCCATTCATTCTAAAAATCATCTGAATGAAACCGCTGCAATCTATACCCAATGTTGACCTGCCCCCCCAATAATATGGTGTTCCTAAATAGTCCATTGCTGATTCCTTTAGTGTGGCTCTGTCCTTCTTACTTTTATGAAGTTCTCCATAATAAGTGAAGGTGTCATTACCAATTTTAAAGACTCTCTGTTTAACATTAGGAAAGCAAGCACCTTTGGTAATAGTAAAACTAGAACCATTCAAGGTAACTAGTTTTTCTTCTGAGGATTGGGCAAAAAATTTAGGAGCTCTGCACAGTTTTTCGAAAGATTCTAAAGAAAGAGGACGACTCTGTTGCGGATCAATCCAACCTTCGTACTGGTCGTGCTGCAATCGGATGCGGATCCATTTAGGTTTGCGTTCAATGATTTCAAAGGCTTCTCCAAATAAAATCATATTGACCATCTCACTGCGGTCGCTTGCTTCTGCTCTCATCGGAACGGAAGAAAGAAAGCAGTATGCATATTGCGTTGAGCTCATGATTCAAAAATAACTAAGTCCATTCTGTACTTCCTTCTGCGCCCTAATATTTATGCACAAAAAACCGCGTTGAAAGCGAATCAACGCGGTTTTAAGATTTTGATTTACTTTATATTTTCTCAACTATAATAGCAGATGCGCCGCCTCCGCCATTGCAAATGGCGGCCCCTCCAAACTTTGAATTGTTCTGATCTAAAACAGAAAGTAATGTGGTTACTATACGCGCACCAGATGCTCCTAAGGGATGCCCAAGGCTCACAGCACCACCATTAATATTTACTTTTGATGCATCTAGTCCTAGAATTTTCATGTTGGCCAATCCAACCACTGAAAAAGCTTCATTAAATTCAAAGTAATCTACTTGTTTTAAATCTAAACCTGCTTTTTTTANAGCTTTAGGTAATGCTTTGGCAGGAGCTGTTGTGAACCATTCGGGTTCATGCGCCGCATCTGCATATCCTTTAATTTTAGCAATAGGCTGTAGTTGAAGCTCCGTTGCTTTTTCTTCACTCATTATGACCAAAGCACAAGCTCCGTCATTGATATTTGATGCGTTTGCAGCGGTTATAGTTCCGTCCTTTTTAAAAACAGGTCGGAGGGAGGGTACTTTGTCATGTCTAACTTTAGAAAAATCTTCGTCGGTATCAACAATCAAATCGTCTCCTCGTCTCTGCGGNACATGAACCGGTACTACCTCGTTGTTGAATTTTCCCGCTTCCCAAGAAGCTGCGCTGCGCCGATAACTTTCTAATGCGAAGGCATCTTGATCTTCCCTAGAAAAATCATGCTCTGAAGCACAAAGTTCTGCGCAGACCCCCATATGTTGGTCATTATAAACATCCGTTAATCCGTCATGCACTAGTCCATCTACCAATGGCATGTTACCCAATTTGGTTCCGTTTCTACCGTTTTGAAGGTAATGAGGAACGGCGCTCATATTTTCCATACCACCGGCCACAATAATATCCGCATCTCCAGCTTTAATGCTTTGAGCAGCCATCATGATTGCCTTCATGCCCGAAGAACACACTTTATTTATTGTGGTACATGGAACGTTTTCTGAAATACCTGCATAAATGGCTGCTTGTCTAGCTGGAGCCTGACCAATTCCAGCTTGAAGAACATTTCCCATAAGTACTTCTTCAACATCCTTTGGTTGAATCCCCGCTTTTTTAATGGCTGCGGATATGGCCNTTGCGCCTAGTTTAGGAGCGCTAATCCCGCTAAGTGCACCGCCAAAACTTCCTATTGGAGTTCGAACTGCACTTACGATGACTACATCTTTCATAAGTTCTGTAATGTATTTGGTTCTGTGTTTTTAAAACACAGCACTAAACTACTAAATTGGTCTCGAGAAATGTCAACTTTACTATGAAAGCACCCAATTGGTTTAAAATCAGCGAGCAGTGGATTTATTTTTCACTTATTGCTGCTCTTTCGAGTGTTTTAATTTATTTGAGTATTCCAAGTGGTGCACACTTCAGCTTTAACTACAGGTTAGGCCAAATATGGCTGGAGGAAGATCTCTATTCACCTCAAGATTTTGTTTTGCCAAAAAGTAGCCAAGAATTAGCCTTGGACCGAGACTTTTTGATCGAAACCAAAGATTATTATTATGATTACCATTATCGCATAGATGAATGGGCCAATTCACTCGTTCAAGACAGCACCTTGCAACTTCAGTTAAAATCTTGGCAGAGAAGGGGCTTAGTTACTACTATTCCATCATCCAAACACAGACTTTTTCTTACAGATGGTGTTCGTTTAGATTTATCTAATTCTTGGACACCGGCGGCATTAAACGCACAATATGGACTTCCAGATGACTTTACGTTACTGCCCACATATACTTTAAACTCGGAAAAAACAGATAGCGCACTACAGGCAAAATTAAGTTTGATCCCAGAAAATAAAGGCATTATTAGTCAAGGCACTCTTTTGTTGAATCAAGGGGCTACCGTCACGGAGCAGAAATATGAATTATTAAGGGCCCTTGATCTCAGTTTTACGGGGAGTAAAGGTGAATACAGTCTTAGGTCAAGGGTAGGGACGGGCTTATATATTTTGCTCATATTTATAGGCCTAGGGTATTTTCTTCGTCTTCATTATGCGCACGTTTTGGCGCACAGCTCATCTTTGAACCTGTATATGTTNACGTTTAGCGCGGGTATTCTAATTGCACTTTTGTTGGAAAATTTTACGGTGATTAGAGCACTTTCGGTACCGTTGTTATTAGTTCCAGTTATTATTCGAAGTTTTTTCTCCGATCGTTTGGCACTTTTTACGCATACCATCATGTTGGTCGCTTTGGTCCCGTTTGTTAGCGCTACAGTTCAGTTTTTGTCTGTTCAGTTTTTTGCAGGGCTAATAACTCTATTTTTTATTCGAGGTATATACAAGCGTAGCCAATTGGTTCAGAGCACGCTTAAGATTATGTTTGTACTCTTGCTCATTCATATCAGTATTCACTTAATCCGTGAATCGGATTGGACCTCTCAAAGTGTTATACCGGTTTTCTATTCGTTGGGCGGCACTCTCATTCTACTTTTCATCTTTCCGCTTATCTACTTTTTTGAGCGTTCCTTTGGCGTAGTTAGTGATTTGACACTGCTTGAATTGAGCGATACAAATAATCCACTTTTGAAAAAATTATCTAAAGAAGCCCCTGGAACCTTTCAGCATACTATGCAAGTTGCTAATCTTGCTGAATTTGCAACAGAATTAGTTGGAGGCAATACTCTGCTTGTACGAACAGGGGCACTATACCATGATATTGGCAAGGTCATTAACTCGCAATATTTTACGGAGAATCAAAGCTCAACCAATTCACCACATGAAGAATTGAGTTATTTTGAAAGCGCAGAAATCATAATTTCACACATCAATGACGGTATTGAATTGGCGAAAAAACACAAGTTGCCAGATATTGTGATAGATTTCATTAGAACCCACCATGGTACATCAAGAGTGGAATATTTTTACAGGAAATTTAGAGAAGATCATCCCGATTCCAATCAGTTTGATCAATTTCAATATCCAGGTCCAAAACCGTTTTCTAAGGAGACAGCAATTGTCATGATGTCCGACGCGGTAGAGGCTTCAACGCGCAGTATAAAGGATAAGACAGAACAAAATTTATCCGAAATGATAGATAAGGTCATTGGGCATCAACTTTCGACAGGTCAGTTTGATAATGCCTCTATTACTATGAAGGAAATCAACACAATACGGGATGCTTTCAAGCGCTTCATACGCGGAGTATATCACGTGAGAATATCGTACCCAGAGGTTGATTAGTAATAACCAATTAATTATTTATTTAAATACTATTGCGCAAATAGATTTTCGGTCTAAATTTGCGCTCCCTAACGGAAAGGTGGCAGAGTGGTAATGCAGCAGCCTGCTAAGCTGTGGTCGCGGAAGCGTCCCCTGGGTTCGAGTCCCAGTCTTTCCGCTAAGAAATGTTGCATATAAGTTCGGGAAGTGGCGCAGGTGGTAGCGCATCTGGTTTGGGACCAGAGGGTCGCAGGTTCGAGTCCTGTCTTCCCGACAAAGCCAAAGCAGGATCCTTCGGGGTCCTGTTAGGCTTAAGCAACCAAAAACATTCCTTGCAAAAGGTAATGTTTGGACTCGTAGCTCAGCTGGATAGAGCATCTGCCTTCTAAGCAGACGGTCGCAGGTTCGAATCCTGCCGGGTTCACGAGAAAATAACAAAACCCCAGTATTCACTGGGGTTTTGTCGTTTTTGGTGTCCATTATAGGTTGTTTTCCTTTATGTAAATTAGGTGTTTATTAAAACTATAAAATTGAAGAGCGCCTTACTAATTCTAACTTTAGCTATCAGTGCAACATGTTCCGCCCAAAATGTAAAACTAAATTCTGGTAGGATCTGCATTTCTAATGATAAGAGTTTCGATTATACCTATGAGGAAGTTATTGCTGATTTAAAAGGTACCG
>PAND01000025.1 GCA_002707525.1 Flavobacteriales bacterium
TAATAAACTACTCACCTCAGATTCTGGGTTATTCGCTTGATCAAAGTAATCAATACGCTGGAAGCTTTGGTTACTTACACCAGCCTGAACTACTGCAGTCAAACGACCATTGTCATTGTACTCAGCCATACCGTTGAGTCCTTGCCACCCTACGTTACCAATGTTATAGTAGTCAATCTTTGGACCGGCAATGCTTGTATTGTTGAACGGAGAAGCTTCAATAGTAGTATTCACAATACGGCCATTCTCGTTGTCATTACCAGTAGAGTAATATCCGTCAAGACCCATTAAGTTGTTCATTGTACGGTAGTGGTAACCGGTGTAATTTCTTAGATCTATACCCACTGAATAGGTCATTTTGCCTTGAGTGATTTCTAGATTGGATATGGCACCAATCCAGTTGTGCGAATTCATTGATGCACGTCTCACCATTACAGCACGATTAACATTGCTATCACGGAAACCATTAGAGCCTATAAGCCGCCCATTAAAATCAGAGATTTCACCAGTATAAGGATCCGTAGTGCTTTGATTTAAAGAAACAACATTATCAAAGTCTATTGTACCGTCCGCATTTCTTGACGCAATACCAGTGCTGTCTTCCATCCAGTGCTCATACAAGTCTTTGCGGTAAGGAAGAACGTTCATATCACTGTTACGGAAGTAATTTCCACGAGGACCTGTACCTCCACCACGACCAGCAGAACCGTATAATGAAGTTGCTAATTTTACATTTTTAGCAATTTCCCAATCCCAGTTGAATGTAGCGAGCGGCTTGTTGTAAAAGTTACGACGCATAGAAAACTCCTCTACGTTTCCGTCAGCATTCGTCATTGTACCTCCGTTCGTATTCCAACGACGGTTGATTTCGCCGCCATCGCCTTTGAAGCCATTATCATCAGAAAAATATTGGTAGTCGCGAATACTTACCCATACATCACGTTGGTGGTGCCACTGACCTGCACCAATAAAGCTAACATTCATGCTGTGTGCTGAACCCTCTGGGTTATATCCAACAGCGGCAAAGTAATTATATCCCTCACCTTGAGTCTGGTTAATGTATCCATTACCCATCCAACGTGATATCAAAACTGAAGAAGCCCAACCGGCGTCATTCTTACCTGAATTGTACGAAGCTGTAGTTTTAAAATACCCGTCATTACCTGCAGACTGGGAAAACGAGCCTCCTTCTTTGAGTTCTGCTGCTTTCGTGAAGATACTTACTGTACCACCTACAGAAGGTACAGCCAAACGAGACGCGCCCAAACCACGTTGGATTTGAATACCGGAAGCAACATCTGACAAACCTTGCCAATTTGACCAATATACCCAACCGTTCTCCATGTCATTTACGGGTTGTCCGTTAATTAAGAAGGAGGTGTTTCTTTGGTCAAAACCGCGAAGAGATAAACGCGAATCACCGTAACCACCGCCTTGCTTGGTGGCATAAACACCGGGTGTGTTATTCATTACCTCAACAAATTCGAGGTTACCTACTTTTAAAGAAATTTCAGCAGGCGAAATGGTAGAGACAGCAATAGGAGTCTCTCGTTCCTTCGCAATGTCAATTACATTAGAAGTCACCGTGATTTCATCCAGCATATTAAATAGCGAATCAGCAGCAGCCTCTTGAGCATAAGAAGATGCACCTGTGAGCAATGCACCTACAATTAGTAAAGCTTTTTTCATTGTTGTTATTTTGAAATGGTTACTCATTACTAAAATAATAAGCCCAAGACAAGATTTGACTTCCCTACATTAAGTTTATATGAACAGGTTAATAACAAAAGGCGCTGATTATCAGCGCCTTTTTTCAAAATTGATTGTTCCATATGCCCGTTAGGAGCCTGATAATACGGCCTTAATCTTAGCCTCTACCTCTTCCGCAAGTTCGGGATTATCTATGAAAAGTTGTTTCACGGTATCACGACCTTGGCCCAAACGTGTTTCTCCGTAGCTAAACCAAGAACCACTTTTAGTTAAAATATCATGTTCTACACCCAAATCAATTAACTCTCCAGCTTTTGAAATTCCTTGACCATACATGATATCGAATTCTGCAAGACGGAAAGGCGGAGCTACTTTATTTTTGACAACCTTCACGCGTGTTCTATTCCCTATAACTCTATCACCGTCCTTGATTTGTGTAGATCTGCGAATATCCAGACGAACAGAACTGTAAAATTTCAATGCATTACCGCCGGTAGTCGTCTCCGGGTTTCCAAACATGACTCCGATTTTTTCGCGAAGTTGGTTGATAAATACGCATGTACAATTGGTTTTACTAATAGTACCAGTAAGTTTTCGCATTGCTTGAGACATAAGTCTAGCTTGAAGACCTACACGCGCATCTCCCATTTCACCTTCAATCTCTGCCTTAGGCGTTAACGCTGCAACCGAATCTACTACAAGAATATCAATAGCACCGGAGCGAACTAAATTATCCGCTATTTCTAAGGCCTGCTCGCCGTTATCGGGTTGAGAAATGATAAGTTCATCCGTGTTAATACCCAATTTTTCCGCATAGAAACGATCAAAGGCATGCTCCGCATCTATGAACGCTGCAATACCCCCTTTCCGCTGGCATTCAGCAATAGCATGAAGTGTTAATGTGGTTTTACCTGAACTCTCTGGACCATAAATTTCAACTACACGACCCGTGGGATACCCGCCAATTCCAAGGGCAACATCTAGTGTTAATGAACCCGTGGGAATGGAGTCTACTTCTATGACTGGGGCATCACCCATCTTCATTACTGTTCCTTTACCATATGCTTTATCCATACGGTCCATAGTGAGTTTGAGTGCCTTTAGTTTGGCGTCTTTATCTGCGCTCATAATATTAGAATGCTAAAAATATTAGAATTTATACAAATGTAGTACTTTGAATCAAACTTCAAAGCCTTTCTAATAATTTATGAAGAGAAATTTAATTTTCGAAATTATCTAGCACTTGTTCAGTTGCTTCTTTTGTTTTCACTTTTTCAAGAACTTGGGCAATAATACCTTCCTCATTGATGACATAGGTATGCCTGTAAATACCTTCGTATTCCTTGCCCATAAATTTCTTCCAACCCCATGCTTCAAAAGCCATGATAATGGATTTTTCTTCGTCTGCAATCAAATTATAATTGAGATTATGTTTCGTTGCAAAATTACTTTGACGCTTGACAGAGTCTGCGCTAACGCCCACTACTTCAAACCCTTTTTCACTCAATTCTGAATAATGATCACGAAAGTTGCAAGCCTCTACAGTGCACCCAGGAGTGCTTGCTTTAGGATAGAAAAACAGGATAACTTTTTTACCCAGAAACTCATCTGATGAAATGGATTTCCCATTCTGATTTACACCGCTCCAAGCCGGTGCTTTTTGTCCGATTTTTAATGCCATTGTTAAATGATTTTATTTCTCAACAATGCCAAGTTAGCTTTGTTTTGTTCCTTAGAACCACCGTTAGCAATAAATAGTTTTTCACATGACCAAAGCAGAAAAAGTAGAATATGTTGTCCATGAGCTAGAGCGATTGTATCCCGAAACCCCTGTTCCTCTAAATCATCATGACCCCTTCACACTTTTAGTGGCTGTAGTGCTTAGTGCACAATGCACCGATGAACGAGTAAATAAAATTACTCCAAAGTTATTTGCCGTAGCAGACAACCCTTATGACATGGCTAAAATGAGCGTTGAAGAAATTGCTGCAATTATTCGACCTTGTGGATTAGTCCCTATGAAAAGTAAAGGCATTCATTCCTTCAGCAATACTATTGTAGAAAGCTATAACGGTCTAGTTCCCGCAAGTTTTGAAGCACTAGAAGCTATGCCTAGTGTTGGTCATAAAACAGCCAGTGTAGTTATGAGTCAAGCATTTGGAGTCCCCGCTTTTCCTGTAGATACGCACATTCAACGTCTTATGTTTAGATGGGGATTTTCCAATGGAAAATCCGTTGAAAAGACAGAAAAAGATGCAAAACGACTGTTTGACAAAGCTCTTTGGAACAAGCTTCACCTTCAAATAATCTTTTACGGTAGGCAATACAGTCCCGCTAGAGGATGGGATTTGAAAAATGATTTTATTACCGCCCAAATTGGACGTAAAAGCGAAATTAAAAAGTGGACTTCTGAGCAAGAGAAGCGTACCAAAAGATCTACTACTAAAAAAGCTCGCCGATAGTTGTTACTTTTGGCTTTCACTATTGAATTTCTTCTATGGGACGCGCATTTGAATTTAGAAAAGAACGCAAGTTTAAGCGTTGGGCGGGGATGGCGAAAACCTTCTCAAGAATTACCAAAGACATTATCATGGCTGTTAAAGAAGGTGGTGATAATCCAGACTCCAACTACAGATTGCGCATGCTTTTCCAAAATGCAAAAGCAGCTAACATGCCTAAGGACAATGTGGAGCGCGCCATTAAAAAGGCAATGTCCAAGGACCAAAGTGACTATAAAACAATCATTTACGAAGGATACGGACAGCACGGGGTTGCTGTTCTTGTAGAGACAGCAACAGATAATAATACGCGCACGGTTGCCAATGTCCGTTCTTATTTCAACAAATGTGAAGGCTCTCTTGGCACTTCAGGTTCAGTTGAATTTATGTTTGAGCATAAATGTCATGTTAAAATTGCCGCAGGTGATATTGATTTGGAAGAATTAGAATTTGAAATGATTGATTTCGGCGCTGAGGATGTTTTCAAAGACACTGAGGAGAAGGATGGCGTGGAATCTGAGGTAATAATGATTTATGGTCAATTTGCAGAATACGGCAACATTACCAGAGGGCTAGAGGAATTAGGACACGAAATTGTAGAATCTGGTTTTGAATATATTCCAACCACCACCAAAGAGTTGGACAATGCGCAAACTAAAGACATTGAAAAGCTCATTGAAAAACTGGAAGAAGACGACGATGTCCAGAATGTCTATACAACAATGAGATAAGGCCAGAATTAGCCATAAAAAAGCCGCTCTTGGAGCGGCTTTTTTATGCTGGTATTTTTCTTAGTGAACTTCGTTCAATCTGTGCTTTTGCGTACTCTTTTGTAATATTCAGTTCTTTCTCTTTCAACCCTGGTGCATTAAACATGTGATCTGTAAGTATAGCTTCACAAACACTGCGTAGTCCGCGGGCGCCAAGGCCATAATCAATAGCAACTCCAACAATATAATCATACACCTCCTTGTCAAAAGTCAAATTGATGTCATCCATATGAAAAAGGTGCTGATATTGATTGATTAAGGCATTCTTAGGAAGCGTAAGAATGGCTCTAAGGGCCTTTTTATCTAAAGGCGACATAAAGGTTACAATTGGCATACGACCTATTAATTCAGGGATAAGGCCAAAGCTCTTCAAATCTGAAGGGGTAATGTAACTCAATACTTCATCTTCCTCCACATGATTCCGGCTATCTTTTGAATAACCTAGTGTGGCTGAATTCAATCTTGATCCAATTTTCTTTTCAATTCCAACAAATGCCCCTCCAGCAATAAATAAAATATTGGTAGTATCTACTTCTATATACTTTTGATCAGGATGTTTTCGCCCTCCTTTAGGTGGCACATTAACTTTAGAGCCTTCAAGGAGTTTGAGAAGCCCTTGTTGCACACCTTCGCCACTTACATCGCGGGTAATTGAAGGATTATCGCCTTTACGAGCTATTTTATCTATCTCATCAATAAAGACAATACCTACTTGTGCTCGACTTAAATCATATTCTGCTGCTTGTAATAAGCGTGTCAAAATACTCTCCACATCTTCACCAACATACCCAGCTTCCGTGAGAACAGTGGCGTCTACAATAGTGAATGGGACATTTAACAACTTGGCAATGGTCCTTGCCATTAACGTTTTCCCCGTACCGGTATTTCCAACTAATACAATATTTGACTTATCCACTTCTGGAGCATCTTTGAGCGGAACTAAACCTATACGTTTGTAGTGGTTATAGACGGATACAGCTAGCGTACGTTTGGCTGATTCTTGACCAATTATATATTGATCTAAGTGCTCCTTGATTTGCTTTGGTGTAAAATCAAACTCCGGTTTTGCAGCAACTTCTAATGGATTAGATTGTGGCTTCTCACCCAGCTCTGCATGAAGAATACCACCCGCTTGACCCACACAACGGTCACAAATATGTGCATCCACACCTGCAATCATCATTTCAGCCTCTTCCTTACTGCGTCCGCAGAAAGAACAGTGAATATTTTTCTCTTCACTCATTTATTTCGCCTGATTCTTACCTAACAGTATTTCATCAACCATACCGTAGGACTTAGCTTCTTCTGAAGTCATCCAATAGTCACGGTCAGAATCGGCTTCTACTTTATCAAAATCCTGACCACTATGGTGAGAAATTATAGAATACAATTCCTTCTTCAATTTTAAAATCTCTTGGAGAGTGATTTCCATGTCTGAAGCCTGGCCTTGTGCGCCTCCCATTGGTTGGTGGATCATAATTCGGCTGTGTTTCAGAGCGGAGCGTTTTCCTTTAGCGCCAGCGCACATGAGAACCGCGCCCATTGAAGCCGCCATTCCCGTACAAATAGTAGCCACATCTGGATTTACAACCTGCATGGTATCATAGATTCCTAATCCAGCATAAACTGAGCCACCTGGAGAGTTGATATAAATTTGAATGTCTTTTTTGGCGTCGGCACTCTCAAGGAACAACAATTGAGCTTGTACAATATTCGCAACTTGATCGTTAACGCCCGTTCCCAAAAAAATAATTCTATCCATCATAAGACGGGAAAAAACATCCATCTGTGCAACATTCATTTGACGCTCCTCAATGATGTAAGGGGTCAAAGAGGCATCTACATATTGATCTACATACATGCTTTGAATACCAGCATGTTTAGTAGCATATTTTTTAAATTCTTTTCCTAAATCCATTTTCGTTCAGTTTGTTAGGTTGAGGATTCACTTACTATTGTCCAAGTTATGCCTTTTCCGTGACCAATTTGATGAATTCATCATAAGTCACTTCTTTCTCCTCCACTTTGAAAGAATCCTTGTAATGAGCAAGTAGTTTTGCGTTATACACTTGATCACTCACACGACGCACTTCTTCTTCGTTTTTCAACGCATTTTCCGCAATACCCTTGAGCATCTCATCGTCCATAGCTTGTTGACCGTATTGCTGAAATTGAGCTTTTACCATGCCTACTGTATGATCGAGTAAATCTTCTCTGCTCACTTTGATTTCTGCAGAGCTGATTACGGAGTTCTCAATCAATTGGTAACGCAAACCTTTCTCTGTCTTTTCCCAATCGGCCTCTACTTCCTCAGCGGTCAATGTCTTTTCCCCTGAAGTCTGCATCCACTTTTTTAGGAAGGCAATAGGTAAATCAAATTTGTTCTTCTCTAATAAATATTCTGCAACGTTGTTCAAGAAATATTGATCGGCTTCATTAAGATACATGCGCTCCGCCTCTTCTTTCATTTTTTCGCGCATTTCTTCTTCCGAAGTAACGGCACCCTCTCCATAAACCTTATCAAAAAACTCTTGGTTTAATTCTGCTGGCTCCATGCGGCTAATATTGGTCAACTTAAATTCAAATGAACCTGTTGATGATTCAAGCTGTGCATCTGTAACGCCCAATAATCCTGCTACGTTATAGCCTTTACCAAACGTCTTTTTTGTATCCAATATTAAGGTTGAACCTAGCGTAGTTTTGGTCAATTCCCCTTGTGCCTTTTTAGTCTTTAAATTCATCCCCATAAACTGGGCGTCCTCCTTTGTAATACCTCCTTCCACTGCATTACCGTCTGCATCTATCTCTGAAATAGATCCGTGATACATATCATCAGCATTAGGGGTTTCGGGAGTCAGCATCTTACCATAACGACCACGGATATCCTCCATGTAGGTATTTAAAACCTTCTTATCTGCTACAACCTTGACGCCTTTAATCTTATTCTTTTTAGTGATTTTAACATCAACCTCAGGACTTAATCCTAGCTCAAAGCCAAAATCATATGAACCCGGTGTATCAAAATCCATTTCTTCTTGCTCAATAGGAAGGGGATTGCCCAGTATATTGAGCTTTTCTTCTTGGATGTAGTTATATATTGAATCTTGAAGCATTTTATTAATCTCTTCTACTAATACAGCCTTTCCGTATTGTTTCTTGATTAATCCCATAGGCACTTTACCCGGACGAAAACCTGGAATATTGGCACTCTTCCGATAATTTTGTAAAACTGTGTTCACTTTGTCTTGGTAGTCCTCCGGAGTAATTTCAATATTCACCGATAGATTTAACGCATCTACTTGGTTCTTACTAATGTTCATCTGCTTTCGATTAGAATTATTTACCTTCTTGTAATAAGGGGTGCAAATGTACTAACAAATTGCGGTTTATGTTGTTGTAACTAACAGAGCGCTTTTGAATTCCTTTAACCTTTTATTAGTGTTCCAATTCAATTAACATTGTACCTTGTCATTTCCTATGTATTCAATGCTTATGCAGCGTAAAAACCTCAAATACCTATTGCCCATTTTGGGTGTGGCTTTAACCATGTATGGATTCAGTAAATACAATACTGAAAAAGATAAAGAAGCCGTAATATTTGCTCTAGTAAGAGATGCTCTCACCAATGTTCATCTACAACCAAAAGAAATGAATGATGCGCTTAGCTCAGAAATTTTTGATGCGTACATAGGGTCACTTGACTACAATAAGTTGTTCTTTACACTCAACGAAGTTGAAGCGCTAGAAGAATACCGCTATGACTTGGACAATGCCTTCTATTCTTCCAATACAGCCTTTTTTGAAAAGAGCTACACCTCTGTATCAAAAGGTATTGTGCGTTCTAAAGAAATATATACGCGACTTCTGGCTCAATCTTTTGTCTACACAGAGGAAGAAGAATTATTTTCTGATGCTGAAGAGCGTCCATTTTCGCGTGATATTTCTTCGTTAGAACAAAGCTGGAAAAAGCACCTGAAATGGCGCATTCTCAACAGAGTTTATGAAAAAGACAATGCTCAGAAAGAAGATGCAGCAACGGACCCGGAGGTTATCCTTAAAAACTTTCCAACCTTGGAGAAAGAAGCACGTCAAAAAGAACTTGAACTTCAAGAGGAATGGTATGAAGATTTAATGGACATAACCAGAATAGAATGGTTCGGAATGTACATGAATGCCTATTGCGAAACTTTTGATCCTCATACAAACTACCTAGCTCCTCAGCAGAACGAAAACTTTGAGCTCAGTATGACTGGTCAATTTGAAGGAATCGGCGCGCAGCTAAAGCAAGAAGGCGATTATATAGGTATTGAACGGATTATAGCTGGCTCCGCTTGTTGGAGACAAGGCGACCTTGAGGCCGGTGACCGAATTATTGCCGTGGCACAAGGTGAGGAAGAGCCTGTAGATGTCATTGGATACAAAGTACGCGAAGCCATCAAACTCATAAGAGGTAAAAAGGGATCTGAAGTGCGCCTTACAGTAAAAAAGAAAGACGGTTCAAGGCAAATCATACCGATCATAAGAGATGTGGTAGAAATTGAAAGTACGTTTGCACGAAGCGCAATCCTTAACGGAAAATCTTTCAAGAAGAATGAGGGCGAATTTGTCTTAAACAAAGAACTAGGGACCAAAACAGGTTACATAAAGCTCCCTAAGTTTTATGTTAACTTCTATGATAAGGACAATCGCAATGCGGCTGACGATATCAAAAATGAAATCATAAAACTTAAAAAAGAAGGGGTAGAGGGAATCATCTTAGACCTCAGGAACAACGGAGGGGGCTCCTTACAAGCAGCGGTAGACATTGCCGGTCTTTTTACCGGGTATGGACCACAAGTTCAAGTAAAGAGTTTCCAAAACGGTACACGGTCAAAAAACAACAGGAATTATCCAATTACTTGGGAAGGACCGCTCGTAGTTTTGATCAATAATTACAGTGCATCAGCCTCAGAGATTGTTGGGGCAGCACTTCAGGATAGAGGTCGTGCACTTATTGTTGGGCCCTCAAAAAGCACGTTTGGCAAAGGGACAGTGCAAAACATGTTTGACCTTGACCGAGCAGTAAATGGACCACTGCGTGATCTCAAACCTCTTGGAGCGGTTAAAATCACAACGGAAAAGTTCTACCGTATTTCAGGCGGAACAACTCAGCTCCAAGGCGTAGTACCGGATATATCTTTACCAGGCGCATACGATCTTATAGAAATAGGGGAAAAGAAATACGATCACGCACTTCCCGTGGATTATATAGAAAGAGCTAATTACCTTGAGAATTCAGATTGGACTAAATCATTTAAGAGAGCAATTAAGGCTTCGGAGAAACGCATTGGACAGGATTCGGTCTATAGGAAATCTATTGAATATGCGCAGTGGATTAAAGCCGGAGAGGATAACGCCTTCATTCCTTTAGATTATACATCTTTTTCCAGCTTTCAAGATTCCTTAAAAGAAGAAGGCAAAAGGTTCAAGAATTTGTACAAACTCAAAGACAGTACTGGCGTGGTCCCTTTGCCGGATCATTTAGTAATGTTCCAAACAGATAGCGTGCAACAAGATATCTACACGAAGTGGTATAAGACATTGTCCAAGGATGCTATCCTGAGAGAAGGCATAGAGATTATTCATTCCCTCAAATAATCTCAATTTTTATCCTAGATTAGCTAGGGTGTTATCTACGTTCACAGCCTTTCAAAAAATAGCTCTTACATGGCTCATTGCATTAATTGCAATGGCGCTATGTGCAAATCTCATTGTGCTAGATAAAACCGGCAATGCGAATAACATGAATTTAAAAGGCACCCTTCTTGGCCCAGGTGCTACCACAGAAATGGGTACGCATATTTTTGGAACTGATAAATTTGGTCGAGATCATTTTTCAAGAGTCGTCCTGGGAAGCAGAATAAGTTTAAGCGTGGGATTCATTGCCGTTTTGGTTAGTTTAATCATTGGTATTCCAGTAGGAGCAGTTTCAGGCTATTTTGGCGGTAGGATTGATGCTGTTTTATCCTGGCTCATGAATGTAATTTGGTCCATACCAACCTTGCTCCTTGTAATCGCCTTAACTTTTGTATTAGGCAAAGGTTTATTCCAGGTTTTTATTGCTGTTGGACTTACTATGTGGGTGGAGGTAGCACGAGTGATTCGTGGACAGTTCTTAGTAGAGAAAAATAAAGAGTACGTGGAAGCAGCCAAAGTTTTGAGTTTTAGTACAACGCACATACTCTTCAAAGAGATACTTCCCAATACCTTTGCTCCTGTATTGGTAATATGTGCGACCAATTTCGCCAGTGCTCTTTTAATAGAAAGCGGTCTTAGCTTCTTAGGTATTGGCGCGCAACCTCCACTACCTTCATGGGGAGGTATGATTAGAGATTATTACCCCTACATAATTACGGGAAAGGCCTATTTGAGTATGATTCCAGGAATTCTAATAGCCGCGAGCGTTTTAAGCTTGAATACGATTTCTACCGCTTTAAAGCGGTAAAGTAGTCTGCTCCAGGGTTCCTAAAATTACTTGTTCTTTATCCTCGGCATGTACTTGAAGTACCTCTAAGAAATCTAAGCGTTCAAGATTCCATGCGCCCAAGCTGTCTAGATGTTCCGTGGGCAATTGATTATCAACGTATTCAACGCCGTGCTGCTGGAGGTACTGGCACATTCCTATATAAGCAAACTTACTAGCATTGGTTTTGGAATGAAACATACTTTCACCAACCAATACACCGCCAGTCATCACACCAAAAGTGCCGCCAATGAGTATATCCTCTTCCCAAACTTCAAAGCTATGCGCCATTCCAAGGGTATGCATGTGGATAAAATTAGCAGCAAATTTATCAGAAATCCAAGTTCCAGCTTGACCAGGCCTAGGTACCTGACTGCATTTTTCAATGACCTTTTCAAATACGGTGTTCACTGAAAAGCGCCAATTTCCTGCGTTAATTAAGGGGCGCATACTTTTGGAAATCTTCACTTTTTCCGTGTGGGTAATGCTTCGCTCTGCAGGCGAAAACCAAAACACCACACCCTCTTGTTCAAACCAAGGAAAAATTCCTTTTGGGTAACATCTCTCGTAAAGTTTAGGCTCTAAATCCCAAGAAAGGGCAATCAACCCTTCCGAATTCGTGGCACCATTAGGGTCCGGTACTTCCCAGCCTTCTTGGCCAATAAAATGTAATGGATTTAAAGAACCTTCCATTAATACAGCCTATCAAAAAGGTAAATCGTCATCTAATACACTATCGTCGCTTGAAGGATTGAACGGCTGTCCTGCCGGAGGTAAATCGGAAGGAGGTGCAGACTGTGTGTTTTGCTCCATTGGAGACATTCTCCAAGCTTGAAGCGTTGTATAATAACGGGTTGCTCCACCTTGAGGAGGCGTCCATTCACGGCCTCTAATATTAAACTCCACACTTACTTCTTGGCCCGTATGATATGCATCTAAAACAGAGGTCTTATCTTGAGTAAATTCAAAACAGAGCGTCTGTGGGTACTGCTCCTTGGTCTGAACAACAAATTCACGTTTTCTGAATCTATCAGAAATCACTTGTTCTTCCATAATTTTCTCAATTCTTACTTCAATTTGCATTTTCTTACCCGTTATCGGGCCGATTTATCAATTAATAATACTTTCCAAGCTTCTTGAACGAGCCCATTTTCTAGAAGTTTTTTGGCAACTTCATGCAATGCCTCACGACGTTCAATTCCTTCTGCATAATTCAGCATTAATCTTCGAATATCAAAGTCATTTTTCTTCTGTTCTATTGCCTCATCATTTGGAAGCATAGTAGCACCTCCGAGTAATCCTAGATCATTACCTGTAAGAATAGTAGAATTTCGAATAGAAAGAGGGATTTGATCAACGCCTATTCCAATTTGTGGCGAAGCCACGGTGAATAATGCATCTCCTGATGCCCTAACCCACCAATTTTTCCCCAATCGCCCAACTAAATCCAATGCATGTTGATCTAAACCGCCTTCGTCGGAGATGACATCATCTGCACAATGAATCTTTTGTATCTCGCAAATAACTAAATTACCAGCACCTCCTTCCTCACCCAAGGAAACTACATCTTTTACTAGACACTCTAAACTCACAGGACTCTCCAATACCCTTGGGGGAGCAATAACTTCTGAAGGCACTTTTGTTAATCCAGATTTAATGAACTCATCCACATGAGAATCGTACTCAGCAGAAGATAAATTCACTTGTTGCACCAAATCATAATTGACCACATTGACCACCACTTCTTTTTCCCGCATTGCATTGTGTAATGTATCCTTGGTAGTGTTATCTCTTACTCGTCTTGCTGGAGAAAAAATAAGAGTAGGCGGGTTAGATGAAAAAATATTAAAAAAACTATATGGACTCAAATTAGGAGTACCGTATTCATCTATTGTACTTACCAGAGCAATTGGACGAGGCCCTACTGCTCCAAGCAATATTTTGTGTCTATCCTTAGTTAGGAGTTCGGACGGTAAAAATGATGGCATACATTCAGATTTAGTTCAAAATTACTCTTTTCCTAAAGCCAAAGGAAATTTATTTGAATTGCGAATTGATTTTATAGAATCTACTTATATTTGCCGTCCAATATGCGGATGTGGTGAAATTGGTAGACACGCTAGTTTTAGGCACTAGTGCTTTATCGCGTGAAGGTTCGAGTCCTTTCATCCGCACGAAGAAAAGCTCAGTCGACAGGCTGGGCTTTTCTTTTGCAGTGATATCTTTCTATTCTTTTAATTATACGGAATACAATCATTGCAATTACTGATATCTTTGCTGTCTGCATTGATAATTAAACTAATTATATACATTCTGATTTCATTAATTTTTAAATATGTCAGTACAATTTAACGCGAGCGAAATTAAAGCAAACCTAAAATTTCTTTTCTCCGTAGCGTTTATTATCTCCTTAAGTACCTTCTGTTTGCAACTGGCGCTTATGCATTTCGAAAAAAAGACAACGAAATTGTACCAAGATATGTCTCAAACTGAACTTGAAGTAAGTCAATATAGGTACTTAGTATGGCTTGTTCACAATTACGAACAAACTAACATAGCTGGAGACTACTTTTCGAGCGAGTATAAACAAATTCAAGAGAGTTTAGAAAATAGCGCAATTGATCTCATCAGAGATCATTTTATAAGTATTGACAAGAGAATTCAGACCGATCGGTTAATGGAATTTAATCAGTTGATTAATCATGATGAATGCCTTGCTATTATGGTAGAAACTTCAACTTTTATAAAAAAATATAGGGTGTCCAACAAAATAAAGTTGGAGCAACTTCAAGCAAGGGTGGACCTTATAAATATGCTCATACTGGCTCTTTTAACCTTGTTGTCCTTCTTTTTCATTTACACCGTGTTTTACGCTATTTATGGAGAGTAAATGGATGAAATCACGGGCTGGCTTACTTCCTGGAGGGCTGCTGCTGCTTGTTTACTTAGCAATTGTACAAGACGAATTTTCTATAGGAATTATTATCATATTCCTTGGACCTTTATTCTACCGTGCTTCTTTATTACTTAATAAGCCTAATCATGGGGTTCTATTGAATTCTTTATTTAGTGGCATTTGGTTATTTATCTTTTTTCCTGGGCTGTTATCTATATTTTCAATGGCGATGGTTGGCTTAAGGATGAACAATCATCATAACCCTACCAGCATTAGGCCTAGGTTATTGGCAGACCGAAATCTTGGACCATTTGCAATTTTAAGCTTAATGGTAGTAAAAGTAATTCTCTTAGTATGGGATTTAGGCTCTCCGTATTATAGCGATAGTGATGATGACCACTTTTTATTAGTGTTCATTCTGCTCATGTCTTTGGCAGGCTATGCGGTTTCTCTTTATCAAAACACAAAGTCGCGCTATGAAACCTTAATTACTGAGGTAGCTCAACAGGATAGAAACTGGACAAACAATGTATTCACATTGCTTTCACATAACATCCGCACGCCAATTACATCTTTAGGAAATAGAATAGAAATATTAAAGCTGAAAAAAGAGTCACAATTAGAAATTAATGATGAAGACATTCAGTCTTTAGATCATGATAGAGCCAGAGTAAATAGTATTGTCCATACCCTGCTATCCAAAGCAAGCCGTAGTATTATCTCTCATGTTGATAACAAATTTACAACCATAAACACGTTGTTAGAAGAGTATGCTGAACGAACAACTCTTACTATACATGAAGGCGCGGATTTTAATATCAGTGCTAATTCGAGAATTGCTTTGGATTTAGGTCTAGAATCTGTGATTTCCAATGCTGAAAAATATGGTTCTAGCATAATTTCTATTGATGTTAGAGTTGACTCAAGTGATATCTATTTAAGCATTGTTGACGATGGTGATGGCATGAGTCAAGAAGCCCTTGACAGATATGGGACTCCATTTAATAATCAGCGTTCGAAGCAAGGTGGTAGCGGATTAGGTGTATACTTTGCACTTCAACTTATCAAAGACGCAGGATGGGACTGGGCAGTTGAAAGCGAACTAAACCTTGGAACTACTATTCACATAATCATTCCTAAGAATACAATCGTATTATAAGGTTAATCGTCTTTAAGCTGAGTAAACATATCGTAGGCTATAAGATTGAGTACGGGAATAACAACAAACAACCCTATAAAAAAAGATACCAGAAGAATTATAGTACCTGGCGTCCCTAAAAGCAATAATAGATAGGTATACATCCCAACCGCGAGCCCTATGATTAAATAAGCAAAAAGGATGTTGAAGAAATTGGGTAATGCAGTCATAATTGAGTAGCGAAGTGCTTGAATAGCATCTTGATTTTCTAGAGATGCGGCAAATGGAGCGAACATTAAGACAATACCAAGAAATACCTGAACGCCCAAGAATAATAGTATACTTCCGATATTATCGACTAATAGGATCCCGATTTCATCGAAAAACATCATTAGCTCTTCCAAATCTTGTATTTGATTTTCTTCTTCTAGATTTAAATTCTGAAGCTCTTGTGGTATGGTTAAAGAATTTATCTGTGTAATAAACACTGTCGCTATCAAAACGAGAATAAGGGATTTAATATTCGTACTAAAGCCTAATAAGAAGTTTCCAAATTCAGCAGCATCACCAGATTCATCCTTTGCTGCGAAATGAGCATATCCGATATTTATTATACCGCTTACTACTCCAATTAAAATTGCTACTACGGTGTCTTGTATGAATGTGTTAAATGAGAATACAATGCCTATTCCTGTAGCTACTGAAGTAAGCACTAAAGAAATCAATAACGTCATAACTGTAAAGGAGGTGTACATTCCCGCTTTATTAGAATATCTAATCCAACCCGCTTGAATTGCCTGTAATGGGTGTATCTTTTTCATTGATGTGAAAATTGCAATGCTTAATTTTAGGCCAAATTACAACAGACGTTGAAAGTAACTTACGGTTTAAACAATTTTAAGACTATTTCTTGTGCCGTAGCAACCACAGGAACCTTTGATGGGGTCCACCTAGGGCATAGGAAAATTTTAAATCAACTTGTTACCAAAGCAAAAGAAGTAGGTGGTGAGAGTGTGCTGTTAACGTTCTCTCCGCACCCAAGGATTGTACTTCAACCAGATGTTGAACTAGAATTGCTTTCTAGTGAAAACGAAAAAATTTCATTACTTGAAAAAACGGGTATTGATCACCTCATTATACATCCTTTTACACGAGAGTTTTCGCGCACGCAATCGCTTGATTTCGTTAGAGAATATCTTGTAAATCAGATTGGGGTTAAGCATTTAGTCATTGGATATGACCATCATTTTGGTAGAAACAGAGAAGGTAGCTTTGAACATTTAAAGGAATTCGGGCCCATTTACGGCTTTGAGGTAGAAGAAATAACGGCCTTTGATATTGACCAAGTCAATGTTAGCAGCACTAAAATTAGAAAAGCGCTCGCGCTGGGGAATGTAGAATTAGCCAATGTATATTTAGGCACTCAATATTCCATTTGCGGCAGGGTCATAAAAGGGAATCAAATTGGAAGAACCATCGGTTTTCCAACGGCGAATATTGAATGTGATTTCACGGAAAAGCTTCTTCCTTCAGATGGTGTTTATGCAGGTAAACTTCATGTGAATGGCCATACCTACAATGCTATGGCTAATTTAGGTGCTAGGCCTACATTAGGCAGCAAGCAAAGGAAATTAGAAGTCCATTGTATTGGGGTAGACATTAATCTCTATGGAAATGATGTACAGTTTGATTTATACAAGTTTCTTAGGGGCATTCAAGAATTTGCTAACTTAGACTTATTAAAAAAACAACTTGAAGCAGATAAAAAGAAAGCTATTGATGCTTTGGCACAATAATCGTTTAACACATTTAAATTAAAAACAATCAAAATGAAAAAAATCGCCTTAATCGCAGTAATTGGACTATTCGCCATGAGCTGTAAAAAATGGGAGAACAGAAGCACAGAGTTCAAAGTAACAGGGGTTTGGACAGGGGTTAACCAAGAATTCCAAATTCAAGCGCTTCCATTCCTTGATTCTAATGATGTGACTCCTACCACCAATACTGAAGCAAATTTTGGAGAAGACGGTAGTTTGATAATTGACTCTGCTGGAGTGCAATTAGATAGCCTTGGATGGTCTATCAAAAACGACTCAATTTTAGTTTTAGAAGGGTTAGACTTAGGTGTGGATAACCCCTTAGGTGGAGGATCTTTAACTCCTAACAATCTTGAATTTAGTATTCTGCGTCTAACCAAAGAGGAACTCACATTCCGATACGATACAACCCTTTCATTAACGTTCCCGGGTATACCTATTCCGGTAAATGTAACAGTGAAACAAATTCAACGTTGGGGAAAGTAATATAGACCTCTTATAGTATTACAAAAACCCACGCCTAAGGCGTGGGTTTTTTATTTCAAATCATATTGGGAAGACATTACAACGTCATGAACTATTGAGAAGCTTCCTTATTTAAAACCTTCAACTTTTACATAGGCTCTTTTAAAGGAAATTCATTTCTAGCGACCTGTACCATGGCTTTTATTTTGTTATCATCGCGGTTCCACTCGCCCGAAAATCCTAGGGTATCCTCTTGAGGTAAAGACCACTTACGAGCCGTACAGTGAAATGCCTGAATACCTGCTATTCTTAGAGCCCTGACTATCTCTGCATTTACCCCACTTCCTGCTTGAATCTGTATTCTATTTTGAGACCACTCCAAAATTTTGGAGAGTTGGTCAGCATCTACCTTTGAGGCAAATCCGCTAGTTAAAATGCGTTCTATTCCTAGATTAACGAGCTGTTCAAGTGTTTCTTTTGGATTCACGCAAACATCAAATGCACGATGAAACGTAATGCCTAAATTGTATTGTTTAGCGCGGTATGCTATTAATTGGGTAAATCGTTCGTCTAATTGTTTATCTCTGGTTAGCGCACCAACCACAATACCACTAACACCCGCTTTTGCAAGCATGTCTAGGTCTAGGAGCATTTGGTGTTGTTCGCTTACAGAATAATTAAAATTCCCCTGCCTGGGACGCAACATAGCGTACACTGGAATTGGCGTAACTGCAACAGTTTCAATAGCTTGACCAAATGTGGGTGTAAGTCCACCTTCATTAAGATTCGCGCAGAGTTCTATACGATTTACCCCAAGCGCATGAAGACCTTCTGCATGTTTAGGCTCCTCAATAGCAATCTCAATTTCTATACGGTCTTCCATAAATCTGTACTTCGTCTAAAAAATGCCAAACTCGCTGTCCAGCAGCGGGATGATTAATAGCTAGGCGTTCTGTATTAGGAATTTCAAAATGAATGGAATTGGTAGGTGAAAAACCTCCCGTTGGGGCCAAAGTCATGGTGTGAATAAATGTTCCTTCTTCTTCAACACTCACGTCTCTATCCCAATGGTATCGTTCAATGACATCACTTTGCACATAAATATCTGTATACACTACTTCAGGGATTAGGATCCAGCTCAAGCGACTCTGAAGGAAATTAATTTTCACAGAATCAATGATATACTTTTCCTTCCATTCAAAGTGGCCGCTAAAAAAATCCGGACCAAAATAACCCAGCCAATTTCCGTCTCTAAAATTAGTAGAACCAAGTACGCCATTAGCTAAAGAAATATCCGGTGTCCCACTATAAGGTGGCGTTGGCGGTGAGGTCAAACAACTATGCGTCAACAATCCTTGGTGCAGCGCAAAATCATATTCTAAAAGCGGCCCCATAGGCCTATCATCCCTTTTAGGCTGAACGGACACGCTATGTGCTCCGGCATCAATAAAGCGTACTCTATTCCCTATAACAACACCCGTAGAAGACTGTACATCTATTTCTAGATTTTCAAATGCCGGATTAGCTATAACATGAAGTTCTATTTCATCTTCAGTACTCTTATTATAAGATTGAAGGTCCACTGGAACCTGCTCCACATCATAACTATACCCCATAGCCTCTAACAAGGAGTAGTGCTGCTGCAATCGATTCCAAAATGCCTCATAATTTCGCTCCTGAGGATACGACCAAAGGACTTCTGCCATGGCAAGGCCACGAGGTAAAAAACGTCGGTCTAAGGTTTCTATATTTGGGATACGTTCCGACCATAAGTTGCATTCACCACCAAGAATATGTTCGCTAAGCATAGGATCAAGATCTTGCGGAACAGGATCATAAGCGTATACCTTGGGTACATCAATACTACTTATGGGATAATCAAAATAAGCATGTGATGTTGGGCTCATTATTGCATCATGACCCTGCTCTGCAGCCTGAATACCGCCTTCAAAGCCTCGCCAACTTTGAACCGTTGCATTCGGACTCAAACCACCTTCTAAAATTTCATCCCAACCAATGATCTGTTTACCTTTTGTGGCTACATAATCCTCAATTCGGATATTGAACCAACTTTGAAGCTCCTCCTCCGTTTTAAGGCCCTCATTCTTTATTCGCTGTTGACACTTTGCACAGTGCTCCCAGCGGTATTTCGGAGCCTCATCCCCTCCTATATGGATATATTTTGAAGGGAATATTTCACATACATAATCAAGCACATCCTCTAAAAATTCAAAAGTATGCTCATTACCAGCACAATAGATGTCTTTGAATACGCCCCATTCTGTGGCTACTTCCAAGGGCTTACCCGTGCATCCTAATTCTGGATAAGCGGCTATAGCAGCTTGACTATGTCCAGGCAATTCAATCTCTGGAATAATCTCAATACCTAATCCTCTAGCATGCGCCACTACATCTTCTAACTGTTCACGACTATATGATCCACCATAAACGCTGTCTCCATACATTCGAAAAGCGGCCACCTCTGCCAACTTAGGGTACTTATCCATCGCAATGCGCCAGCCTTGATCTTCAGTAAGATGCCAATGGAATACATTAAATTTATAAAGCGCCATGATATCCAATTGTCTTTTGACTTCTTCCACTGTAAAAAAATGACGACAGACATCTAACAGTACGCCGCGATGACGGAAAGCAGGACGGTCATCGATACGACCGTAGGGTAGCTTTGCCCCTTCAGTAGTTAGACGAGTCAATTGGAATAACGTAGCTCTAGCATGATGGTCACCATTGGGGCCATAAGTGATTTGAACACCATCACCATCTGATACAATGAAGTACTGCTCTGAAGCTAGCGTAGAGTCAAATTCCATCTCCCAATCACCCTCTTTGGGCGATAGATAATTATACCCAACGGAATCGTATAAACTATGCATAGTAACCGCGGGAATGACTCCATTGATATCTGCCCAGGATAACTCCCGTTCATTAAAATCGGACACAGACCTCGTAAAAAGAACTACCAGCACACTAATTATCACGGCAAATACACCGGTCAACCAACGCCGTTTTTGCCTATTTCTTACTCCCATGTACGGAAGTATTTGGCATTGACCATTTTGTTCTCCTCTTTACTACGGAGTGCATAATTAAAGCCATCATAAACGCTATATCCACCAACTTCTCCCAGCACATTCATTGCTAAGAAACCTACTTGCATTTCGTTAACACCGGGATGCTTTTTGAGAATACGTTGGACAATATCATAGCACGCTTCTTCTGGGGAGGCCCCGCGACGCATAGATTCCACAACTGAAGCAGATCCAGCGGTACGAATCATGGCCTCGCCTACTCCCGTTGCAGTGGCGCCACCAACATCACCGTCAATGAATAATCCTGCGCCAATTATTGGACTATCTCCCACCCTTCCACGAACCTTATAGGCCATTCCAGAGGTTGTGCATGCGCCTGCCATACGACCGCTTGCATCCAATGCCAACATTCCAATGGTGTCATGATTTTCAACATTGACTCCTGTTTTATATTCAGATTTAATACGCCATTCTTCGAACTCCTTTTGTACCGGTGGAACTGGTACTTCAAATTTTGCCTTTGTAAATCCGTTCTCCAGTGCCCACTGCTGTGCTCCTTCGCCTACCAACATAACATGAGGCGTTTTCTCCATGATAGCTCTAGCTACATCAATTGGATGGATAATTTCTTCTAAAAACGCTACTGCGCCGCAACGGCTATCATGATCCATGATGCACGCATCCAACGTGACATATCCATCGCGATCTGGTCGACCGCCTAACCCTACACTCCTGTTCGTTAAATCATTCTCTGTAACCGCTACGCCCTTGTTTACAGCATCCAAAGCATCACCGCCATTACCAAGAATTTCCCATGCACCTGCATTGGCTTCCATACCGTGAATCCATGTACTGATCACTAACGGATTGTTTTTAATAGGTGGGGTTAAATTAGTGGGTTGCGCTGCGGATTTTAACGGGTTTATAGCTAGGCCCGCGCCGGCCAAACCAAGATTTTTTAGAAATCTTCTCCTAGACATGGTTCAGTGTTTCCTTAAACTTAAGCATTATTCTTAATTTGGGGAGATGCGAAACACAATGATTATCATAACCCTTCTTTTTGGGTTAACTTCTGCAGCCCAAGAAGCTACATGGACCTCTATCAAGGATATCAACCCCTTCATTGGCACGGGAGGACATGGCCATACACACCCTAGTGCGCAAGCACCTTTTGGAATGATTCAATTGGGTCCCAATACACGGTACGATGGTTGGGACGGATGCGGAGGCTATCACTTTACGGATAGCGCTGTGTACGGGTTTACATGCACCCACCTCAGCGGAACAGGAGTAAGCGATTATGGTGATCTGCTATTATTGCCGTATTCTTCTCCAAGAAAAGAAGGTGATCACATTGCTTTTGATAAATCAAGCGAGCTGGCAAAGGCGGGGTATTATTCCGTTACTCTTGATGATGGAACAAGAATTGAGGCTACTGCGGGTGATCGCGTAGGTATTCTGCACATCCAATTTCCTGAGGGCGGTGATCCTGGAATCATGGTGGATCTTAACTTTCGTGATCGCGTGCTAGAAAAGTCTTTTGAAGCCACAGGAATTGGCGAATGGCAAGGGCGTAGAATTTCGGAAAGTTGGGCGCGCCAACAACATTTTTACTTTGGACTCAACATCACCGCGCGTCCAGATACCGCAATAGAACTTGATGACGGCGTGTATTGGATACCTATGCCCGAGGGAACTCGAGAAACGACGGTCAGAATTGGTATGAGTGGAACCTCAGAGAAAGGTGCATGGACGAATGCAGTGGCAGAGTTGACCAACCACAATTTTGAAAGTTTACAAAAAGAAACGGAACAGAAATGGGAGAAAGAATTGGCCAAGAGTAAGGTTATAAGCTCCTCAGTAGATGACCGCACCATCTTTGCTACTGCTTTATATCACGCTTATTCTGTGCCAAACCTATGGAGCGATGTAGACGGTTCTTATCGCGGCGCTGATAATCAAATTCACAGTGATACTGTTAATAGACATTACACCGTTTATTCGCTCTGGGACACCTATCGTACTGCACATCCTTTATACACCATAACCCAGTCCAAGCGCACACAAGAATTCATCTACGGCATGCTGGATATGTACAAACAGCGTGGGCGATTACCCATATGGGAATTAGCCGGGAACGAAACCGATTGTATGATTGGCTACCACAGCGCAAGTGTCATTGCAGATGCTGTTGCAAAGGGCTACCATACGGATACTGTGCTTACCCTTGAAGCTATGCGCGTTTCAGCGGAGATGGATGTTTATGGCCTTAGCCCATATCAAGAAAACGGCTTTCTAAGTATTGAAGACGAGAGCGAATCCGTAAGTAAAACCTTGGAATATGCCTATGACGATGCCTGTATAGCGTGGACTGCAGAACGATTTGGAGATTTAAATATGATGAATAGGTACAAACAGCGTGCTTCTGCTTACCGTTCCTTGATTGATCCAGAAAGTGGATTTGTTCGACCTAGGAAGAATGGCGATTTCTTAACACCCTATGCGCCTCAAGAGGTAAACAATCACTTTACCGAGGCAAACGCGTATCAATACAGTTTCTCCCCAGTGCAAGATATAGAAGGTTGGATGGAAGTATTAACCAATTTCAGGGCGAGCAGAGAAGGCTGGAATTCGTTATCTCCAAAGAAACAAGTCGGTGTGGTAAAAAGTGGCCAAGATGTTCTTGAGGAATTGCTTGATGAACTATTTAATGCATCTTCCCAAACCACAGGCCGAGAACAGGCCGACATCACTGGACTAATCGGACAATACGCACACGGAAACGAACCGTCTCACCATATTGCGTACCTCTACAATACCACCAATAACCCTAGCAAGACGAGTTATTGGGTGAATAAAATTTTGGATACACAATACCACAATGCGCCAGACGGACTCAGTGGAAATGAAGATTGCGGGCAAATGAGTGCTTGGTACATAATGGCCTCAATAGGACTTTATCCTCTAGTACCCGGTCAACCACATTATCAATTGAGCACCCCAAAATGGGAGGAGATTCAGCTGGGATTGGCCAATGGAAAAACCTTGGAAATACACTCTCACGGGAAAGGTCCCTACATTCATAAGTATGATCAAGGTGCTTTTCTTGAAACGCACCTCAAGTACAGGTATGTTAGCCACAAACAACTACTTGAAGGGGGAGTCTGGCAAGTGGAGCGCGGTGAAGATTCTCAGCCGTGGAGTGTATCACAACGCTATACAACCAATCTGAATAACCCAACGCCACCGGCACCAATTATTCGAGTGGACAGAACCTTCTCAAAAGAAACTCAAGTTGAAATCATACCTACAGGGAGCTATGGCATGTGGCGTTACAACCAGTATGAAAACGTGGAGTGGAAGAAAGACCGCAAGGGCCGCAAACGAATGGGGACGGCCTACGACAACGGATTCGTTACAGCCATCACCCCACATTACGGATACGGCAACCACATGGCTAAAGCCGTGTTCACAAAAAAAGACGATAACTACGGAGCGGAATGGATTCAAGGAACCCCTACTTCCCAATATACGGCTGGTGGTGCTGGAGCGGCCGTTGACGGCATCCAAGGAGATACGGATTGGCGCAAGGGACATTGGATAGGTATTCAAGGGGAAAATGGATTGCTAGAAATCACCCTAGAAAAACCCAAACCAATGGAAAGTATTAGCGTGGGGGTTTTAAAAGACATACGCGCTTGGATTGCCCTACCAAAGGAATTGGAATTGAACATTCAATATGAGGGCAGTTCCCAATGGGAAACTATTGGAAGCGAATTCATGAATCATCCGCTCAGCCAAGAAGAACCTGTGCGTAAGGAGGTGATTTTCTCCTTTGCGGATGCACGTCCCATAAAGAGGGTTCGTATAAAATTTGTTAATGCAGGTGTACTTCAAGAGTGGCATCCTGGCGCCGGGTATCCAAGCTATTTCTTTCTAGATGAAATTAGGTTGAATTAATTACTTAAATTCCAATGGAATCTCACAAACAGGAATAGGAAGCATTTTATGTTTATTGGCAGTGTTGAACTTGAGATAGATTCCCATTACTTCTACTTCACGTCCCGAAAAATCATCCATAGATTTCCCTGCTTCTTGCTGCGCCATTGCCCATTCTAATTCCGGGTATGTGGCACCTAGTTGATCTTCGTCCGTGCGGTCGTCTCCCCATAAACCGTCTGTAGGCTTTGCGTCCAAAATACTCTCCACAATCCGTAAATGGCGAGCTAAAGCAAAAACTTCGGTCTTCAATAAATCTGCAATTGGACTAAGGTCCACTCCGCCGTCTCCATATTTAGTGTAAAAGCCCACACCAAAATCCTCTACTTTGTTTCCAGTTCCGGCAACCAAAAGACCGTTAGATTGACCGTGGTAGTAGAGGGTTGACATGCGCAGACGCGCACGAGAATTGGCTAAAGAAAGCTGGTGACTTGCCCCGTTTGGCTGCATAGCAGTAACAAAATTATCATACACGGGAGTCAAATCTACTTGGATATGCTTTGTATTTGGAAAATTAGTAGCCAGCCAGGCCTGATGTTCCTTACCTCGCAAGGCTTGGTCAGGTTGCTGATGTATAGGCATTTCTATGGTAAGCACTTCAAGGCCGGTACAGGCGCAAAGTGTTGAAGTCAGTGCAGAATCAATACCGCCACTAACACCTACCACAAAACCCTTAACACCTGCATTGTCTGCGTAGCTTTTCAACCAGTTAGAAATATGATTTGTCGTTTCCTGTAATTTCATAGCTCTATCGCCTAATTTTGTCCAAATGAAAGGAGTTCACCAAATATACCTCTTCGCAGCAACCGTTGTGCTCGCTGTTTTCTTCTTTATTCAACGCGGGACCTATTCAGAAGGTTCACTGTTTGAAGTAACAAATAATGGTGAAATTACTTGGGAAGTAAACGACTTTGGTGAAGTACTTTTTGGAAGGGATAGTTTACCATGGGAAGAAATGCAAGACAGGTATTGGCCCTTTTTAGAAAATCAACCCAATCGTTTTTTCTGGGCAAATGAACGTAAAAATCAAGTATTAATTGACCACTATACCAACGTTCAAAACTTGTGCGATCAAGAAAAGATAACAACTGAATTGGCGCAAATTAGCGCAAATGCAAAGGAGCTTTTAGGCGTACCAGTTCCTGACCAGTTATTCTTCTATATCAGTGGAATAGACCTTGAGCACCCCTGTCTTTACTTCCGTGGCGGCAAAGATTCTGTCATTGCATTTGTAGGACTAGATAATTTCTTGGGTTCCGCCTATCCCGGTTATAACGCTGTTCCAAGTTATCAGCGAACTTTGCTTACTCAAAGCCAACTAGTTGTTCGTTATGCTCAAACAGTAGTAGAAAATCAAGTAATCAAAAATTTCAAAGACCCAACATTGTTAGGAGAAATGATTTATCATGGAAAATGGCATTTAGCAGCAGAGGCTATAATCCAAGACGCACCTATTCATCAAGTACTGGGCTTTAGCAAAGAAGAATACGACTTCTTAGAAAACAATGAAAGGCAAATTTGGGAGGTACTAGTTCGTGAGAATATACTTTTTTCCACTGATATTATGGTTCGGCAGCGTTTATCTGAACCTGCTCCTTTTTCTAAAATGGGCACTGCTATGGATGCTGAGATTCCCGGAAGAGTGGCTCAATTTATTGGATATAGAATGATGCGGAGTTACGCAGAAAACCATTCAGAACTGGACCTAAAACAACTTTTAACTATCCGCGATGCGCAACGAATTTTGCGTGATGCACAATACAAACCCTAATGGCAATACATAAAGAAAGTGAAATCAAGATCACCGTTGGATTGGATGAAAATAAAATTCCTGAGACCATTGTTTGGGATGCTAGTGATGGTGGTGTAAAGAATGAAGAAGCTAAGGCCTTAATGATGGGAGTATGGGACGACAAAACTTCAGAGTGCCTGCGCATAGATTTATGGACCAAAGACATGCTTATGGACGATATGAAGCGTATGTTCCATCAAACCTTTATCTCTATGGCTGATGGTTACGAACGAGCTACAGAAAACACGGCGTTAGCAGCTGATATGCGAGATTTCGCGCGTTACTTTGGTGAAAAATCCGGTATCATTGAAGCCGGGAATGAGGGAAAAGCAAATCAGTAGCAAGAATTCCGCGATATAGAATCGCAACATCAATCATTTTTGCGTCAAAGGTTGTTTTGGGGTATAGGCATGTTTCTATTGACCACTTTCTTGCAACCTTCTGTTCGCTAAGAAATTGAAGAAACCGATTTTACTCGCATCTTTTAGTGATTCGTTATCTGGTTATTGCTAGACGCGGGTACATTCATCATTGCCGTTTATACACAAAATGCCAAGAGACGATTAATACTTAGGACGTTACTGACGGTACATGTCTGGAGTGATGCTTTGGTGCACTATATCTATGTAACGAAGTACTTCTTCTCGTCCCGTTCGTCCTTCTGCTGAAGTCATGAATACGGGCGGCAATTCTTCCCATTGCATCAAAAGTTTCTTTTTGTATTGCGCAATTTGCTTCATCAGTGCAGAAGACCCCAATTTATCAATCTTGGTAAACACTATAGAGAACGCAACGCCTTCCATGCCGCACCATTCCATAAATTCTAAATCAATTTTCTGTGGATCATGACGGCAATCCACCAAGACAAACGTGTTAATCAAATTGGGTCGGTCTTTGATGTAAGAGGTAATCATACGTTGAAAGGTTGCACGATTCTTCTTAGACGTTTTCGCATAGCCATATCCCGGTAAATCCACTAAATACCAATCCTCATTAATTTCAAAATGATTAATAAGTTGCGTTTTTCCTGGTTTTCCTGAAATTTTCGCAAGATCCTTTCGCTGCATTAACATGTTAATGAGTGAACTTTTACCCACGTTTGATCTTCCGATAAACGCAAACTCGTTTTTAGTCGGTGCAGGGCACTCTTCCACTTCAGGAGAGGACTTTACAAAATTGGCACTTGTAATCTTCATCTTTCTCAGTATTCGCGCAAAGTTAGGTCATTTATTGGGTCGCGAGTGTTTAAGGTTATTAACGATGTTATACACAGAAATAATTCCTTTTTCCCACTTCTTCCCACCCTATCAAATAAGGGCTAACAATGTTTTATAACAAATCAAAGGCTAAAGTTATTCACAATGTGTACGTTTGTGGGAAATCGTGGGATGATAATTCTACATTTGTAAGGAGAGCAAACTTTAAACATGTTAAACCTCATAGGAGTATATGAATGCAAGATGGATGCGAAAGGTCGCATCAGTCTACCAGCGGCCCTAAAAAAGCAGCTGGCGCCCGGTATGGACGACGCATTCGTACTCAAAAGAAGTGTATTTAGCCGTTGTTTGGAGTTATATCCAATGCAAGAGTGGAATGAAGTCATGGGTAAGGTGAACACCTTGAACCGTTTTGTAAAAAAGAACAACGATTTTATTCGATTATTCACTGCAGGTGTAAAACTTATTGAGCTAGACGGCGCTACCCGAATAGGGATTAGTCCGGACCTTAAATCTTTTGCAAACCTCAGCCGTGAAGTGGTGCTTAGTGCGCACAACGGTATTGTAGAGGTTTGGGACAAACTAGCTTATGAAGATGCCGTTAACGTAGATGGAGATGACTTTGGATTGCTCGCTGAAGAAGTAATGGGCGGAAAAAATCCAAGTCAGAATGAGCTATCATGATCCAGTTCTCTTAGAAGAATGCCTAGAGGGACTTCATGTCAATCCATCTGGATTGTATGTTGACGTGACCTTTGGCGGCGGTGGTCATAGCAAGGCCATTTTAGAACAGCTAACTACAGGTAAGCTCTATGCCTTTGATCAGGACCCTGACGCTAAAGCCAATCTTCCAGAACACCCAAACCTCGTTTTTATAGCCGCCAACTTCAGGTACATCAAAAATCACCTGCGATTACACGGCGTACAAAATATTGACGGCATTCTCGCAGACTTAGGCGTCTCTTCACACCAATTTGATGAAGGTGGAAGAGGGTTTTCCATTCGATTTGACGGCCCGTTGGACATGCGCATGAACCCTAGTGTAGGTATGAGTGCTGCGGAAGTTTTACAAACCTATCAAGAGCAAGCACTCTATGATCTATTTAGAAAGCATACGGACATCAAAGGATTAAGACCCCTGATTAATGCCTTGCTTATGGCGCGCGCTAATAATCCATTAACTACTACTGCTGCCTTGCGTGAATTGTGCGAACCGCTAGCGCCACGAGGACAATGGCACAAATATGTAGCCCAAGTATTCCAGGGACTCCGGATGGAAGTCAATAGTGAACTTGAGGCATTAGAGGATATGCTATATGGTGCCATTGATGTTTTAAAACCTAGCGGAAGGTTAGTGGTCATGAGCTATCACAGCTTAGAGGACCGCATGGTCAAAAACTTTATAAAAGAAGGAAAAGCATTGGGACAAACAGATAGCGATTTCTTCGGAGTAAAGCATCTACCGTTAAAGGCAATAACAAGGAAGCCCATTGTTTCAAGTGCGCAAGAAAATGCCAAGAATCCACGAGCAACAAGCGCCAAGCTCAGGATAGCTGAACGAACTCATACAGAATGGAGGAGAGATGAGTAAAATTAAGGTCTTCTTTAGCACCCTTGGCAACCGTCTAAAAATTACGGACGAGGCCATCATCAAATCCCTTCCCTTTGCAGGTTGGCTGAGTTTTTTGGCACTAATCAGCATTTATTTGAGCCACAGTGCAGATAAAAAAGTTCACAAAATAGATAACCTGAGCAGAAAGCGTCAAACACTTGAGGCAGAACATACTGAAACTAAAGAACGACTGACCAAGCTTTCCCTTGAGAGCCGGGTAATCACGAAAGCCGAAAATCTCGGTTTGATGCAACCTGAAATTAGACCAGAGAAAATTGTAATAACGGAGTGAGTACAGATATTAAGGACATAAAGAATCGTGTTGCCTGGGCCAGTGGAGTCATTTACCTCGTGCTCGCCATTGTACTGATTCGCTTGTACTATGTTAGCCTTGTGCAAGGTCCTGAACTAAGGGCCAAGAGCCAAGAGCGTGTCATTGAACGCCACGTAATTGAGGCAAAACGCGGTGATATCTACTCTGCGGACGGCAAAACCTTGGCAACCACTAAGCCTGTATATAAAATACATTTTGACGCCGTTACGGTAGATACAGAGGTTTTTACAGCAGAAGTAGATGCTCTTGCAGCACAATTGGCAATCGTCAACCCAAAATACAGCGCGAACGGTTGGTCTGCGTATCTAAAAGAACAACGAGCAAAAAGACGTCGTTACATTCCTCTTGCGAAAAATCTCAACTTCAGTGAATTACAACGTATTCGTCAATACCCAATTCTAAAAAGAGGGGCACATCAAGGAGGTCTAATTGTGGAAGAAGATTTACAGCGCATCCAAATGGCCACAAACATTAAGATGCGCACGATTGGATATGACCTAGAAGGCGCAAGCGCCGGTTTGGAGGGATACTATAGTGAATACCTAAGAGGAAAACCTGGTAATCGATTGAAACAAAAAATTGCCGGTGGAGATTGGAAACCGATTGACGATCCACAAGCTGCAGAACCAGTGGATGGTTGTGATCTATACACCACAATAGATACACGCATACAAGACGTTGCACAACAAAGCTTGCTTAAGCAACTGCAGAAGTATAAGGCAGAGCACGGTTGTGCTGTAGTCATGGAAGTAAATACGGGCAAAATTGTGGCCATGGCCAACCTTGGCCGTAATGAAGACAGCACCTATTCGGAGCTCAGGAATTACGCCGTTTGGGAACAGACAGAACCAGGCTCAACCATGAAGCTACTCTCTACCATGGCGCTTTTGGAAACTGGCAAAGCAGATACCAATACTATCGTAGATACAGAAAATGGGGTAATCAAAGTTTTTGATCGAAAAGTAAAAGACTCAAAAGACGGTGGCTATGGGGAGATAAGCTTAAGAAAGGCTTTTGAGAAGAGTTCCAATACAGCAATCGTGAAGCTTGTTTATTCCAACTTCAAAGACAATCCTGATGAATTTATAGACTTTTTATATGCTCGCAAATTCAATGAAAAAACGGGCGTTGGTATCAAAGGAGAATCAACTCCAAAAATCCCAAAGCCGGGTGATAAGGATTGGTCTGGAGTTACTCTTCCATGGATAGCATACGGCTATTCCATTGCATTCACACCGTTGCAGCTTTTAACCATGTACAATGCCGTAGCAAATAACGGTATTATGGTTCAACCACAAGTGGTTAACCGCATTATGAATCATGGACGCCAAGTAGAGCGTTTTGAGACTAAAGTACTGCACCCAGCTGTATGCTCTCAAGAGACCATAGACAAACTAAAAGTATTATTAGAAGGTGTGGTAGTGCGCGGTACTGCAACAAACCTGAAGGACAGTAAAATGAAATTAGCCGGCAAAACCGGAACCTGTCAATTGAATTATTGGATTAAAGGCACGAGCGATTACCAAAGCTCATTTGCCGGTTATTTTCCCGCAGACCATCCAAAATATTCTTGTGTTGTGGTGATCAATAAGCCTGTTAAACAAATAGGGTATTATGGAAACACAGTGGCAGGACCTGTTTTCCAAGCCATTGCAGATGAAGTGTACAGCCAAATGCCTCAAGAAGCTGAAATAGTGGGAGGCAAACTAATAGCAATCAATAATACAGCCCTTTCACCTATTCCAAGAATTGACGAAGCCTTTCAGAAGAACTTTATTCCTAGTCTCAAAGGTCTCAACGCGCGGGAAGTGCTGCGTGCTGTTGGACCGCATAATATCAAGGTTAATATGCAAGGAACTGGTCATGTAAGTAGCCAAAGCCCTGCTGTTGGAACACCATTGAATACCATAACCGAAATCAATCTAACCTTGCGATGAAATTATTAAAGGACCTCATCTACGGTATCCGTCTCAAGGAAGTTATAGGCAGCACGCAGATTGCCATTGAGCACATTTGCTACGACAGTAGAAAGTCGGCCAAAAACGCACTTTTTATTGCCGTACCCGGAACCCAAGTGGACGGCCATCTCTACATAGACAAAGCTATTGAACTTGGTGCTATTGCAGTGATCTGTGAGCGGTTACCGAATCGAATTCAAGAAGGCATACATTATATACAAACTTCAGACAGTGCTTTCGCACTTAGTGCGGTTGCGAGTAATTGGTACAGCAACCCATCTAAAAAAATGAAGGTCATTGGTGTTACAGGCACCAATGGAAAAACCACCATTACTACCCTATTATTCAATCTATTTTCCCAGATTGAAGGCGAGCTGTGCGGATTATTAAGCACTATTGACGTAAAAATTGGTCGCAGCAGCCTTCCTGCCTCACATACTACTCCAGACGCCATAGCCATTCAAGAACATATGCACAACATGCTCCTCGCTGGAGTAAAGTATTGCTTTATGGAAGTGAGTTCCCACGCTCTTGTGCAACAGAGGGCTGCACATGTAGATTTTGACGTTGCTGTCTTTACCAATATTACACGAGACCATTTGGACTACCACGGCGATATGAACGGCTATATTAAAGCCAAAAAAATGCTCTTTGACGGGTTAAAAAAAGAAGCGGTAGCCATTTTTAATGAGGACGTGAAACATGGTCAAACCATGGTTCAAGATTGTAAGGCAATCAAGCGGGGCTATGCACTTAAGTTCCCATGCGATTACAAGGTGAAAATCCTAGAAAGACAATTCGACGGCATGCTCTTGACCATTAATGAGCAAGAATGTTGGACCAGAATTATGGGTGATTTTAATGCCTATAATCTTTGTGCGGCGTATGCCACGGCTATAGAATTAGGTAAAGATGCACTACAGGTACTCACCACACTCAGTTTACTTACTCCCGTTGAAGGTAGATTCCAAACCATCACAGGAAAGGGAATTGTTGCCATAGTGGACTACGCACATACTCCGGACGCCCTACAAAATGTGCTTGCCACCATCAAAACTATCAACGAAGGCAACGGCAAAATCATCACAGTAGTGGGTTGTGGAGGAAACAGGGACAAGGGGAAGCGCCCGCAAATGGCCTCCATTGCAGCCAAGCATAGCGATACCACCATCCTCACCTCTGATAACCCGCGTGATGAGGATCCAAATACAATTATTGCTGAAATGGCAGAGGGCCTTAGTCCCAGTCTGAAGAGTAAAACACTCGAAATCACGGACCGTAGGCAGGCTATAAAATCTGCTATAATGCTTGCTACAGAAGGTGACATTGTACTTGTAGCGGGGAAGGGACATGAAAAATATCAAGAAATCCAGGGTACTCGATTAGACTTTGACGATGTACACGAAGTAACCCACTTATTGAACAGCTAATATGCTTTATTACCTATTTGACTTTTTAAACCAAACGTACGATTTGCCCGGTGCAGGTGTTTTTCAATACATCACCTTCCGTGCAGCGATGGCTGTGATAACTTCTCTTTTGATCAGTATGGTCTTTGGAAAAAGGTTAATAGACCGTCTTCAACGATTACAGGTTGGAGAAACGGTTCGTGACTTGGGACTAGAAGGACAACAAGAAAAGTCAGGAACACCTACTATGGGTGGGATCATTATTCTGATGGCTATCGTTTTTCCAACATTGCTTTGGGCAAAACTGGATAACATCTATATCATTCTCATGCTGATAACTACGCTTTGGATGGGGAGCATAGGATTTTTGGACGACTATATCAAAGTATTCAAAAAGGATAAAAAAGGCCTTAGAGGTATTTTTAAGGTTATTGGTCAAGTGGGGCTTGGCGTCATTGTTGGCGCAACGCTATACTTCCATCCTGAAGTAACTATAAAAGAACATTTACCAGTCGTTCAAACTGGACAATACGAGTCAACCAACAGCCCATCCTATGGCGATGCAGTTAAAAGCACAAAGACGACTATTCCTTTCTTCAAAAACAACGAATTTGATTACGCCTACTTCACGAATTGGATGGGAGACGCAGGCAAGCCAATAACTGCAATTGTCTATATTCTTGCCGTCATTTTTATTATTACTGCCGTATCAAATGGCGCTAATCTCACAGATGGTTTAGACGGTTTAGCAACAGGTACTTCTGCAATAGCTGCTACTGCATTGCTTGTGTTAGCTTATGTGAGTGGCTCCATCATTTTTGCGAGTTATCTCAATATCATGTATATCCCTAATACGGGAGAACTTGTAATATTCACCGCTGCGTTCATTGGTGCCGCAATTGGATTTTTATGGTACAATAGCTTTCCTGCACAGGTATTCATGGGAGATACCGGCTCATTAGCTATTGGTGCCATTATCGCTGTATTGGCGCTTGCCGTTCGTAAAGAGTTTTTACTTCCCATAATTGCTGGAGTCTTCCTTGTAGAGAACCTTAGTGTAATCATCCAAGTGAGCTACTTCAAATACACTAGGAAAAAGTATGGCGAGGGCAGACGCGTTTTCTTGATGAGTCCACTTCATCATCACTACCAGAAAAAAAACTATCCCGAAACTAAAATCGTCACCCGATTCTGGATTGTAGGAATCATGCTTGCTGTTGCAGCTATTGCCACCTTGAAATTGAGATAATTCTTGAATACGCCTTACCAACATATTGCCATTTTAGGAGCCGGAGAAAGCGGCATGGGAGCAGCACAGTTTGCCTCAAAACTTGGTGTGCACGTATTCTTAAGCGAATATGGAATACTAAGCAATGAAGATAAATTAGCTCTTACAAGTTGGGGAGTGCAATACGAAGAAGGCGGTCATTCTGAAGCGGCTATTTTGAGCGCTGAAGCCGTTATTAAAAGTCCAGGAATTCCGCATAGCGCACCTATAATTGAGAAAATCAAAGAAGCAGGTAAACCGTTAATGGGCGAATTAGATTGGGCATCAAGGCATACAAACGCAAAAATTGTAGCTATTACCGGCTCAAACGGTAAAACCACTACAGCAACGCTTTGTCATCACATCATTTCTGCTCAATACGACACCGTGATAGCTGGAAATATTGGTGTCAGTTTAGGCCGAGTGCTCGCTCAACGAATGAAAGATGGGCAAAATGACCCAGAGGTTATAGTCTTGGAAGTGAGTAGTTTCCAATTGGACGACGCGTTAATATTTGAACCGCACATTAGCATTTTAACCAATATTACCCCGGATCATTTAGACCGATACAATTACGATATCTCCAATTATGCGAGAAGCAAATTCCAACTATTGGATTATACAGCAGATACAGGTCATTTTATTTACTGCGACGACGATCAAGTGAGTTCGGAATTCTTAGAAAAATGGCAAACTAAACAGAATATCAAGGCAACACTGTTTGCTGTTGGAATTGACGCTCCAGCAGGACCTCACAGAGTTGCACATCTAAATAATAACAAAATCATAATCACATTAAACAACGAAGCAATGACTATTGAAGAATTAGCAATGCAAGGCAAGCACAACACGTACAACGGAATGGCTGCTGGCCTAAGCGCACAACTACTAAAAGTAAGAAATCAAACCATTCGTGAAAAACTAGAATCGTTTGATGCATTGGAGCACCGTTTAGAAAGCGTGCTGAACATCAGTGGGGTGGAATATATAAACGACAGCAAGGCTACTAATGTCAACGCAACTTACTACGCGCTAGAATGTCAACACAAACCCGTGGTTTGGATTGTAGGCGGCGTGGATAAAGGCAACGACTACAATGAACTCATTGCCTTAGTTGAAAATAAAGTCAAAAGCATCATTGCGCTAGGAGCAGACAATTCAAAGATCATAGAGGCATTTGGACAGATTACTGAAGTCATTGAAGCAGAAACCATGAAAAGTGCAGTTCGCAAAGCAGCTCGTTTGGCTAAAAAAGGAGATGCCGTATTACTTAGCCCGTGTTGTGCATCCTTCGATCTTTTTGAAAATTTCGAAGACCGCGGCAATCAATTTAAAGATCAGGTGCGCAACCTATAGATAGAAAAGCGGTGGATACAGCAAGAAAATATTTAAAGGGAGACCTCTATACATGGGGGCTCATCCTAACACTTATGGTAGTGAGCTTCTTGCCAACGTATAGCGCAAGCAGTTCTTTAGCGCATAAATTTAGTGGCGGGAATACCTTTACTTTTCTTACAAGGCACATGATGCACCTCTTAATAGGCGGAATATTCATGTATGCCGTGCACCGATTAAACTTTCGATTAATTGGTAAAGTGGTACAATTGGCTATGCCTGCAGCATTAATTCTTCTCCTGATCACCATGTTTCAAGGCACCGAAATGGGAGGCGCCAACGCATCTCGTTGGGTTCGTATCCCTGTCATTGGAATGAGTTTTCAAACATCAGCTTTTGCTTCGTTAGCGCTGTTGATTTGGCTCGCAAAGTGGTTTTCAAAAACTAGAGAATTTTTAACTTTCAAAGACTTGAAAGCACCGCTTTTAATGATAGGCAGCACGCTGATTCTAATTCTACCCGCTGATTTTTCAACGACTGCGGTCATATTTACCATGGCCTTTATTATGATGGCTGTAGCTGGTGTGCCTTGGAGATTTTTGTGGAAAATTATCGCAGCAGCAGTGGTCGCTTTGCTATTATTCGTCCTCGTTGTTTGGACCTTTCCCCACCTATCAAATCGGATTGCTACTTGGAAGGCACGTATTGTAAATTTTATGGACCCTAACAATGAAGAAGGCAATTATCAAATAGAATTGGCCAAAATGGCCATTGCAGAGGGTGAAGTATTTGGTAAAGGTCCAGGGAAAAGTATTCAAAAAAACTTCTTGCCTCAATCTAATTCTGATTTTGTCTTTGCGGTGATTACGGAAGAATATGGTCTTTTTGGGTCATCCGTACTCATTGTTTTTTACGGTTTGCTTTTTAGGCGATTTGTGAAAATTGCACGCAGGGCCCACACAAAATTTGGCACCTTACTGGTGCTTGCAGCTTCCTCAGGAATAGTGCTGCAAACCATAGTCAATATGGGAGTAGCCATAGACCTATTGCCTGTGACTGGGCAGACACTGCCGTTTCTCAGCGCAGGTGGATCCTCTGTATGGGTAACCTGTATTGCGTTAGGCGTCATTCTATCTGTAAGTCATACGGATGTTGAACGTATCATTGGAACCAGCCCGCAAGAGGAAGAAGAAAGTTTTGATACAGAAAACACACTTGCTCATGGCTAAAACTTTCATCATTAGTGGCGGAGGAACAGGTGGACATATTTTTCCTGCGGTAAGTATTGCAAATGCATTGAAAAAACGCCATCCAAAAGCAATCATCCATTTCGTAGGCGCCTTAGGCAAAATGGAAATGACTAGAGTCCCAGATGCCGGTTATCCGATCACTGGAGTTCCAATTGCTGGAATTAATCGTAAAAAACCGTGGAAAAGCTGGAACGTGCCGTTCAAGCTCCTTGTTGCACTTAGTCAATGCCGTAGACTTCTTAAAACTATGCAACCCGATGCTGTGATAGGCACTGGCGGGTATGCAAGTGGCCCAGTTCTATTAATGGCTCAGCGAATGGGTATACCCACTATTGTTCAAGAACAAAACAGCTATGCTGGAATTACCAATATTCGGCTTGGGAAAAAGGCACAATTCATTTGTACGGCCTATGAAAATGCAGCCCGCTTCTTCCCTAGTGACCGCGTTAGACTGACAGGCAACCCCATCCGAGAAGTTTTTACCAAAGCGCTTCCCAATCAAAATACATGTAAAGAGCAATTAGGATTTAATCCAAGCAAAAAGCTCTTGTTGGTTCTTGGGGGTAGCTTGGGGGCCAGAGCCATAAATCGGCAGATATCAAAAAGTTTAGCAGATATCATGGATCAAGGCTGGCAAGTAATGTGGCAATGCGGCAAGCTCTATGAAAAGGAATACCTGGGCAAGTCCACAGCCAATGTCAAGGTGCAAGCATTTATAGAAGATATGTCTGTTGCCTATGCAGCTGCAGATGCCATTGTTAGTCGAGCCGGCGCGGGTACCCTCAGTGAACTTTGTCTAATTGGAAAGCCCGCCCTTCTGATTCCATCTCCAAATGTTGCAGAAGATCACCAGACCCACAATGCCATGGCGTTAAGTGAGAAAAATGCTGCCATTTTAGTTAAAGAAAGGGAAATGGATCATCTTTTATTAGATCAATTGGCCGCTTTAAAAGATTCGGAAACAGCAAAAAAAATGGGAGCTGCCATCAAAAGCTTGGCGTTGCCCCAGGCCACAGAAGACATAGCAAATCTTATTGACGACTTAAGTGAATAAGAAGGAGCAACATATCGTATTTCTAGGCATTGGCGGCATTGGCATGAGTTCAATTGCTCGTCATTATCTAAGTATAGGTACACCCGTATTTGGATACGATAAAGTCCCTTCATCATTGACCGACGAGTTGATTCAGGAGGGTGCTCAAATAACATTTGATGAAGACACGACTGTTTATCCGGGTTGGGCTGCAGAAGAAACCACAGTAATCTTCACACCTGCTATACCCGAAAGGCTTAAATGGCTTGAATTCTTTGCGGATTTCACCATAATTAAGCGCGCTGAAGCGCTGGGTTTATTATCCAATCATAAGCGGTGTCTTGCAGTGGCCGGTACACACGGCAAGACTAGTACCTCCGCAATGCTACTTCACATTTTAACTGAGGCGGGTGAAGATCCAACTGGTTTTATTGGCGGAATAATGACGGATACCGGAACAAATTACCGCCTTGGGCGGGGGCCGTGGGTGGTTGTTGAAGCAGATGAATTTGACCGAAGTTTCATGCACTTGCGACCTGAAGCAGCCGCAGTAACTACCATTGATGCGGACCATTTGGATGTCTATGGCAGTTCTAGAGAATTAAGGAAGACTTTTGAGGCCTTCTTAAGCCAAGTAAGTGGGCCTACTTTCACCGCTACTTCATTATCAAATACACATAGAGTACACACCCCTGAAGCTCCCATTCGAGCTGAAGACATTCAACCAGATGATGGAGTGTATATATTCAACTTGATCATTGATGGTGAAAAACACCGCACTCGGCTTCGGATGCCTGGTGCGCACAATGTTTACAACGCAGTACTGGCAGCATCCTTAGCGAATTATGCCGGCATAAGCGGCCAGTCAATTGCACGCGCACTAAGCAGCTTTAGAGGCATTAAACGCCGATTTGAATTTCATAGCAATAAACCTGTAATCATTGAGGATTATGCGCACCACCCAACAGAGCTCAATGCACTTTTAACGAGTATTGAAGAGTTGTACCCGTCCAAGAAAACAACGCTAGTTTTTCAACCGCACCTCTATACAAGGACTCGAGATTTCATGGAGGCGTTTCAAAAGGAACTATCCAAGACAGCTCATACGCTAATCTTACCAATATATCCTGCAAGAGAAAAACCCATTCCGGGGATTACAACCAGCGCTCTAGCCAAAAATATTGAACGCGGCGAAGTGATCTCGAAAGAAGCATTAGCAAAGAGAGTAAAAGAATTAAAACCCGATGTCCTACTACTTGTGGGGGCCGGTGATATTGGAGACTTAGTAGCATCCTTAAAAGAAGAACTGACATGAAAAAGAGAAAACTTTCTGGTCTGATTCTTATGCTACTGCTACTATCGGGTCTTGTTTTAGCGGGGATTTTTAGTAGTAACTATATCCAATCTGCTCAATTTTACAACGTAACCGTTTTAATAGAAGATTCTGATAAACAAGGACTTATAACAAAAGAACAAGTGAAAAATGAGGTAAACCAATTCCTATCAAAATCTACAGATTCCCTTGCTCTGAGCCTTGATGCGTTTTTGTTAGAAACCTCTATTGAAGCCCTGCCGTATGTGAAAGAAGCGCAGGTATATTGGAATATGGACAGCAACCTCGTAGTTGAAGTGATTAACAAGAGTGTACTGGCCATAGCTTACGGAACAAAACATAACTATTTCATCAGTAAAAAAATGGAGGTATTGGAACAGCCCAAAGGAAAATGGTTGGACCTGCCCGTTATAACGGGAACATCAGATAGTATGGCTTTGTCAAATGCTGGCAGAACCCTAGAAAAGATGTCCTCTATAATTAGCCAAGAGAGTGTTGCACAACTAGAGGTTGTTGGTAATACAATGAAATTAGTTCCAAGAGCGTATCAGCATATTGTAAAGGCACATACAGACCAGCGTATGGAGGGCGAATTAAGAAAATTGGCTGCCTATTATGCGGTACATACTGAAGAAGAGTTAATAGACATTAAGCGTATTGATTTGCGGTATAAAAACCAAGTAGTAACCACATCAAGATGATACAAAATGCCCCATTAGCAGTCGGATTAGATATCGGCACAACTAAGATTGTTGCCGTAGTAGGACGATTGGAAGAGCACGGAAAAATTGACGTACTAGGTATTGGAAAGAGCAAAAGCCTTGGGGTTCAACGCGGTGTTGTTGCGAACATTACGCTTACTATTGAGAGCATTCAATCTGCAATAAAAATGGCAGAAGAAGCCTCAGGGCTTAAAATCACCAAAGTAATGGTGGGTATTGCTGGACAGCATATCCGTTCCATGCAGCATTCCGATTATATCATGAGAGATGATGCACAAGCAATCATTGATGTAACAGATTTAGAATCCCTGAAGAAAAATGTAGACAACCTAGTTATGATGCCAGGTGAACAGATTCTGCATGCCCTTCCTCAAGAATACCGCGTTGACGGCGATAGCAATATCATCAACCCTCGCGGCATGTACGGGTCTCGATTGGAGGCTAATTTTCACATTGTTGTTGGTCAAATTGCATCTATAAAAAATATAGCCCGTTGCGTTGAACAGAGTGAATTGACCGTTGGAGATATTACCCTTGAACCTTTGGCATCTGCTGATGCCGTTTTAGGAGAAGATGAAAAAGATGCCGGGGTAGTGTTAGTAGATATTGGTGGGGGTACAACAGATATTGCCATTTTTAAAGACGGCATCATACGGCATACTGCTGTGATTCCTTTTGGAGGCAAGGTAATTACCGAAGATATTAAGGAAGGTTGCGAGATTATTGAAAAGCAAGCAGAATTACTGAAAGTGAAATTTGGCTCGGCATGGCCTGGTGAGAATAAGGAAAATGAAATTGTAAGTATTCCGGGTTTACGCGGACGGGCGCCAAAGGAAATAAGCCTAAAGACCTTATCCAAAATAATCAATGCACGAGTTAAGGAAATCATTGAGAGTGTAATAAGTGAGATTAACAACTACCAGCAAAATGATCCTCGTAAAAAACTCATCGCTGGAATTGTGGTGACGGGCGGAGGTTCCCAATTAAAGCATATGAATCAATTGGTAGAATACTTAACGGGAATGCCAACTAGAATTGGTTATCCTAACGAGCATTTAGCCGGTGGTTATTTGAAAGAGTTAGCGAGTCCCGTTTATGCTACGTCAATTGGACTGCTTTCCATGGCTCTTGCAGAAAGTGCAGATACTATGGCTTATGACCCCAATGAAATAATACTTCCTGAAGAAGAAACGCAGAAACCTGTTGCGCCCGAAGCAGAGCCTGAAGAGGGCGACCCGGACCAAGAGGGATCAGTAAAAGCTAAACCGCGAAAAGACCCCGTTTGGAAGAGTTTTGTCAGCGGAATTTTAAACTGGCTAGAAGACGACGACATTGAATAACAAAACCATGATCGAAGACGGAATTCAATTTAACCTACCTAAAAACCGCAGCTCCGTAATAAAAGTTATCGGAGTTGGTGGTGGCGGCTCCAATGCTGTCAATCATATGACACGTGTGGGTGTGAACGGTGTAGACTTTATCGTTTGCAATACAGATGCTCAAGCCCTGTATCACAGTCCTGTTCCAAATAAGGTACAGCTAGGTGCATCACTTACAGAAGGTTTGGGCGCTGGCGCAGATCCAGAGATTGGTCATAGGGCTGCAGAGGAAAGCATCGCTGAAATCACTAAGATGCTAGAAAACGGCACTAAAATGTGCTTTGTAACAGCCGGGATGGGCGGTGGCACTGGAACAGGAGCCGCTCCGGTAATCGCTAAGGCGGCCAAAGAAATGGGCATTTTGACCGTAGGAATCATCACTTCACCGTTTTCATTTGAAGGTAATATTAGAGCCGTACAAGCAGAAAAAGGAATCTCAGAAATGCGTGATGCCGTTGATAGCTTGATTGTCATAAATAATGACAAGTTGCGTCAAGTCTACGGAGATTTAGGGTTCAGAAATGCCTTTAGCAAGGCGGACGAAGTATTGGCAGGTGCAGCAAAAGGTATTGCTGAAGTCATTACCAACCATTACACGCAAAACATTGATTTACGTGATGCCAAAACAGTTCTTGAAAACAGTGGTAGTGCATTGTTTGGGACAGGATCTGCAGAAGGCGAGGACAGAGCTTCATTGGCAGTTAGCGCTGCGCTTGATTCACCGCTTCTTAACGACAATCATATCAAGGGCGCACAAAATATTTTACTCCTATTAACGTCAGGAGAAGGTGATTACGAAATAACTATTGATGAAATTGGCGAGATTACCGACCATATTCAACGAGAAGCAGGAGGAAATGCAAACGTAATCATGGGTATTGGCGGCCAGAATGAGGAAGGAAGCAAGATAACCTGTACTATAATAGCTACAGGATTCCCTACAGGAAAAAGGGTACTACCCACTGATAAGCAGGATAAGGTAGTGCACACTTTAGATGAGGACAAGCAAGAGTCCATGGTTGTGCAAGAAGAATCTAATACCAAGGCTCCCAAAACAAGTATTGAAGAAATTCAGGAAGAGACAGAGGATCGCATCATAATGGACCTAGGAGACTTTGAAGAGAAAGGAGCCATAGATACGGTGAATGCGAGCTCCCAAGAAGATGAAGTTCTGGATACCGCAGCAGATGAAGTTGTGGAAGATTTTCTAGACCAACACGAATTTGACGTACAAGACGAATTAGGTAATCAGGAAAACCCGCGCGAAGGATTCCCTCAAATTCCTGAAGAAGATGCTGAGATATTTGATACTAGCCTAAATGATGAGACTTTTGAAGAGGAAGAAGCTACGGTTCATGTTCTAGAATGGGATATAAGTGAAGAAGCACCTGATCAAAAGGACTTAGAAACAGAAACTGAGGAAGATGAACCTGTACTCCTTTCATCAGCAGAAGAAACTGAGCCAGTCATCCATAATACAGAAAACAGTTCAACTTTAGAAATTGAAACGGACCAAAAAGAAGGCGGCCTAGAAGTCTCCCCATGGGATTTGTTTTCGCAAACAGTTGACCCTGAGGAAGAAGAAATAGAATTGGTCATAGTAGATGAGGTTGAACAAGAAACGGAAACACCTATTCCTATTCCGGAAGTTTCCTCAGAATTTGACCAACCCGCTCCTGCACCAATGAAAAGACCGGAGGGAATAGTGGAGCAACAAAGCCAAAACGAGAGTACACCAGAATCCACTTTAGATAACGAAGATTCAGCAAAGTCACCAAGCCAATTGACAAGTTCAACATTCACCTTAGAGGATATTGAAGGTGACGGTTTCGCACTTAATCTTGAGGAAATTGAGGCAAGTGAACGTCCTTCACTTGACGAAAGTAATGCTGAGGCAGAAACATCGTACGAAGCTTTTGACTTAAGCTTAAGTGAAGTCTCTAATCTCCATGTTAAAGCACAACAAGAAGGTATTGAAAATAGCTTAACGGTCCCTTCACCGGAGTTTCACACCTCTGAAATAGCTACCGATGAAGCGCAAGAAAAAGAGGAAGAAGAATCTTTGACGTTCGAAGTAAAAACAGTGGAAGTCACTAAGGCCCCTGAAGTAGAAGTAGAAGTAGATAACCACGAAGAAGATATGGACAGGCCTATCTCCGCTGTAAAAGCAGCCAATGCTGGTGACTTCCCTACAAAAGTAAAGGATAGAATATCTAGACTTCAAGCCTTCCAATACCCATTCAAGGGAATTAATCAAATTGAAGAGTCCGAACGCGTACCTGCCTATATGCGTCAGGGGGTGGATGTTGATTTAGATCACAAATCAGAAGATAAACCGTCTAATATTGGGGTTGATTCTGAAGGAAATATTAGAACAAATAATTCATTTTTACACGACAACGTAGACTAATTATGGCGTTAGAAGCACAAATCATGATAGACCTCAAATCTGCCATGAAAGCAAAAGATCGTATTGCTCTAGAGGCATTGCGGGCTATCAAGACAGCGATTCTCAACGAAAAAACCGCTGTTGGTGCAACTGAAATTACCGAAGCAGGTGAGCTCAAACTATTGACAAAACTGCGAAAACAAAGAGTCGAAAGCGCTACTATATTTAGGGAGCAGGGACGAGAAGATTTAGCAATACCTGAAGAAGCACAAATAGAAATTATTGAACGCTACTTACCTGAAATGTTGAGCGAGGGTGATATTGAAGCTAAAGTCAAGGAAATTATAGCCTCCACTGGAGCCAGCACAATGGCTGACATGGGGAAAGTAATGGGTCAGGCCACAAATGCTATGGCGGGGCAAGCAGATGGAAAAGTGATTAGCGGTATGGTAAGAAAATTGCTCTCTTAACCATTAAGCAAAGGATCTAACACAAAAAACCCGGCATGCTATGCCGGGTTTTTTTGTTAAATATTTTCGCTAATCTTTAATGAATGATCAAAACCTTTTCCTTAGTTCCATCACTAAACTCAATGATATATGAACCTGCAGGAATAGCACTCACGTCCCATTGATTGATACCTTCCTCAAGTTTGAAGGTTACGCATTGTCCTTTAACATTAACTAATCGGGCACTACCAGCATGGGACGTAGTTAAAAACAGTTCATTCGCAACTGGGTTTGGGTGAAGTTCAACCAATGAACTCTCCTGTTCAATCTTTTCAAGATCTAGAAATGGGTTCCAAACTACACCCAAAGAGTCTCCATAAAGGTAATCTGCTAATTCTGGGTGGTCTATGAACGGGTTTCTATTGCCTTGTAAATTGGCTATGACGTTGTTTCTGTTGATTTCAAATTGATCCACGGTATCTTGAAAATGCCAAGTTAGGAGCGTAGATAATACAGCGAAAGTTGTTCCTCCTGTATTCAATGCTTCACGCACCACTAAATCTGGTTCGCTCCCTGCGCCTTCATATCTCAGGTCCATGTACATGATGATTCTTGCTAAATCACCTTTCACATCATCGCGAGGCTCCCATAGTCCAGCACTTGCGTTTAATCTGTTGCCTGTAATGTTACCGCTGTAACTCACCGGATTTCCGCTAGTTCCTAAATAATCAAATTCATGATTCGAACGCGTAGAATTTAAACTGACTGTAGCTGGTTTCAGATTATGCACGTCTGTACCGACTCCCGTGCTAGTTCCAAAATTTCCTAATGAACGAGGCCAAACATGCTCTCTGTTCCATCCCGATCCCCCATTGTACTCCTGAGGGCCGTTTACGCTTATACCTGCGTAAATCAATAAAACATTTGAAGAGTTTGCCGGATCAACATCTGATGCTTTTAAAACGTCCCAGGTATCTGTGGAAGATGAAGTATACGGTAACCTAGTATGCACTTTGATGATATCATAAAGTGCTTCTCTTAAGTCATTGCCGTTTTCATTCCAGGCATCTTGGTAATACGTTAGTGGCTGGGCTGCGGAACCAAAGGTCATTACTATTCCTAAGAGCGCAACAAAGTATTTGTGTCTTAATATCATCCGCTAAAGGTCGGAAAAAATCCGGTCCTTTCTCTGCCTAAGCTCAGTTATTAAGAGGCTCAATGAATGCGCCAATACGAGTGAAGACTTCCTCTATTTACGACCACTTTTCCAAACGAAAGTCTGGAAATGATTTCTTCAAATCAAGGCCCACTCCTGCATGATTAGTCTTGAATGCTTGAAGAACTCCCGCATCGTCTTCATCATCAAGCACGCGACCTCCACTATTCATTTTCATGTAAATCGGCAGTAACAGGCGTTGAATGAAATGCGGAATTAAAGGCTGAATCCTCAAGCCCAGTTGATGCAATACGCCACTGCGAATCGCCACACTTTCATTGCGATGCTCAAAATTGAAACTCTCATAAAAGGATGAATCTATTTCCAAGTATTCAGCTATTTCTTTCATCACCTCTTCCTTTCGGGACATGAGATCTTCAAAGGCCCATATGCGGACATGATTCTTTGGCATTGCATTCACCCATTTTTTCAAATAAAACGCATAATTCACATACTTCTCAATTTTGGGTAATTCAATGTATTGTTCCAAATTCATGTCAACGGTCTTGGTACGGAACTTCTCCATCTTGTAATGGCTGTACATCTGCTTTGAAGGCTCACGAAATAAAAAAATCATCTTCGGAGGTTGTTCAGATTGAGAAAAAGCTTTGAGTGCCTCTTCCTCATATAGGTAGTGAGCTGTTGCTTCAAAACGAATAGCGGCATTTGCGCCGTCCTTGAAGAATTCATGGTACCTACTAAGGTCGTGTTCATGAACATTTGCAGATGCATTGAATCTATTTACCTTATCCGCGAAAAAGAACGTCTCTTTTTTTGGAGACCCATATACCTCTGGGTGCGCACTAAGCCAAAAATATAGACTACTTGTACCGCATTTTGGGGCACCACCTATGATGAGATTTGGAAAATGCTCTATCATTATTCGGGCCTGATTTTCAACTGTTGCAGTGAATCGTTTATGAACGCATAGTCTTTTGTATGCTTGGACAACGCAAGGTCAATGGCCCCAACCTCATCTTTGCTCAACTGACTTTTCCATTTCTCTAAAGGATTCCCCTTAGTCGTAGTATTGACCAATACCGTTGCCTTTTCTGCAATTTCGCAAGCCACTCTATGATGAGCCTGCCTAAGGTTTAAGGCATCAAAAAGAGCCAAAAGTGTCCCTCTCTGATTAGCAACCAGGTCTTCATAACTAACTACTATCTTTTGGTGAAAACTAGCGTCATTGAGCTCTTTAAAGGCCAATGTATTCATGCGTATCCAAAGCTCAGGAATAATAGAGAAGTTGCCTGGAAAAGAGGGCTTTCCTTCAGGTACTTCACCATACGATTGGCTGTAGCAAGCCTCTGGGTTGTCTTCCATGAAGTATGTTCTACCATCCGCTTGGTGCAGCTTTTCAAAGTGATACTTCATAGAAGCCGAATGACTGTAAATATCTCGTACAATCAGAATCAGCGTACTCTTAGGAAACAAAGCACCCACGTAACCGAGTTTGTTCATCAAATGTGGGCTTTTATTTACCGGGATAATGTGGTCCCAATCATAGGAGGCCCTGCCCAATCCATGAAAATATTTTGAATATCTCCGCATAGCTTTTCGCTTCACGCTGCGAGATTCATAAATGAAATTGGCAAAATATGCCGTCATCTGGTACGTGTATTCAGCGGATGCATCTGCTGCGTCTTTATGGTCACAAGTTTCCTTAATGGATGCACCGCCAATGTCTGTCCAAACTTGATTGAGTTCAACACCAATTTTTAATAATTGAGGATGTGTACTTAATTTATCTACTAGAAATGTAGTACCCGAACGCATACTACCGGTTACAAAAAGTGGCGCATTTGTAATTTGAGCATTGGGCTCACCGTGAGTACCAAAAAGATTTCTTAACGATTCGGGAAGCTTAATCATGATCTGAATTCATTGCATAGTCGCACGACTTCTTCTATTACACGATTGATTTTGTCATCTTCTAAACCAAAATAAAGCGGTAAACAAAGAATGGAGGTTGAAATTGTTGCGGCGTTTGGAGTCTTTCCTGGTTGAACAATGTAAGGCAGTGTATTAAGCGCAGGATAGAAGTATCTGCGCGCATAAATCCCAGAAGCTTCAAGACCATCAAGCACATAAAGGGTCTCTTCTTCACCTTTAAATACCACAGGATAATAACTTTTATTCCAATCTATATTTTCTGCTATTTCCGGTTTGATTAATGTCAAAGCTGCTAATCCTTGATTATAGCGATCATGCTGCCGTTCCCTATCCGCTATTATTTCTTCTGCATAGCGCAGGTTTACCAGTCCAATGGCTGCATGAATTTCACTATTCTTGGCATTAATTCCCACTCCGTCAAAAACTTCCGGCCCAAAGTGACCAAAGTTTCTCAATCGATTAACAGTATAACGCAAAGGAGATACTGGTTCAGTAAGCCCTTCTAATTTATTGGAAGAATCATTGACAAAAATTGCTCCACCTTCCACGCTGTGCATAAGCTTGGTGGCGTGAAGGGAAAGCGTGCTAAGGTCGCCGTAATTCAATATTGAACTACCATTTATTTTAGTTCCAAAACAATGCGCTGCATCATAAATCACCTTCAAGTGATGTTTTTTGGCAATGCGCTCAATAGACTCCACATCGCAAGGCACTCCAAAAACATGCGTTGCTAATATAGCTGTAGTCTTTTCTGTGATTGCAGATTCAATTTGTGTGGGATCTATATTGAACGTATTTGCATCTATATCTACAAATACGGGAGTACAACCCTCCCAGACAATAGTTGAGGTGGTAGCCACATAAGAAAAGGGGGTTGTGATTACCTCACCTTTGATTCCCAATGCTTGAAGGGCAACTTGAATGGCTGCGGTTCCGTTACTCACAACAGCGCAATCTTTAGTGCCTAAGTAAGCATTCAAACCAGCTTCAAATTCTTTGAGAAGTGGTCCATTATTCGTAAGCCATTGGGCATCCCAAGCACGCTGCATTTCTGAAGTAATCTCTTCAAAGGGAGCCTGAAATGGTTTTGTGACGAGTATTTTCGACATAAGACAAAGCTAATTGCTTTTAGAATTAAATACGCTTACGCACTAAGATAAAACCAACGACTAAACCTATTACTATAACGGCATTGGTTAATATGAAATCCATAGTGCTAGGCCCACTTAACTTTTTAGCAAGTAAAAAGGTGGGAAGCGCAATACAAACTAATCTAAGTTGGACTGTTGAAAATGGTTGCATATTCTCTTTTAAGTAGAGATAAACAGCTTTTGCACTGTTGAATACCGCATAAGAAATGACCAAGGCATAACCGGCGCCATCTAAACCGTGTTTTGGAATCAGCACATAATTGAGCCCAATTAATAATGCAACTAACCCGGAAATAGCCAACAGATTCCATTTAAAATAAGGCCCATTCGAAAGCAACTCGCCATTCGAACCAAAACTGTAATCAATCACTCGTGAGAAAAGGACTAATACCACTACAGATTTAGCATCTTCGAATCGCTCAGGATGAGGTATCATGCTAAATATGATTTCAATATTTGGAACAATAAGGAGAAAACTAACCAAGGCCACAGCCATCAATACTCTAGAAGTACGCCCGTACATTTTCGCAATTGCATCCGTGTTGCCCTCATTCCAAAGATTAGCAAACTGTGGAGACAGTGCTTGAGAAACTGGCCGGCGTATGCCGTCCACAAAACTCCCTATAAAAAATGCAATACTATAAATTCCAAGTGCCTCGTAGCTCATCAAAGAAACAATCATTTGACTATCAATAGTAGCAAGGCTCATGGTCATTACCGCCATGATAACTCCGCTTCCAGCAAAAGTGGCCAATTCCTGACCCAGTCCTTTATTTAACGGTTTAGGTTTACGCAACGGAATCCCCTTTAGCAATAGACTATAGGCTAAAACTCCCAATCCAACGCATACATGCACAAGGGCAAAAATCCGCATCCAAAAAGAGAAATCCAGTTGATCTTTACTCACTAAATAGGCGCTGATTAAAAGTGCCAGTCGAATTCCCACGTTTTTCATGAAAAACGGAACGGAAATACGCTTCGCACTTGATGCGATGGAGAGGCCAAGCGTGTAAGTCATACTTCCCGCTATAACTGCTCCAAGAATAAAGATTTCATCTGCAATAGGAACATCTAATAGCGAAGCTAGTCTACCAGCAAACAAGGAAAAACCAATACCTGAAACCCCTGCTACAGCAGCTACTATAACTACAATATTTGATAAAAACTGACTGGCCTCTTCGCCCTGAAATTGGCTTTGATACCTAACATAGGTTCTGTGCATTCCCAATAAAGCTATGGCAGCAATAAGAACAGCGGTTCGTTCTACCCATCTATAAATCCCTAATTCTTCAAGGGTAAATGCTAGAGGGAACAACCAAATATTATTAAGCACGCCTAGACCAATTCCTAAAAAATTGGACAATGAACCTTTGATTATCTGCCGCTTAAAAACACTCACTATACCGTAGTCAATAATAGTTCTTTGATATAGTAAGCCAGTGCACCGCCGCATAGCGGACCAGCAATCGGTATCCAAGCATAAGACCAGTCTGAATCAATTTTATTTTTAATAGGCAATAATTGATGCATAATACGCGGTCCTAAATCACGTGCAGGATTGATTGCGTATCCAGTGGTCCCTCCCAATCCAAGACCAATAACCCAAACTAAAAGCCCCACCGGTAATGCACCAATGCTTCCAAGCCCCACAGGCACCTCTTGACCATCTAGCTCAAAAGCACCGTCAGAAATGTAAAAGATCACGAACATCAATACAAAAGCACCTATGGTTTCACTAAAGAAATTATTCCAAGAGTTTTTAATCACCGGTGCCGTACAGAACGTTCCCCGAATTGCAGCACCATCCTTGGTAAGGTCATAATGTGGCTTATAGAAAATATAATTCAACGTGGTGCCTGCCGCTGCACCTAAAAGTTGTGCCAACATATACACACCCACCTTTGACTCCTCTAAAGCTCCATCAAGCCATAAAGAAAGCGTTACTACCGGGTTTAAATGTGCCCCACTATAAGGACCTGCTACAACAATACCAATGTATACTGCTAATCCCCAAGCTGTTGTTATCATCACCCAAGAACCTGGGTCACCTGAACCTTTAGTTCTTTTTAATTCCACATTAGCAACAACTCCATTCCCTATAAATAAAAGCAAGAGTGTCCCAATAAATTCAGCCCAAAATTCACTCATACATAATCCTTTTCACGACGCGTGACAAGATAAGTATTTCTCCTATCGCTTTCTCTTTCCTTCCCTGCATTCTGATTATCTTAAAGGCAAGTAATTCTTAGACATTATGGTCCCTTATATTCTCGCAATTGATGCAGGTACAACGTCATCACGTGCTATAGTATTTGATAAAGACACAAAAAAAATAGGCCTTGGTCAATTTGAGTTTTCTCAATACTTCCCTAAAAATTCGTGGGTTGAGCATGATCCCAATGAAATATGGGCCTCGCAGCAAAAAGCCATTTCTTCAGCGCTGAAAGCAGCAAAAATCAATTCCAATGAGGTCTCTGCGATTGGAATTACTAACCAGCGCGAAACAACTATAGTATGGGACCGACGCAGTGGTGAACCCATTTATAATGCTATTGTTTGGCAAGACAGACGCACCTCTGATTATTGCAGTTCATTTTCTGAAGCTTCCATTAATCAGGTTGCAAAAAAAACAGGTCTCATAGTGGACGCCTATTTTTCAGCAAGTAAAATAAGATGGATTCTTCAACATGTGGAAGGAGCCCAAGACAGAGCAATTCGCGGAGAACTATGCTTTGGAACTGTAGATTCGTGGCTTATTCATAAGCTCACAGGGGGGTCAAAACACATCACAGATGCTTCAAATGCAAGTCGCACAATGCTGTACAATATTCATAGTGGAACTTGGGACAAGAGACTCTGTGATCTATTTAATATCCCTATATCTATTCTACCAGAAGTGGTCAATAGCAGTGGATATTTGGCAAGCACAGATCAAGAGGTGTTTGGCGCTAAAATTCCCATATCTGGTATTGCAGGTGATCAACAAAGTGCGCTATTTGGTCAGCTTTGCTTCAGTTCAGGAGAAGCTAAAAACACCTACGGTACAGGTTGCTTCGCTATGACAAATACGGGAAACCATATTGTAGTCAGCAGCAATAAAATGCTCAGCACGGTAGCTTGGCAACTTAACGGCATACGCACGTATGCCTTGGAAGGTTCTGTATATGTTGCCGGATCCCTTATTCAATGGCTTCGTGACGGCTTGGGCTTCTTTGATCATAGTGCGGATGTTGAACAGTTAGCCCTTAAAGAAGGGACAAGTGGAGGGATAACCATTGTTCCTGCTCTCACCGGACTCGGAGCACCACATTGGGACAGCTATGCTCGAGGCGCAATTATGGGGATTACGCGTGGGACAAATACCTCCCATATAGCCTATGCTTCATTAGAAGCAATTGCACTTAGTACAGCGGATGTTTTAGAGGCTATGGCAAAGGACTTAGGACAACCTTTGAAATCTATTCGAGTAGATGGCGGTGCAAGTACCAATGATACACTTATGCAGATTCAAAGCGACCTTTTAAATTGTCCCGTAATCCGACCGTTGGAAACAGAAAGTACGGCACTCGGGGCAGCATTACTAGCCGGGCTCGGAATAGGCATATGGAAATCAATTGGTGAATTAAAAGACCTAGCAGTAATTGATCAGAAATTCTCTCCAAAGAATGGCTCATTCGCCTCACTCCGTAATCAATGGAACAAGGGAATTCAATCAACCAAGGGGTGGGCCGAACCGGGCAACTACGAATAAAGGAAAAGTAGAGAAGTATTGACAACTAGACCTTACATTTGAATACTATGAAATTCTGCTTCATTCTTGGCAATCCACGCAGCGGAACATCCCTGTTCCGATTAATGCTCAATGCTCATCCACAGATTGTGGCACCTCCTGAATGTGGATTCATTCAATGGAATTTTTCCGCGTTCGGCAGGGTAGATTTCAGCTCTTCAAAAAATCGTGTTGCATTCGCCAAAGCAGTTTTAGAAAGCAAAAAAATGGAAACGTGGGGTTTGACTACGGATGACCTCATAAATACCTTTGATCAGGTAGTCGCACCCAATTATAAGCGTATGGTTAAAGCTGTGTTTTACGCCTATTCTAAATCAAAGGGGAAGAACAAAGATCCTAAGGTTGCTATTGATAAGAATAACTATTATCTGAATTTCCTTGAGGATATTTCAAGCGCAATGCCTAATGCAAAATATGTCCACCTGGTGCGAGATATTAGAGATGTGGCAAACTCGTATTTAGATATTGAAAAGAAGAACTTAAAGGGGAAATATGCTCCAAGTTTAGAAACCAGCGCAGAACAAATAGCTGGAAAATGGACAAAGAATAATGAGCGCTTATTGACCTTTTTAGATGATAAACCCACGCTGGTGGTGCGCTACGAAGATTTGTTGATTCGCCCAAAACAAGAACTAGAAAGAGTAGCGCTTTTCTTAGGTCTTTCGTATGATGAGCGTATGAGGCAATTCTATGAATACAATGACGAACCTGAAGAAATGCTCAATTGGAAGCAAAAAACCCTTCAACCTATTGACCCCAGTAGAGCCGGCGCCTTCAGAAGAGAGCTAGACCCCCATTTTAGTGACCAGCTATGGAACTTATCTCATGCGACTTTAGAAAAATTCGGTTATTCCAAATAGTATGTATGTCCACCTGATTAATGACGAAAAGTTTTTACCGCCATTTATTAAAAGGGCACAAGCAGTATTGGACAATAATCTTTATATCGTTTTTGGTTCAAAACCACCCTTTACATTTCTTCAAGAAAGCCAACAGGTCATTCATTCCTCTGAATGGTTAGACTACCAATTCCAGCATGAGATTGAAATAGAACGCATTTATATTCACTTGATGACCTACCAGAAAATCAATTGGGTAAATACCGCTCCTAAAGCTCCCGTCTATTGGCTATTTTACGGTAATGATCTCTATGAACTTCTTCTAGCTTTCAAGGGCTTCAAGCTGTTTGAAATATTGGATGCTCCTAAAGGCATCTTAACACGAATCAAAGGGGAAACCCTCTTGAGTAGAGTCAGGCGCTGGGCTCAATTGAAAGCGTATAACCGGCATTATGCCCCCTTTGTACAATCCCATGTGGACTACTGGTGTTTCTGGAGTCCAGGAGATTTGAAGCTTCTTGTGGAGCACTATCAATTCCAGGGAGAAATGTTGAAATTTCAATACGGTGCATTCAATCCAGAAGACATTGAGGTAGTTCAACAGTGGGTGGGCGCTAACCCTGATTTTCGCTCAGAAGATATTTTATTGAACCACAGCGGTTCACAAAGCGGAAATCACAAGCACTTATTGGCTCTACTTGATGAGTTAGGAATCAATCAGTCAATAAGAACTCCGCTGAGCTATGGAGACAAACCGCATATTGAAGCTACGTTAGAATTTGGTCAAAAAGTTCTTGGCACGGCCTTCCAACCGATTCTAAATTACATGGACCGTAACGCATATTTTGAACTCATTTGCACTACGGGATATGCACTATTTGGTCACAGAAGACAAGAAGCAGGAAACACCCTGTTTATTGCATTAATGAGTGGAACTAAAGTTTTCTTGCACCCCGAAAGTGTACTTCTCCCTTTCCTGGAAGAGCAAGGATATTGCTTTTTTACTTGGAATGACCTGAGCGCTGAGGCACTGAGCACTCCATTATCCAAAAAAGAACGCGCTAAAAATTACACCCTTGCCTGCAGCCAATTCTCCGAACAGACTATCGCAGAAAACTACCAGAGGATTCTTAGTTAATGCTGTTCAATTCGCTCTCATTCGCCGTTTTTTTACCCATTGTATTCGCAATATACTGGGCGCTGAGGAATTCATTGCGCTATCAAAATATCATGCTCCTGCTGGCGTCTTATTTTTTTTACGGTTGGTGGGACGTAAGATTCTTAGGCCTTATAGTTGCATCCACTGTGGTCGATTATTTGCTTGGACAACATCTAGCAACTGCCACTAAAGTCTCTAAGCGTAAACTTTTGCTTACCGCAAGTATGCTTTTTAACCTAGGACTTCTTGGCGTGTTCAAATACTACAATTTCTTTATAGGCAATTTTACGGAGATTGCTAATAGCATTGGATTCCATACGAACCCTATTCTTTTAAAAATAGCCTTACCGGTAGGTATTTCTTTCTACACCTTTCAAACTATGTCCTATACCATTGACATCTATAGAAAGCAACTAGAACCTACCAAGGACTTCATAGCCTTTGCAGCATTTGTTGGCTACTTTCCGCAGCTCGTTGCTGGACCCATTGAAAGGGCCTCAAACCTACTTCCTCAAATTTCCACAAACAGGTCTTTTAATTATCAGAAAGCTGTGGATGGCATGCGGCAAGCTCTTTGGGGATTTTTCAAAAAAGTGGTCATTGCAGACGCGGTAGCTCCATTAGTTGATCAAGTATTTAGTGATCCTAACGGTTTTAGTTCCATTGCTTTAATTACCGGAGCATTATTATTCTCCGTACAGATATATTGTGATTTTTCCGGCTACTCAGATATTGCCATAGGGGTCTCCAAACTCTTCGGAATAGATTTAATGCAGAATTTTAAAACACCTTACTTTTCAAGAGACATTGCCGAATTTTGGCGTCGCTGGCACATTTCATTGAGTACTTGGTTCAGAGATTATTTATACATCCCATTGGGGGGCTCACGCGGGTCCACTGCATTTAAGGTCAGGAATACATTTGCCATATTTCTAGTCTCTGGTTTTTGGCATGGTGCCAATTGGACATTCATCATTTGGGGTCTCATTAATGCACTGCTCTTTCTTCCGCTCCTTCTTGCCAAACGCAACAGAAGTAACTTAAATGATCCAAAAATTCGAGACTTACATAGAATACTTCTTACTTTTTCAATTACCACTATAGCTTGGATTTTTTTCCGTGCCGAATCTCTTTCCCATGCCATAGATTATATCCAAAATATCACCCAATTAAATACCGGAAAGGCGCTATCAATCAAACCCTCTCTAATGGTATACATAGCCCTATTATTCTCCGGTGATTGGATTGGACGCAAACACGATTTTGCGCTTAATTTCCTTAGTAAAGGAGTCCTTGCAAAGTCTTTCTTACTTAGACTAATAGTTTACCTAAGTCTAGCCTACTTGATTTTGCTCTACATTGGCGGACAGCAGAGCTTTATTTATTTTCAGTTCTAGTTTATGCGTCAGTTCATTTTTAGATTTTCATTGGTCTCCATATTACTTGCTACGGCGATTGGACTATTAGTTGCTTTTAATTATTGGCGTAGCCTTTCATTCATAGCCAAACACCAAGGAGGCACAATTATTTTGGGCGATAGCCACGCCGCAACAAATATGTGTCCTGACATCCTTGACGCACAGAACTTTGCCCATACGGCAGAACCTCTTGTGGCAACTTCACAGAAGCTGGAATGGATTGCCAAAAAGCTCCATCCAGACACCATTCTATTAGTGCTTAGCCCAAATAACTTTGCGGGATATAACGATTTCAAATTTTCAGATTCTCAATGGTCTTCAGAAATGGCAAAGCGATACTATACGTTATTTCCAAGGTCTTTCTGGGCACAGAATACCAACCCATTAACTGCTCAGGGACATTCCTACAGACAACAGCTTCTGCCCAATCTATCTGGCCGTCCTACTTTTCTTGGAAAATTTACACCTAAACCCATTCATGGCAGAAAAAATGATCTCCTAAACACATTAGACAGGCATTTTAATCCGGAATACCCTACAGTCTCTCTTCCTTCTGAATTAGCCATTCAAAACATAACCAAGACCTGTGAACGCAGCGGCATAACGCTATTAGTTGTGCTCGCTCCTCTTCTTCCGGAATACAAATCAGCCATTCCCGTTCAAGTCCAACAGGTGTTTAATGCTACCATTGAAAATCTTGAGGTTATCACCACAAACATAAAATTACCTGACAGCGCATATTTTAATGCAGATCATCTGAATCTAAACGGCGCCAATACTTTTACAAAGGCAATACAAACGGCGCTAGCCCATTAAGAGAATCCAAAATAATCTATAAAAAAAGCCGCGGCCATAGGCCGCGGCTTTTGTATCCCTTACTACCGTTTGGGATTATAAGACCTGAACTCTTTGAGTTACTGTTCCTTCTGCAGAAGATACGCGCACCAAGTACATGCCTGGACTTGCATTAACTTCTACTGGAATTATATTTCCTTCCACTGTGATTTTTGAAAGAACTGATCCTCTAACATCCATCACTTCAACAGTGTAGTTGTCTTTGACACCCATCTCTATCTTAAATACACCAGTATTTGGATTAGGATAAATACGACCATTTAAAATGAGCTCACCCGCATTAGTATTAGGAGCTAAGTTACCCGGAGAACCTACATCGCCGTTCAAAGAGGTATATGCTCCGTTAACACCGTCTACAGCATCTCCCAAAGAAGCGCCTGTAGAATCAAATTCAACAGATGTACCTGCACTTGCAGATGCATAGACACTATTGGACAATTCAATACCTGCAGCATCAAATAAGTATATACCATCACCATTTTGACTCAATGATGGGAAAGAACCCGTCATTTCATCTAAAGATATAACCTGAACGGCACCTGGAGATAATTTCCAACTAACAAGCAGACTGTCTTCATTTGCAGCTACATCGTCCCAAACTACTACAGCTTCACCAGGAGCTACATCAACAGAAGGGAGTCCAACTGTACCTGAAATACCGCTTTCATCATCCCATGACATACCCGCTAAATTAACTAGGGTATCACCGTAGTTGTGAATTTCAAACCAGTCTGCATTCCAAGAAGAAGCATTTGAACCCGGCATAATCTCACTTATTACCAACTTAGGAACATATACTGCTGCCGCAGGTACAATATCAGCCGTATAACGAGGTAGAAGTTGATATCCATCAAAATTACCTATGTTGAACGTAAACTGACCACCAATACCCGTTACATCAAAGGCTCCAGTTGGTGCTGGTTGAGAATATAAATCAACATCGTTATCTATTCTCAACGCTATAGTATCTGTACCGTTAGTAATATCTACATTAAATCCAGAGCCTGAACCTGACCATTGGGAAGGATCAACTAGAGTAGCACTCTTAAATGTAACAAGCTCACTTTCAGTATTCTCGCCAAGTTGAGTCACCACAGTGGCTGTAGGTAACGCATTACCTGAAGAAATAAACACAATGCTATCTGGGTAAATTTGAGTCAAACCATTGAATTGACCAATGGTTCCAATCAATCTAACTTGATCACCCTCCATTACAGAGTAGGCTTGCGCAGCAGGTGCAGAAGAATAACATCCAATGCCACCAATACCGTCGTGTATAGTGAATTGGATTGCTGCAGTAGAACCTTGCATATCTATACCCATAACGGTACCTACTAGCTTACACTCAACACCAAGGCTATCTGCTACACCACCCGCATCTACGACTGTAACATCTGCAATAGCATAGGTTGGTATATTACCTGTTGGCGGAGGTGGAGGTGGAGGTGGAGATGAAGCACAATTTGAAGTGTGCATGCCCATATCCGACCAAGTATTCTGAGGATACACATCCCATTCTGCAGCACCTGTAGACCAATCCGTTGAACCAGCATCAATAGTTGCCATTCTCACCAAAGTAAAGTCTTTGGTAGAGCCTGTGCCGACGGGCCATTCACTACCTGGATCAACACCTGGTACACCAATAACATCTAAGGTATCTGACCCATTAACCAAGATAAGTGCATCATCACCGTTATAATGAACAATTGATGGATATCCCAAAGAAGTATCCGCAGCAGCTTGAATAGAAGGATCAGCAGTATTTGTGCTAATCATATATACATCGCCTGAAGCTAATGATCCTGACATAATGAAAGCACTAGTATTGCTACCGCCATTAACGCTCGTATAAACCGTATAACCCGTTAATGAAACCGGGCTACCCGTAGGATTATATACTTCAACGTATTTATTGTTGGAGGAGCCTTCCGCATATTCAGAGAAAAATAGCTCTGAACAACCTGTAGATGGTGGCGGAGAGGAAGCACAGTTAGAAGTGTGCATTCCCATGTCCGTCCAAGTATTTTGTGGATACACATCCCATTCTGCAGCACCTGTAGACCAATCCGTTGAACCAGCATCAATAGTTGCCATTCTCACCAAAGTAAAGTCTTTGGTAGA
>PAND01000026.1 GCA_002707525.1 Flavobacteriales bacterium
AAACTCAAAGCAACCATAGTTGCCATCATGTTCCATATCTTCAAGGAATCCCTCATGTCCGCATTCAGGACAGTTATGCCATTCTTCAATGGCCTCTCCGTTCATCATCCAGACTTTGTAATCTTCATCAACAAGAAAAATCAATCCACTCATCGTATTGAATTGTACTTCTACTTTACCGTAGGAGTCAATGCTCTTGATGTGGGATAGCAATTCTTTAGCGTCAGCGATTTCTCGATGGCCAAAGTCATTCCAGTTGCTTGTAACTGTCATAGTCTAGGGAGGTATTACTCCTCCGATTCGCTAATATCAACTCCGGTTAGTAAGTAATTTACTAACTTTTCAAAGTCCTCATCAACAGGTTGTTTTACAATGTGTTGTACCCATAGTTCAAACAGAACCATATACACTACAATAGTAATAACAACCAACAGTATTTCTAATACCATAACTAAGGGCTTTCGCCCAATTATTCTTCTTCTAGTGCTTCAACAGCCATAGCAATTGCCATGTCTTTGCACTTAGTACATACGGCATGCTTACCAAAATGGTTAGCATTTTTACCGCACAAATCACAACTTCTTGTCATGTCTAGGGAGGTTAGTCCTCCTTGTATACCCCATCTTGAACATGTATATTTTTAATTACAATGCCATCATGTGAGGGAACTTTTTTGATTACTTCTACTTCTCTTACTACTTCTACTTCTCGTATCACTTCTGTAAGAATATGTTTAGTTAATATCTTAGATTGCACAAAAGAGGAAACTATGTTACATATTTTCCATATTAGCCAATATACTATCGGGCTACCTACTAAGTAGAATAGCCCTAATATAATTACTGCTTCATCGCCTTCGTCAATAGCGATTATGATGCAAATCCAAGCGACTGTTGCTACTGAATATAGCCAGTCAGTTAATAGTTTAACCTTGTTCATTCTAGGGAGGTTAGTCCTCCGATTGTTGTAAATGTTTAGCACAAGCATCCTCGTACATCATTAGCAACGTCATGAGATTATCAAATTTCTCTTCACCCATTACCTTCGTCATCACAGTAGCGTGATTATGAAAGTCTAATGCTCTTGGTGTAGCAAACTTGCCATTCCCATTGAGGATTAACCCCAATGATTGGCTCATAGTTTTAACAAATTGACCACCGATAGAGGTCAATACTGCTGATATCTCATTTTTATGTATAGCAATGTCTTGGCCATTGACAACCGAAGCGAATCCATAACATGGATGCTCAGGGTCGTGTATTAGGCTAGGTACATTGTTAAGAATTTCTTTGTTGAAACTCATGTCTATGCGTAGTCAAGTTGGAACCTTTCTTCGGCGGCCACTCCTAGTGAGTTAAGGAGATTGGCAACACCTCTGGTGTGTAGTTCAAACAATAGGTACGCTATATGCATATGTGATAGGTTATTAGACGCCTCTATCTTGTCAATAGAAGAAACAATATCTTCTACAAACATCATGGCGTGGTTCACTTGGTCTACCGCTTCCTCTTCGGAAAGGTTCTCATTAAGCATGTATGCAAACTGGATATACTCGTGCATATCGTCGTTACACATGTCGATGATTTTTTCCAAATCTTTGATTTGATTCTTGTTTAGACCCTTGTCCATTAGGAGGGGTTCTGTAAAACTAGGTTTATCAAATTTATTACATTATGTATACTAAGAGGCCATTAAAATGGCATAAACGATTTTGTCGCCTCATTTTTTGTTTTTGGTTTAGCCTGTGCTTTCGCTTTCTTCGGCTTTACCGTATTGTGTCTTACTTTGGGGTCCTTGTTAATCCAAGCCTTTAGGTCTTTTTTGTAGTCCCAAGTGTAGTTGTCAAGTTCGTTTGCTGCTCCGCTCGCTAATGCATCAGAAACCTTGTTTCCAATAAGCGAACCTCGTCTGCAGAAGGTAACATACGTGAAACGTACGTTTACTGACCCATATGTTAGGTCATAGAGGACTTCCCACAAGTCAGAATTTTTAATTCCCTTGTAGTCATCCTTTCTCCATCTTTGGACATTCTCAATGAGATTCTTGGAAACGTATTCGCTATCCGTAAATATCTCAATTGATTCAGCGTCTTCTGACATCAAAGCCATGATAACTGCGAGCAGTTCTGCTCGGTTGTTAGTCATGTCTTCATCTACTACTTTGTAACCAATACCAATTCCAGTACTAGGCGTATATATTCCAATACCGCCAATAGGACTAGGATTGCTTGGACAAGCACCGTCTGTATAGACTGTAACAGTTTTTGATTCTGTCATCTAAGGCCAAAGCCAATAACTCGTATTTACCAATGGCCTCCATTTTCTTGCCATTTTATGATACATGGTAGACAGGCTATTTGCCTGTACGAGTAGTCATTAATTTCATGATTAATGTATAATTGGGTTATTGCTCCGCAACTGTAACAGCATATGCTTTGCAATTCATCCATATTAACGTCTTTTGTTTCAGACACCTAGGGAGGTTATTCCTCCTCTTTTGTTCCATCGTACGATGAAGAACGCCTAATGGCCTTCCTCAAGTGTTCAATGTATTTATGTGTGGACTTGTATGTTGTCTTAGGAGAACCTCTAACCAAGATTGAGTCAGGGTCCAGTTCCTTAAGAGTGTCCTTTAGACGCTCCATAAGTTCTAACTGTTCATCAGTTTGTGTTCCATCAGAAGCACAACCAACAAGAACAGTAATGTTTTCATTCATACGTTCCATTATTCTGTTTAGATTACGGAGAACTTTTGTTTGTTCTCTAATCAAACTGCCGATATTAATATCTAGCATCTAGGAGGCATTACACCTCTGTATTTGGGTCCAAATCAACTTGCTTTTTGGTGGCTTTGCCCGTACCTTTAACGTACGGCCTAATCCACTTTCGCTTGTTGTCTTGAATCGAAGGATACCATTGGTTCCTCCAGTGTCCTCTTACCCACCATGCACCCTTAGGGCTACTTCGTACAGTCTTGCTTAATGATTTGAGATATCTATTGATTTCTCCTCTCAACACAATCTTGCGTTTGTTAGTAACCTTTGTCTTAGGGAAGTACTGCCGTCTGTTTGACGGCTGTTCTTCCGGTGCTTCTTTGAGTTTCACATCAGGTTCATTGATGAACCATATGCTTTGAAGTGCAATTTTAAACGCTTCCACGGCGGTTTCCGTGTTATTTTTGCCTAGATTTTCTAATAAATCTGGGTCAAAATTCTGCTCAAAATTTGATTTTACTGTTTCCCACAAATCTCCATCAGGCCTTCTACCTATTTCTAAGTAGGGACCGATGTTAGTCCACAACGAACGTGTTTCTTCGCTATACGAATCATAGTTGATAATTAATTCAATTATTGTATAGGTTTCTTCCTTTATGTTATGGTCAATAACTTTCTTGTCGTATTTGTATAAGGGGTCGATAACGGCATTACCTATCGCTCTTCCTCCGAGTATACCTAGTTCCGACAAAGTCGGCATAGTATCTCGTAGTCCAAGGGCAAGTTTTCCATATCCAACCGTCATCATGGCCTCCCAGTTATGCGTTAGTAGGCGATTTATAGTCGCATCCAACGGGTCTACCGAGGGCAAGTCATGAAACGGTATTCCCATCAAGTGAGAATCTCCTAAATCTAGCATTGGGTTTTTATCCATACCCATTACTACATTGTCTTTCGTTATTTTCTGTCCTTGCTCGCAATTCTTTGTAATGCATAGCGGGACAAGTCCTTTATCATAGGTCATTCGTGTGTTTTCGTAACCGTCTTCTGCGGTTTTTCTAACTTGGTCAACTCCGACCAAGCCATGTAAGGTTCCTATCGTTTGATAGTTTTCCTTCGGGAAATTTTCAATCATACCAGTCTTATGCAAGGGCATTCCCTCTTCAAAGTCTGGTGTTGTAACTTCATACATCAAAGCCCCTGTTACAGAAACGGAATCACCGTTTCTCATTTCCATGGGCAATGATTTGTTAAACTCAATGTAATTCATTGGGTAAGGCAACTTCAAGTTCTTAGAAATATCCAAGTTATCAGATACGTCTGTCATTTCAAACATCTTCTGTACCACCTCAGTCAATTGTATTTTGTGAGAGTGTTTCAAGAAGAAGTATGTAGTGAGTGCTTTAAGTCCCCATTTAGTATTTGTTAATGCTACTGGTGCTTCAGATATACTGACTTTCAGTATGTTATGTAAGTAGGGTTCAACTACCTTTTCCACAATTTGTTCAGCAATTTCTTGTTGAACTACACTAGAGAGAGTAGCGAGTGTTTCATCTGCTATCTCAAAAATAGTGTGTGGGAAAGCCACAATATTTGCAATCAATATATGCAATACTTCTAATGAATCCTTTAGAGATGTACTGGACTTCAGTATATCAGGGCCTCCATCAGAGGGTGGTGTTAGTGTTAATACAGACGGCGGAAGGTATGTTCTAAGATACTCTTCTATCGACTTCTCTACTATGTACGAGATATAATCCAAAGGGTCTTCCCCGTCACTGAGGAAGTCAAAGGATATATCATCGGGTTTTTCCAATTTGCTGTTGTCGAATGCTTCCTTTATTGCGTGTGCAATTTCAAGAGAAGACTGTTCGACCCAGTTAGCGTATTTGTACAACGGGTCACAAGAACTTAGAAGTTCTTTTTCGCAGTTGTTCATCCATTTAAGTAAATACTTCATTTACTAGGTCAGATTATTCTGACGGTATTTCATTGAAGGCTTCATGTAGTTGTGATAGTGTTTTCACGATATACATTGTTCTCCAATAGTGTTGTTTGTTATCCGTACGGTTCTTTACTAGCCTTAGCCAGTTAGTAAGTACATAGATAATAGCGTCGGCAATCTCTTCTTCAGCCATTTCTAACCAACTATCAAAATGGGTTCCCCATTTAGTTGTGTCATCCAGTGGCTGGAGTTCATGTCCGTAGGCTTCTTTTCCTTTCTCTAAGCGTGCTGTAATAGCACTTGCTAGGTCAGGGTTAAGTTCGTTAGCGCATACATTTAGTATGTAATCGTTAGCGGTTTCGACTGATTCAGTCATACTAAGGGCTCAGAGCCCAATTGTTTATCTTTTTCTATAAGATTCAAGCAATGCATAATCATGGACATTCATAGTAGGGATTTTATCCCCAAGAATGTCAAGTATATACATTAGTTGCTTGATTACTAAAGACATAGTGTCCCGTTGTTGAAGAACGCCTTCTTTACTTAGGCCATCTTCAAAATCATCGTAATCAAGTTTCTCTTCTAGTTTAACTTCAAGTTCAGATAGTTCATCTTTTGTAGCATTTTTCTCAGTGAGTTGAGTAACAACATAAATAATGTTGTCCATTGCTGCATCTAATTGATTTATCTGTTCTTGTAGTTCCTTAACTTCTTCAGTCATAGGTCTATGTTACCAAAAAGAATATCCAATGTAACGTCAGCGTACTTACGCTGTGCGTTTCACTGGATAGGTAACTTTTCTATAAGTCAAACGACTTAACTGAGATTTCCTCCAGAGGCATACGCCCCCTTTGGGAAATCTTACTGCCACTACTCAGCATTGATGACGCTTAGGTGTTCAATTTGTTTAATACAACGTACCCTCCCACACCGATTAACGTATACTGATAGAATATACTCGGCATAGGACGTTGTACCACCCAGTAAGTCTTACTGTCTTGGAGTAGTGATTTTCTGTGATTGCCCGTTTTGTACATTTGAATATAGTACTGCACTTCACCCTAAAAGTATTCGCTAGTACTATACTTTGCGAACATTAAGCAAGGGGTGCCTTTACATCATTGACTCGTAGTCATTGATTCAATATCAATGCCTGTTACATCATCATGATTGACCCCCACATATTCTTAAGAGGTCATCCGGGAGCAATCTAGGGGCGTTAGCCCGGTTAATTGTTGTTTAGACGGTCTTCCATCTCAGTCGTGAAGTTAGACATTCGCTGCAACATGTCCCTAAGGGCACTGTTTTGCTTATCGTCCACTTCTGATTGAGCGGTATGCATTCCTGCAAGTTGTTCCTCAATGACTGTTAGCCTTGAGTTTAGTTCGTCTAGAGCAGATGAAACCTTGTTGAAGGATTCCTGTACATCTCGTACAGTTGCGTATTCATGGTGAGAGTGGCTCTTTTGGCCGACTCCTAGCATCTCTATACCTTTGATAATCAAAGATACTGCTTCCATTTCAGCAATCAGTGGCTCTTTGTTAGAGCGTGTTATTTCCTTCACTGGTTTACTTTCTGTCTTTTTAACAACAGGTGTTGTTTGTTTTGGCTTGGACTTCTTAGAGTCCTTCTTTGGCTTAGGCTTACGCCCCTTACCAAATACCAATCCCAAATCGCTTCTCTTTCCGCTAATTGCGGAAGTAGAACGGTCAGCGCAGTGTTCGTCTTTAACAAATGCTTCAGCAATTTGTTCATCACGCATACCTTCGCCATAGAGTTTCTTTAGGAGGCGTTTTTCAGTAACGCTCCATGAACTCTGCGGGGTACGCTGTCCACGACGGATGTGCTTTCGCACAACTGCAGAAGTCTTTTTTGACTTCTTTGGCTTTGGGGTTTTTGTTTTTAGCGCAGCAGGTCCAGATTTATACCATCTGTACTCTACTTTGCCTTTTATTGTGGCCGATTCCGTACGGATTAATTTAGCCGCTTTCAGTTCACCACTCAACTTAGACCACTCTCGGCGGGAAATACCCGCTAGAGTCATCAGTTCGTTTCGTGTGTGCGCTGGAGCACGCTCAATAACCTGTAATAGATTTTCAGCACCATGCGTCAGTTTCCTGCTCATGTCTAAGGTGTTACTCACCGATGTACTGCATTCGGGCCTGAATCTTTTGAAGATTAACTAGGCCACCGATTACACAGTACTTTTCGTTTATCTGTATTCTTTCATAGTTAGCATCCCGCCAACTTTCCAGATACATTGTAGTGTATGATACACGCATATGTTTTACATAACAAGATAAACAGGCATAGACAACCTTGTAATTAGGTTGATTTATTCTACTGTAAATCCATATTCTGCTTTTCATGCATCTATCACATATGTCGTTTGAAAACAATTCTGTTTTAGCGTACATACTCATACTAGGGAGGTTAGACCTCCGTTTAGGGCGTTAGGCCCTTGAAATATACTCTTGATACTTCTGTTTGATTATAAGATGCATACTTATCTACTAGCATTAAAGAGGCTCTCAACTTTCTTCTCCTTACCTGTAAATCCTTACTGGTGGTTAAAGTGGTGTGAGTTCCTTCTCTATTACGTTTAAGATACTGTTCATCTAAATATCGTAAATGACTCTTTGCAAACATAATTGGGCATTCGCCCTCCATGTTATTGGCTTTCATAAGTGGCGCAACAAGGGCAACCAATTTATTCTTCGCCAAATCAACCTTAGACTGCTTGTAACACGCATAATGGCCACATATTTTGTGGTTATGGTATTGCTGCGCAAAGGTTTCATGACAGTATTCGCATTGAGTCCAAATTTTTCCAAATTTGTACATTCTAGGGAGGTTATTCCTCCTTTGTTATTGGCACATGGACGATTTCATTTGACCCATCATTTCTACTGATGAAGACAATGAGTTTCTTTCCGTCATATCCCATTCTAATGTTTCCTTTGACATCACCGAGAATAGTCTGAACCTTCAAGTCCAAAATGTTCTCGTTTTGAGTGATATCAAGTAGCAAACCTTGATTTGCTACGCTAGGATGCTCTATTGATAAGAACGCCATTACTAAGGGCACTGGGCCCAGTTAAAATCGAGTCAAGAAGTCATCGTCCATTCCGACGGTAGTATCTTCTTTTTCTCTTAATACTTTGATTGCGTCTTCAAGTTGCAAAGCAGTACCCCATGATATAATCATGGTTGGTCGGCCCCAAAATCCATCGGAACCTCCTCGCTTTTCTTTAACCCATAGGTTTCGCTTTGACGAATACTCTGCAGAGAAGTGGTTCTTCCCTTCGTATTCGTACTTAGATGTACTTAGTTGCTCCCAAGAAAGTGTAATCTCGTAGCCTAGTATTTCCATCTCATTTGCGAAGTCACTGAAGTGCATAGCCCATATAGCATCGTCTTTTGCGAGGCTTTGGGTAATTTGTTTTACTTCATGTGAACTAAATTCTGAATCAAGTAGCGAAGATATGTAGATACCGGAGAAATCTCTGGCTTTTACAGCCATAGTCCAGTTACCTTCTTCTGCTAACTTCTTTAGGTTGTCCCAATTAAGGTGTTCAACCATCTTCTTTCCAACGCGTAGTCTTCGGTCAGCAATGGCAAAAACATAAGATTTTGCTATGTTGTCTAGATACTTTGCATCAAACATTTCTAAGGACCCGAAGGCCCGGAATAATCTATTCCCAGATTTTTTGATGACCGAGCGACTGCGTCTGCTCAACATCTTCTCCCAAATTAATGGAACTGACGTTTTGCATCTTTAGTTGCTCTGCAATACGATTTTGACGGTATGAACGCATAAATGCATCAGCGGCGTTCCCCCAAGTGTCTTTACTGTCATTCCTTACTTGAGCGGCTTGAAGCGCACTCTGTAATTCACGACTCATAGAAACACTATGGTTCTTTTCCAGCCAAGATTTGATTCCACCAACGGATGACCCGTTAGCGTAATCTTTACCCTGATTAGGTAGTGGGTAGCCCAACTCTTAAAAGAGCGCACCGACATAGCAGTGCGTTCCATCAGCGTGGGTGTATTTTCCACCAATCTTATCACGGTAATCTTCACCGTACTTCTCAATCAATTGCTCGTTTGCAGCAATCATCTGTTCATAATTCAAAGAGCCGGAGCCCTCTGAGTTGGTCATCTGTTCTTTCGACATATTACCTATGTAGTTTCCCACAGTATTTAACTTATTCAATGGCCTTTGCTCCGTCGTAAATATTATCTTCCGATATTACTTCACATACGGTCATTTTCTTACCATGAACAGTACCCGGAACACGAATAATTCTGCGAGGGTCTGGTGTAACTTCAAAGTCCACCAATAGTCCATCTCGCTTCATGCTCTCTATAATACTCTTTTTCCAGTTACGGCTTATGTTCTGTCTCACTGATGAGGCAGTAACTTTACCGTGTTTGGTCTTGAAATCTTTGTAGTCATACGATGCGTTCCAAGCCTCTAATACCATTCTACTGTTAGGGAGGTTGTCTTCCAAATGTGCTTTGATATCATAATCAAAATCAATTACATGGAATCCTTTACCACCACTTCTAACAACAGTTAGGTTTGCTTTAGAATTGACATTATCTTTGTACCACTTGATAACTTTCTCAGTCATCTCAGCGGCCATTCTACTGTCTTTCATTTCGTAGTCTACATCAATAAAGAACTCTTGACCCAACCATGTATTATGATAGTTGGTTAGAAGTCCTCTCTTTCTAAACTTTCTTCGACCAGACTTTGAAAAAGGGTCTGGGCCTATGTTTTGCGGGTTTAACCACTTGCTTGTTGAATAATAGACCGCTATAGGAGCGTGTCTTCTTAGATGTTTCAACAAGACTTCTGAGTTACGAATACAGTCTTTAATCTTCTTGACGACGACTCTTTTTGCTCGTCTGTCATAGGTAAAAATTCTAAACTGTCTACGGTTTGATTGCGGAGGCAAATCAATGTCTTCTGCACTGATGCTCCTGTAATATGCTCTAATTTTACGAGTCTTTTCAAGCATCTCCATATGAGTTATGCTTTTCTGGACCTTTGTATTTCTGGTGCTTGTTTTGCAAGCCCTTCTTAGGGCCTGAAACAGTATTGCACCGTCAGAGATATTAGGACACCCACAAAGGAGTGTCCCTTTCTTATCGCACGCAGGATGGTGTGCTTTTCCCCAGTATCGCCGGTATTGTTTGGCGACCTTTATCGGGTTCCTCATAAAGTAGTAGAAGTCATATGCGTGATGTTCACACAAGTATTCTTCTTCATTTGTCTTTACACGGCAACGCTTTCCATCCAGTCGTATATGTGTACACTGCGTTTCTCTTGCTTCTAGTGTTGTCACTAAGGGCATCATTCGCCCAATATTTTGAAGTGTGTCAAAAGGTCACTACCCATCGCAGAAACTTGATTCGTAATGTTTACGAAATCATTTGTTGCTGATTTGAAGGGGTTAATACCATTTGACGAGTAATTGTTTCCAGTCACTTCGTATGAAATTATCCTGTCACCATACCAACTCCCATAGAGGGAGTAATTGCGCACACTCTTTTCTGCGTCGGGGACACTTAGCATGTCTCCCATTTCGTCTCTAGGGGCCAAGAGAGCACTATATCCCATCCAAGTGAAATGTGCTGTCAGTGCCTCTTTTTTATTGACGAGGAATGAGTCGTGGAATTGGCCTCTCCTATCAGGGCCTATATGGTTAGTGGACGATAGCATCTTGCTAAGAGAATACAAATGTACTGTTTCTCTCTTGTCTAGATTTACCATCGCTAATTTGTTTTTACCAAACATAGTTTTCTAGGGCTGTTAGGCCTGTTTAACCAAATAGACTACCAAGGCCTTCAAAGCCTTTCTTTGGTTTGTCTACTTCTTTCTTGACGAGTTTAAGGAATACTTCAGCAGTTTCTTGGTCTACAGGTTTAATTGCAGCAAGTCTTGCATCCATCTCATCCATCTGGTCTTTGTACGGAGTTACACGTATTGTAAGGTCACGGTCAAGTTCATCTTCCCATTCCTTTACAGCAGCATTCAAACTCTCAGCCTTCTTTTGGAAGGAGTTAGCACGAGCAATAAGTTGCTCTTTTCGCTTCTCGCTTCCCTTTTCTCCGGCTTCCAAAGCATTCTCATTGAGTTCTCTTAGAACTTCTCTGATTGCTTCGTATAGTTCACCGAATTGTTGGTTAAGACTGTGTTCAACGTTCTGGGCTATTTCTTCCAGAAGCGTTTCCGTCTTGACTAGTGGTGTCAAACGTAGATTTCCTTTGGTTCGGTAATCTATTTTTCCTTTCTCGCCTGACCACACAGCATTTTCATCTGTAGGGTCGGGTCTGTTTGTATTTCCCCAAAATCTTAGCAACTTAGCAAACGGCACCAAAGTTTCAAGGTGAGGTTGTAATTTACCCTCTCCAAGTTCTTCTGGTGTTTTTTCATTTACTATTTGTACTACCCCGCCTTTAACGGTAGGGTCTGGAATTGCATTATGTCGTGATAATAGTTTCTTCATAGAACTACGCATTAGAATCTCGTCCACTGTTTTGCACAGTGAGACAAATCTATCTCGCACTCTATTTAGGAAGTCCATTTGCTGGTCTTCATCCATGATACCTTCATCTTCGTCAAAGGGTTCAATACGAATCCTTCTCCTTAGAGTGTTATCATTCACAGGTCCAACAGGCTCAGTGATAGGGTTACCGTTATCCAGTTCTCCTACTTGCTGTTGCGTTATACCTTGCGAACGTAGCATGAATCTCCTCAGCCATTCCATGGCCGAGATATCATTATCTCCTTCGACATATACGAGTCTATATAGTTTGATTTGTTCCAAATCTCTTTTATTGTTTCTCCGACCGATACGCTCTCTGATGAGTACGTATTCGTTACACTTCTTTAGTGTACGGATAGACCAAGACTCTTGGCAAACACCCTCATCCCAACTTTCGTCTTCGATGGAGGTCTTGCTTCTTGTTCCAAGTATGTTTGTCGCTAGAGCGAAGGCAGTACCTCCGGTTCTAGGGGCAGGAACCACAGCAGCATTCATATCATTCTCTTGGCAGAACTCGACAAGTACTTTGTAGTCTACTTCATTAGCAGACATACGGTACTTGAGTTCGTGGCCAAGCAATGGGATGCTTCCATGTTCCTCTGTTATCAAAAATGAACCGTTATCAATTATTTCGCTCATAGTTGTCTAGGGGCTTTAGCCCGGTTAGAATCTGTTGAGGAAATCGTCATCTTCCGTGGCGATTCCTACAATGTTTACCTCATCATCAGAGATGGGTATTATTCTATCAGTTACATCGTTATCAATAGTTACACGCATATTTGCTAGCGAGGATAAAATCCAAGCCTTTCTACTGTATTTGTACTTGTAATTACCATGGTTGTATAAGCAATCACTGTCTATATCAATCACGTATCTCCCTCTTGGTAGTTCTAGATTGTCATTGTTACAGTTCTTGCATACCACATTGGTATGATGTACAAAGTATTGATGTGCGCAATCAAAGACTACTGTCTTTGGTACGTTTAGAACAGGCACGATTCCGTACCATTCTATTAAGTCAATAACGCTGCTTCCAGATTTCTGAAAATTAGCATCAGATACTTTCTTGAAGCGTAAATGCCCCACTCTTAGTATCTCTTCAGCATTCTTGAAGTCTTCACCGTAGTTGTTTCCATAACTACTTATTTGTAAAGTCTTACTTTCTGCTTTTGCTATCACGTTTAAGTCGTGATTTTCAATGTCTCTGTTGAACATATTCTGAACCCATGATTTTGCTGTATCTTCTTGTAAAGAATTCTCCCAAAGTCTAGAGGCCATGATATAATCAAGCCCTCTCGCTTTTGAGGTGTAGCACGTTAGGTATTCTCCTGTAGAATCCAATAAAACTTGAACGTCTTTGTCAGCCGTATCAAGGGCTTTCATAGAGTCAGCAACAAATCCCCAAGACCTTACAGTTTGAGAACCATAATTATTGCTTCTGTAAGCAGTATTAGGGTACACTCTTGCCGGGTCTATAGCGATTAGGTAATACCTATCCCCTTCAGGGAAATCGGTACGTTGCTTGTAAATAGTTTCGTCACTCCAAGGGGCACCACCAGTCATACCATCTCTATGGTATGATGAATGTGGTCCGCTGTAAGTGCTACCTATTTTGTCTTTAGTGGTGTAATCGCACTTCAATAAAAACCATTGAAGCCCGAGTACATTACATAGGAATTTTCCATCGGTACTTATTTCAGTACGAGCAGCACGACTGTTAGTCAGTGCTGTTTGATTAAGCCCAAGAATTTTTCTTGCATTACCGTTAGTGTTTAAGTTGCTAACAGTTAAAGTAAAATCTTGTAGGTTATGGTTATCGGTTCTACCGTTGCATCGGATTTTCCCAAAGAAATTCCATGCAAACTGACCGACACCGATTTTAACCTCGGCATCACTTGGTTCAAAATGTTGTAATTTGTAATTATACATTTTTGTTCTAGGGGCGTTAGCCCGGTTTTGTTTTGTTTTAAGACTCAACTTTCAGTTCTTGTACTGTTCCGTCGGCCTTGTATAGCCGTACGATGTACGATGGAGCGTTTGCTCCCTGTTGGTCTTTGAACCCATTGGGCCAGACTTTGAGAGTGTCTCCTGATTCAACGGTGAATGTCTTTGCATTTCCGTCTTGGTCAGTGGAAACTTTTCCGCTAAGGTGTGATACCTCATCAGTTTTGTTCCCTCCTTCATCTCTCTTGTACTGTTCCCATAGTCCAGTCATTACGACGCCTTTGTTGGTGTTTCCGGCGTTCTTGTTGTTACCAATAAAACTCATGGTCTGGGGTACTACTAGAGAGTCTATAAGACCCCCTACTAGCACCGGTTGGAGGAAATACCACCACGGGTATAGTTCCTCCTATTTTTGGGATATACCGATTCCCCCGTGTAGACTTGTATTGCTTTAAACACTCTACACAGGCTCGTTCATCCTAGTCGGCTACCTGCCTGCAGAATTAAGACGTTACACGCCTTAATTCATACTCGTTTAATAATTTCTTATTATTTATAATTGCCCTTGCTTACCTGCTTGGGTCTAGGGGTGGTTTATTTCACCCACCCGGATTTTTAATTTTCAGATTTCACTCTTCTTCTTCTGTTGCAGCAGAAACTACAGTTGTAGCATCTTCCGGCAGGAGAGTCCTTGCTAGTTCAGCAAGTTCATTCCAGTCGTTACGCACAGTAGTACCGGTGTTAGGCATTGCACGCATTGGCACACCTTTCTTACGGTAGGTACTTGCACGTTGGCTGACAGTGTGGACAGTTAGTCCAGTCTTCTCAGCAACTTCAGCAACAGACTCAGAGGCCTGATAAATTGTGATGAATTCCTTAGCAGCAACAGGCTTTGCCCGTGCTCGCTTTGGGGTAACATCATGTCCTTGGGTGATTTCACTCATGGTCTAGGGGCTTACTGCCCGTGAACTTCAATTAAACTGTGGTACATGTCCACGTTAAGCGCAACTCTCATTATGTCCAATACTGGTGATATTGGTACTTGAATTGATTCTTTGCCCGAATAGGGCATATTACTGTTTACAGCATGTAGGATAAAGGGATGAACTTCCAGTAAGTCTTTCGTCTTAACTGTAGTTAGTTCTTCTATTTCCATAAAATGCTCACAACTTCCGTCAATTAGTTCTATTGTGTTGTCTAACAACAATACAGCAATTGCGGGAAACGCTTTGATTAGCGTTCCGTCGTCTGTTTCTGACATAGGAGATTGCCCCGGCCCGTTCCATTCAAGGTTCCAAGCCAGCAATCTTTTATCTTCTATTTCTATTGGTTTACAATTGAAACGTAGATTTCCTTCGTCATTTAGCAAGTTATTCCATATTTTATCGAATGAACTCCGGAGTTTTGCACTCCAGTCCATATCATGATATTCTGCCCAGAGCCTTGCGCTCTGTTGTAATTTATGCATGAAGCCTTCTAGCGGGTCTTTGTAGAACCCGGGTCGTGACTTCACATCTTTCTTCAATCCACGCACATCTATTGTGCGCATTTTCCTCGGTACAAATCCCAGTATGGGAGTAGGTACCTCTTTTTCTTGGGGTGAATAATCTTTAGAATGCATTGCTATAATAGCATCTATTCTAGACATCGTACTCCCCAACCATTGCGTTGAAAATTGTTTTACCAAATACATCAATGAGCGTAAAGCCCACGTATTGGTAACGTTCTTTTTGTTGTTGCGTTAGACATTCGTCTTTCGCTAGTTCTCTTACGAACTCTCTTTTTAGTGTGTATTCCAAACGGGCAATATGCCCTTCATGCTTTGGATTAAATTTAGGTTGTATGTCACCTATCCAAATGCGATGTTTGATTGACCCTGTCGTAATTTGACCTAGATTGCACAACTTAAATTCGTGCTTGTATCTATCGTCATAAAAGGGTTTAACTTGAAACCTATTGGCACTAGAACCTGTGTTCTTAGTATACCACTTTTGGTCTGCAGTTTGTAAATTTAGTACTACAGGAGTAAGTAATGATAATTGTTGCTCGGCAATATGAGAATTATGATAATTCTCTTTGCTCATAGCAATCCAGCGTTTAATCACTGTCATCTAAGGACTTCATTTAGCCCGTTCTGTCAAATAGTGCACAAATCTCTTAATTTCTTGAGGCGTGGTTTGCCCACGTACCCTCAATTCAGATTCAAATGCTTGTGCCCACACTAAGTATGTACTTGCGTTTGTTGGAGTAACCCTTCTTGGGGCTTCTCCTTTGTTATACAAGTTTCTTTCTTCAGGTGTAGTTCTTCTGTCTTCTAACTGTAATACTGCAGTTCTTGCGCTGTAGAATCTTCTTATGAACTTTACTTGTTCATCAGTAAGTTCTTGTTCTACTTCATCGTAGCCTCCAAGGAATTCTGGCATAGTGAATACATTGATTACATTAGGTAATGTGAATTCTGCGCACTGTAAATCCTTTATCTCGCTACTGCTTGCTGCTAGTAATGGATGGATAGAAGTAGACGATACGTCTTGCTCCCATAGAATGATAACATCATTCAATCCCCATCCGATAAGTGTTTTTTTGTTAGCCACTCCGAGATACATTGTATCGCAACCATTAACCAAACTGTTTAGGCTCTTAGTTGAAATTGATTCTCTTTGGAATGCTATAGACTGTTCTACTCCGTTGCTGTAATAAGAGCGATATTTTCCTCGCTCTCTACCAGTTCCGTGGTTGCCATACTCTAGCGATAATTCGCTACTAGCAGGGCTTGCTCCACAAAACCCAACAGTGTTAGGCTTGAAATGAGCGATAAGTTCGCCCTTTTCTTTTGAAGATGATTGTGATGCTTTGTTTAGTAACCATCTTCCATGTTTTGGCTTTATACCAATAATGGAATCTGGTTCAATCTTATCAATCAACTCAGGGTCTGATAACCCATAGTTAATAGTCACATTCTTTGCTCTTCTGTATTCGACAATATTATCATTGGCAACTGCCTTAAATGGCCGCATGCCTGCATATGCTGCGAGTCCTATACCAACGCCATCGTTAGTTAGTCTCTCACGCTGTACTATTCTCTTAAAGATATTACTTCTTTGTTGTAGGGTTTGTCTCCAATTCCCTGTACGCTTGTGTATCATAGCAAAAATTTCAGAACTAACAAACAGGAGGAAGGAGTTGTTACTCGTCCCTCTAGTAATAGTAGGTTCTTTCTTTACATTGAGTGGTATACCCAATCCATCTTTACCGCTGATTAGTACACTAAATGGTCGTGTGCCTTCTACTTTAGTGTAGATGTTGGCAACTAGACCTGTATTAATACAACAAAATGACATATACAATTTGCTTCCGTCACAAACTAACGATATACGAAACTTAGATTGGGAACTTCCACTGTTCCATCTATTAGTTCTCGTATGTTTATCGTACTTGCTTGCTGTGTAAGTTAGTGCTTGTTCAATAAACGCATAAGGGATTGGAACCTCGATGGTTTCAATACCGCCTTCTGCGCATCCAGATAGAAGGTAGTCGTGTAACTCCCTGCCATCTGCGCTATTAAGCCAATCTTTCATATTTGTTCTAGGCCTACTTAGAGGCGTTTTTCTACTGCTGCTCGCATTTCTTTTTCTCTGGCTTCTAGTTCGTCAAAATTGACGACACTTACAAAGTCCATTAGTTGTGCTAAACAGTCAGCAATATCAGATAAAGAGATAGCAATGTTTTCCAGATGCTCGTTTTGAACATCGGCGGATTTTGCCATATCTTTGAGTAGTTCTAGTCTCGGAACGCTCATATCTAGGAGGAATCATTCTTCCTCTGTTGGTTTACATTGGTCAGTTCCACACTCGCTAATAGTAAGTGTGTCTGATTTTAGTTCAACCGCCTCCATACTGCCTGCATTGCTTTCACCTCTACGGTGATGGTCATGCAAGTCTATGTATCTCCAGTTGGCATTTACTAGCCACTGCATGAATACATATAGGGGAGTTTGCGATGTTGTGTTACATAAATCTAGTTTCTCAACTATAGAATTATGAATCTCGTCCAATGTGTATACCAAGTCGTCAAATTGTTTCTTGGTAATAAATTTGTCAAGAAGTTCCTCTTCTACACTGGTTAGGTTCCTGCCGTTTGGGGCAAGTCCTATTAGTTCGTGAGTAAGGTCTTCCATGCGAATTAAATCGTCGTTTGACATTTCTAAGATTCCTCACTCTTCGGTGTATTTGAATCGTCGGCCAATTTCTCTTGGCCTTTTCGCTGTTCTCTTTTATTGTTATTTACAGCAAGTTTATTTTTATTCTCTTTCTTGAATCTATTTCTTATGGCTATAAATTCCCAGAATTTATTGTAGTATAATCCGCCAGTAGTCTTTGATGACTCAAGTTTTTTCATAAAGCGTTTAGACGCCACTAGGACCCCGTTTTAATAAGGTCATCTACATTAGAATACTGATTGCCCAGTACCTATTGCATAAAAAGAACACCTTCCTGTTGTGGCCCTGCGTAAAAACACATTAAGGTCACAATCAGGAAGGTATAGTACAAATCCTTTTGAATTTGTAGTCAGTTCTCCTGTTAAATAGTCAAACTCCTCTACATAGATGTCACGTCTTGCTAATGCTTGACGGACTCTAGAATTGGTTCTGACTGATAGCGTTCTTTGTTGTTCACAAAACATTTCGCTCTAAGGTCATAACGCAATACATAGATACTCCATACCTCATTAAATTGGAAGCATCCCTTTAGGGACTTTTTCCGCATTAATCGTGTTATATTACGTATTACGTTACACCGACTCGCTTACCTGCTAGGCTTCTTTATACCTTGAAGCCATTAGTCTAAGTCTGGTATTAACCAAACATTGGGTTGAAGGAAGTGTCTTCCTTCGTCTTTTGTTCCTTTAGCAATTCTGCCAAGTCATCATCGAAATCTAATGGTTTTCCATCAAGACATAGGTTAATCTTGAATCCATCATCAAATATTTCATTGATTCGTAGTGATAGTCTACCAATCGCATCTCCGCTAAGGTTGTGCTTTTCTGCCGCAGTGATAAGGTTCTCTGCAGAACTCATTACCATGCCCATAAGCAATCCTTTGCACTCATCAAGAACCATAGTCAATATGCGACCACGTTCTGTTTTTGCTTGCGATACTGTAGTTTTCTTTTGTAATACAATCCTGTATACAAGTACGAACTTCAATGCATCTCTAAACTCTGGTTCGTCAATAAATTTACGAACAGGGTCTTTAGAGCGTTCTTCGACTTTTGCCTTGAACCCTTCTGGATTATTCAAATATTCCGAGAAGTCTTTCACCGCTCCATCAAATAGAGCATGTAGTGGTTCTGTTGCCGCAGGGGGAATATCTTCATCACCTAATCTACCAATAATCAACTTCTGTAAGTCTTTTATGTTCAAGTTGTCAAGGTAATTTTTTCCTTGAGATTTAAATTCTTGATATATAGCCATTACACTGAATAATTCAGTTGCTGTAAATAGTAGTTCGATGTCACGTTTTTTCCAACGTATTTCTCCCATGTCTAAGGGCTTTCGCCCACTGTATTTATTGGTGTTTCATCCACCATGGATATTCATTTCTTCTTTCCATGGTTCTACACCTTGCTTCATGCCTGCAAGTTTCGCAAAGTTTTCCCTTGCCTATACTTGCATAACATACCCTGCATTCTTTAGGGTTCACTAGGGGCTTTCGCCCGATTAAATGACATTACGAAGGCTGCCATTGTCCTCATCACCGTCATCAGTAAGACTGATGCTGTCAGTGTTTGCAGGAACCATTGTGCCTTCAGTAACCCAACGCCTCATGTTTGCAATCTGTTCCGAATAGGTTTTAGCCGTCGGAACTGTGTTGGTGATTGCTTTGATGAAGTCTTGTTGTTCGGTTTTCTTTCGTCCATTTACGAATGCGTATGACATTCCCAGTTCGATTGCCTGTTCAATGTCGCTACCGGAGTACTCATTGGTCAAACGTACAAGTTCGGCCAAGTCATAGTCTGCTCCGCTATGCTTTCGCTTTGAAAGATGGATATTAAAAATTGCCTCTCGACCCTTCGCAGATGGTAAATCCACGAAGTATCTCAAGTCAAATCGACGAACAAGTTCCACGGGGAACTTGCTCATGTCATTCGCTGTAAAGATGAAGAATACACCCAGTTCACCGGCTTCCTCGCTCATAAAGTTGAGGAATTGGCCTAGTACTGCTGAATGTGCTCCACCGTCAGACACTCTGTCTTGTTTTCCGAGCATTTTCTCTGCTTCGTCAAACATGATTCCGATTGGGGCTGCTGCCCTACACGTTGCAAGTAATCTTGCCACTTGTGCTTCGGAACCACCCACATATTGATTTTTCAAGTTGTGAGCAGCCACTTCAAGGATGTTGATTCCCAACTCCTTTGCTAGTGCTTTTGCTGTTAGCGTTTTACCAGTTCCGGGTACACCTGCAAAGATGACCCCAGTTGGCATTCTAATAAATCCAAAATCTTTAGCCTCGGTACTGAACCTAGGCTTGAGAAGTCGGACTCCTTCTTTCATATTTTCTAATCCACCTACATCATCCATGCTAGTATCAGAGGTTAGGAGTTTGTACCCCATCTCTGTTACCTTCTTTGCTTTTTCGGATAGTATGTAGTCAGTATCAAGATTCTTTGTTAGTGCAATACTCTTGCACAGTAAGTTCTCAATACCTACAGACGAAAGACCTCCACAAGTCGTAGCAACGGTTTCGATATCCATCTGTTCCATTGCTTCAATAAGGGGATAATCCCCCTTGCGTTTGGTCTTGAGTTGGTTCACCATACGTGACACCTGTGCAATGCGACCTTGTTGGTCAGGCATTGGTAGTGTCGATGAATCAACCCATTCTCCCAGTTCATCTGGGATGTCAATTGTAGTTGGAGCAAGCATTACAATGAGCATATCTAGCCCTTTGCTTGCAATCTCCTCAAATAATTTGAGGGTCATATCAACAAGATACTTGTTGTGTCCAACCCAGTTATGCCAATCTCTTAGGATAAAAACAGCACCGGGGGCGGATTCGCCTTCCGGTATACTGTACTCCTTTTTGGACCATTGAGGGTAGTTGCTCATCCATTCAATTGCGAATGGAATTGTGCTACCTTCTGCACCATTTTTAGGCATGTACTCTGCTCCTTTGACGTACTCAACCTTAGTACCGATGAAATCGGTTTGGTCTTTTGCAGTCTCCAAAATTTGGGTACTTTTGTTTACCTTTTTGTAAATGGCCAGTTCTTTAAATCCATCAACAAGTCGCCACTCGAATACTCGGGGGCGGACACCTGTCTTTTGGCTTCCTCTGGTCACAGCGTATTGGCAAAGATGTGTTCTCACATCTTTTTGTTCAACTGTTACAACACTTATAGCCGGCACTGAAGCCGCTCTACAAGCGTGTACTTGGTCTGTAAATTCAACCATGTCTGAGTCCTTTTGATAGGACGATACTGCGGGTGTATTATCATTTCGCACTAGGGTTTTGTAATGATGTGGGACCGAACCCACACAGGCCTACTAGAGATAGGCCATCATTTACCCGCATGAAGAAAATCTACGTTTGCTTTTATAGGTCAGGACTTGAGTCCTAATCTTTCACTTGTCATGGTAGGTCTACTCCGGAGCACCACAATAGTGGAGCGAGAGTAGACATTGTCAAAATCAGTTTAGTTATTCTTCCTGTTTTCACCGCCCATTTCTGGTGCGGAAGAACTTCAGGAAGTTAGCACGAATAACCGCTCCCCCAGACATATCTATAGAGATAATCTAGGTTTGGTAGTTAATTATGGTGATATCTGCTTCCGGTAGAAGTCAGGATACCTTGCAATTGCGTTCGTTCCTTTCAGAACACATTTTGCGCCGCACGGAAATCGTGGAGACATTCAAGGAACTATTCGATGGCAACTTGCCATCTCTTAGTTACGTGTCTAAACGTACGTTACCTTCTGGTACCGTCGGGAAAACTCGTCAAAGCCTGCTCAGGAAAACCTGTGCGGACTGCATCATACTGATGCTCCGAAGAAGTGCTCTGGGTATGCTTATCTTTGTAGAGGCAGAAAGAAGTAGAAGATGTACATCTGATACTAATAGTGTATTAGAGATGGCACAAATCTACTTTTGCTCTTGATTAAGTTTCCAGAAGAGCGCAATCGGCTATAGTTCACCGCCATCTTGGACGGTTCAACTTTTTATTGTAAGAGAAGATATCTTATCTTTCTCTTTCCGTTAACGCTTATTCTTCTAAATAGTGTGAGGAGTCTTCAGTTCTTATAGAACTAGTCGGCTCCTTATCTTGTGAGTTTGATTGACTGTTGTGGTCCAAGTGGCAGTGTCCAGCATTTGGACCTCCACTATTTCCACTTTCATTCCAATTAATGTTGGATATCTGTCGTCTGTTGTGATGCATTGTGCTTCAAACAGGTCTAGACGTCCTCGATTAATAGTTATTTCTCGTGCGCACATGTAACGTAATCTAAGTTTCATCTTGTAGATGTGGATTCAACTAAATTCTGCTGCTTGGAATTCTCCCTGATGGAAGTAGTTCCAGCATTCTTTAGTTTAAATCTTAGATAGAAATTGTGCTGTTTATGCTTCTAGGCCGCAGGCCTGTGAAGTATAGTTTACTGACTTATCGACTAGACCTCGGCTCCCAGTGACTTGGTCCCTAGGGTTGCATTAGAGTTAGCCTTTATAGGCAAATCTAGTTTTCATGATAGTTTTAGTACTCTAATGGAACTAGAATCCTTGCCAACGTTGTTGAGCAGGATACTGATTCCTCTGAGTGTTTGTGTTTTCGTAGAATATTGCTTGCCATTCTGCTAGCAGGCTTCTGCCAACTAGCGTTAAACAAGTATATTGTTTTGGGAAAGGTAGTTTTAGTGGCTTTCTGGCCAGTTAGTACTACTTATCTTCCTACAGAGTTGTAAATTTAGTCGTAATTATCGGCATCGAGAATAATCTCCTTCCACACTATTCGTGTAGAAGATGTCACATCCTGTCGTCGAAAGGGTCCCCATCGCCCGGATAAACTACGTTTAACCCGAGTAATTACCGGTTAAAGTTAGACTTTCGTCTCTTGTCCCGGGTAGCAGATTAAGATGAAGATTAGTAACGAGATGTTACAAATCTGTATCTTGCATGCTTTGAGTGTCTTTCAACAGCACGTGCTGCTAGCACAATGCTTGCCTTACACGGTACATATAGTAGGAAATCTACTTTTCCTCGTGTGAGTGATAATATATGGGCAAACTAGTCTCCTAGGGCCCTCTGACTTATTCTGATTACTTTGTTAGGACAAGGAGTCGTGTATACCACTCCCGGTTCCACAGCCACTGGCAAACAGGTTTCCCTAGATGCCGGCTTAGTATATCTTTAGTTGAATCTCCAACTAAATCTCTGTTAAAACTCTGCGGCGTTGACCAGACCAGATGTCCGGAGCAATGCCTGCAGAGTGGGAAGCGTCTTGCCGCCTTCGTGATAACGTCGTTACCAACGAGGAGCAGCCTTATACGCAAAATCAAATGATTTTGCCCGTCTTTGAATCCCGTATTCCCGTCACAGCAACGCATCTAAATGCGTATAAGGCTGCTCCGAGATTACTCTTTTATTTTTCTAACGTCATTGAACGTGAATACTCACGTCCTCAGTGGTGTGCGATACACCCTAGGGGCTCATGGCCCGGTATTGGTTACTTGTCTTTCAACTCTTCCTTAAGTTTGATACCGCCGTCGCCAGCGTAGTATTCAGCCTTAAGTTGTCTGTCTTCAACTTTACCAAGTTTGCTTTCTAGCATGGCAGTGGCCAATGTACATTCATTGCCTTTCATACCATGCGTTTCGATTGTCATCTTGCCGTTGGCTCCAACGGTAATAGTTACTTTCTTTTGTTGCATTTTCTTCACCTCAGATGTAAGAACCAACAATAGAAGATTGTACTAATTCAATCTCGTGCTCTGCTTGTAGTTGTCCTGACTCGTTTTCTCCAATAGTTACCTTGATTTCATTGACTGCATAACCCGCTAAGTTGGGGTCTACTCGGACACATTCTTTGGCTACTGCCAATGTATATCCTCGTGAGAGCATACCCATGACCGCTTGTTGGCGGGAAGGGTAGTTTCTCATTGCGTCAGTAATTTGTTGAGTAGTATAGTCGTCGTTTTGTTTTGCAAGTTGGCTCTCTGTAGAGAGTCTGTCGCCTGCAATTGCATCCTTCACTTCGGAGTTGGCTAAAAAGCCATACCCATATCCGCCCCAGTCAGCAACCAATTGATAGGTGCCGTCTGGTGCAAGTGCGAACCCAAGGTCATACTTGTTATTGGTTCTTGCAACAATCTTAATTGGATTCTTGCCAAAGTGAGTAGCAGTATCGCCGTGATAACCACGGCAAACAACGGTACTACCATTATATTCAAAGTCACTGGCGACCTCTACTGATTCAATAAATGGAAAGGCTTCTTTAATTGCCTCCACTACCAGTTCGGGGTCCGTGTACTCTGTCTTAACTTCTTCAAAGTGACTCATAATAGTCTACGATAGACGACAGTACAAAAAGAATTACAGCCCATGATTCCGTAATGCGGTAATCACCGGGCTGTATATTGCTCTGTCGTTTTATCTAAGTGGTGAGCAAACAGGCTCCGAGATTTGGTAGTCTCATCATCGCTTGTTTGATTTCGTTTTTAGTCGGCTCACCACACGTACAACTCAAGTACGTTGCAAAATAAGCAGGTCATCCCAGTTGTTGAGGGTTTCTCCTGCTTTAAGTCGCTTAATGATAGAGTCTTCCTCACGCTTGTTAGTGCGCTGCGGTAGTGTCTCTTTCACATCGAGTTGGTCGTCTGCATCCCATACGTGTGCAAATTGACTTGCTCCACGGGTACGAAGGAATCTGGATTCAAATGGCCCAGTCATGTGCCCGGACTTTGTCTTTCGACCTAGCCCAAGGAACATCTTAGCCCTTGCATCTTTACCTTCGCCGTCGGCGTATATAGCACACTGGATAATAACTGGGTCATCAACCCACTGCAATCCTTTCTTTGTGCCCTTTGGCCTTCTTGCCTTTTCATCAACAAGATAGAATACGTCATACTTCATGGCAAATTTCTCTGCCTTCAACTTGATATATTTGTCCACGAATTTGTCCTTCGTGTACATATGCGACTTTGTTTCGCTAATCATGACTTGCATCATGGTCGGCTTTGCAATGTTAAACTCATAGTTCGGGGACTTGAAGTAAGCGGGTATTTTACTACTCGCCTTCCTAATCTCCGATAGAGAAATAAGTTGCTTTCCAAACTTGCGCTTTGCAGCACTCATGTTTGGTGTACCGTCGTCTTTTACGAGTTCGGCAAGACCTTCGCATCGGGCGTTAATTCCCTGAGGGTCCAAGTAGGCTTTCAAGCAGTTGGCTTCCCAAACTTTCTCAGTAAGGGTAGTCCACTTCTTGGTTGCTTCTTTGAACCACTTTGCTCCATTGCGTCCAGTCCACTTACCCTTGTCATTAAGGGTAGCAGTACCTTTTGCAATACGTTCCTTGAGGAACGGGTCATCCACCCGTCTAGTTCGACGGGTTTGTTCGTGTGTTCCAAGTACTTGTGATACTTGGTGCACTGAAAGCAGTGGTGTCTTCCGGCCCATTGATTGGGAGAGGATAGCAACAGTTTGCTTCCACTTCCATTTACAGGCAACAGATTGCGTAGTGTAACGCATCAAGAGTCTCGGACTTGCAATTGCTTGTCCAAAGATACCCTTTGCGCTCATCATAACGCTGAAGACCCACACAACCATCCAAGAGAATGGGGTATAAAAATTGCCCCAAACCCATAGTAGTGGACGTTGAAGGTTCTCTGGTAGAGGCCCTTCGGTGTCCTGATAGGTGTCTGCTTCGGCTTCCGCCTTAAACTCAGCAGCATAGTCAGGGATTCCCTGCTTTGCACTGCTGTGTTCTGGTAGGTGGCAGAACTTGGAACCTTTGCGGCTCTTTGCGCCACATCTGGTTTTCCCATCACGCTGGAATGCGTGACATTGGGTTTGTAGTTCTGCCCACGGTGCTTTTTTCCCATAGTTCTTCATGTCAGTAGCCTGCCGGTATGAACCGGGGCTCTTTCCACGTTGCTTTCTGGCGTACCGTGTTGGTTTTTTTCCAACTTCCGTCGGAATCATGTGAGGTCGGACTTGGACTACCTCGCGGTAGTCACGGCCCGAGCCATCAACATCGTTGTGTTCATCTGCCGTAATTGGCGCACCGGAAACGGTGGCCACGCCAGAATCAGTTGTGAATTTGGTCACAACTCCATCGAAACCTTCATGGTTTCGACCGGAAAACTTTCCGGATTTGTCGAAGACCTTTATTCCCTCAACTGGTTTAACCCCAGTTTGGTTTACGGCCTTCATGATTTCAGAGTCTGGTGAACTCTTCTTTTCGTTTTTCTTTTCTTCAAGTATTTTACTCATGTCGATTTACCTCCTGTTCAAAACAGGAACTAGGTCGGGATTTATACCGACGCTAGAAATCAAGTTAATTTCGTACCCTTAGGGGTATTCTTAATCAATTTCTTTATTGAAGAATTGGTGCTAGTCTTTTGCCTGTTACCATTCCTTCTATGTTTACTATGTGAACTCTGTGTAGACACTGAGTTCAGGCTTACTGATAAGTAACGCATAGTCTAGGGGCATCAATAGGCAAGTGAGTTGCGCTCACATCATGATGGTCAAATCATGTCCTAAATGGCTGACGCCCGGTTGGGTTCGCTACATTTCGCTTTTTAGTATAAGATTCCGAATCCTTTACCGTATTATGCTTGTATTCACAAAGCCCTAGAGGGGATTACTCCCCCACAGTGTTACTTATCCTCTCGGACCATAGATGATTTAGTAATGACTTGCGGCCACCACGTATCTTGTAACAAGACCCCTAAGTATCTCGTCATCCGACGAGTTACCTGAGTATTTCTACAATTCTCAGGGGTCTGTAATTATGTCCTTTTTTGATAAGTAACAAAAAAGATAAACGCCATTGCAATATACACTTAATATCAGCCAAAAGGCTGCGAGTATACGCAATAGCGTTAGGTCGAAGAGGGTCTTCCCTCCTCATTATGCTAGCGTATGTTATAGTAACGATACCCTAACATTTACCAATAGTAAGACGTTTGTTACCGAGGTTCTTTCTCGGCAACAACATCTTGGGTCTTTGGTTCTAAGAGGCCTTGGTAAAAGGCGTCGTATTTTGTCCTACATGGTTCTACTCCTTTTTGGGGCAGGAGCAACCGCAGAAGCAGCATCTGCTGCATTCACGGCACTCTATTTTTCTCCATTCAGCAGTGTATATTTCATCACCGCATCGAGAGCAGATACCATCAAATGTTTCCATTACTGACATAACTAGGGCACGACTACTGTTTATTTTTCAGTAGCCATACCGCTCAATTCACTCTTCCTCGTAAGGCACGAATACATATCGTCCAACATTGGACATATTAATTGCACTCGTAAAAAGTGGTTCCCATACGTAGACTTGTTCATCCCTGTTGTAATGCCCTAGGTGTAATACCCAGTGCGAAGGAGCCAGTGTATACCACGCTCTCAAAAAGGCGTGTAATACCGGTGTCAAACCAGTAACAACCAATTGGAAATCAACTACGTCATCGACGAGTTGGGAGTCCTTTACAAGACCCATTAGAAACTCACGTGCATGTGCAATGTGTGTTTCAAAATCCAATGGATAGTTTACGGTTTGAGGATATACCGATTTCTCAGTAACATCTTCTCCATCAACAATGATGTTGTGTCTACCTGCGCATAGCGCATATGTAATGGTAGTCATAAGACCTACGGTGAAACAATTAGTTACTCGCTTATTTTGCTTTTACATTCTCAGTGATTGTACCGCCACCGATTAACTTCATTAGAACATACGTCCTTCTGTTATTGTCCACCTACTTTGATTGTCCGAGCAGTTAGTACGCTCGTCCTTTCGTTTCCCCGTCGGGGAAAGGCAACAGCAACCCTACTCACTCCCTTGTTACGTCTAAGGGGTTTTTGGTTTACTGTTGGTTTTGTTTTTTTACTTTATGTTGCCGAAGTTACAGTTGGGCCTATCAAGCCTTTCTTTATCTGATAACTTCGTATACGGATTAGTTTCACCTCCTGTCTAATCCAGACTAAGTTCATCTGAGGTTGGTATTTCCTCATCATTTGAACATTTTCGTTTTTGTCATTTTTGAAATCATTGGTTTTCTCGTTGCCACTTTTGCATAGCACGAAATTCCTTTATCCACTTTAGGTTTTTTCGTACTTCTGCAGCAAGTTCTTCCTTTGTTTTAACGTCTCCTGACATTTCTACGTCCCGATGAGCCTATTTTTAAACTCAAAGGGACTACGTGCTTTCATTCTCGCAGAAAGCATAACAGTGCGTCGGGCCACACTACTGGCATGCCGATTTATCACGAACCTATTTACAACTTCAAAACGGTGGAGTATATCTCTACCATCAGCCGGCATTTATTTGCGCAGCCAGCCTAGAATGTTCCATAGAGTTTGCATCTTAGCCGCCAATCTCATAGGCGGGCCGGGACGGTACGTGAGTGCGCTATCACTCATCGCTTTCAAACCGGTTACTTCTCTCCGTTGAATCTTTCTCAATAGTCGTTCCCCCTTATGGGGTCTTTGTACTGTCTATGTTTATTTTAATTTAACAAAAAGATAATGGAAGTATGAATAAATTCATACTTCCAACCACCTTCCGCACCAGAAAACTGGTACTTGCATAAGTGTAGATTTTGTTTCTGCTTTAGAAGAGAAACGCTGTCTAACTTATACCTAAGTTACTGAGCAACTCAGGACATGGGCGATACCAACGTCTTGAATTACTTTGTGCTGTTTAGTTGTTGCCAGATTGCACAGTTCTGGACTTTACTACGTGTCCTGTCGGGGGTAGCAAGGGGCGGACCAATGCACATTTAAGTGCTAGCACGATATTTTTAGGGTTCAACCTTAATTATCGCACATGGTCATTAATTTCATTTCTTGTAATGTTTTAAAGTTGAACCAATTAATTTTATAATTTGTTGTGCAGTCGCACTGCACAGCCCTCCTCATCACAAGTAAACTTCACTCTGGCTTTCTTCTTCCAGAGAACATTGTCACATTAAACACCCTTACGGGTTGCGTGCGTTTCTCTCAGCATCACTGCCTCGTTTTCACACGTCCTTCTTCTTCTAGTGGCCGTAGCCTTGTTAGGGCACTAAGCATGGCCATAATAGCCATATTGTCTTCCGCCTTTAGTTTTCGCTTTCGCAATCACCTTAGGTGTCCATGGCATTGGGAGCCACGGCACATTAGATAAGTAGGTCAACTCCAAGGTGTCTCCACCAAGGTCCATCACTTATCCGTATCACCCCATTGGGGTGCTCGATTTCAATTCAGTCCTGTCACGTTCACCAATGCTTATTGCCCTACGAAGGCAGTTCACACTGATATATTGCTCGTGACGTACGGTTACATCATATCCATTGATAGCCGACTTTCTCATTCGCCGGCACGGTTTCTTCCCTTACGGGATATAATCAAGGCTCCGGTTTTACCCTTCTACCTGTCAATATAATTCACTTTTCGATTATGTTTAACGGCATTAATTCACGTTTGTATGTAAATCATCCTTGCTCTTGTCAAGGCGTATTATGCTACGCCCCGGCAAGACACAATCGCACAGCAAGGTGGCCAAACCACGCTACGCTGTGTCTGTCCAGTCGGTCGCCTCAGTTCCCCCTTTCGGGGGTTTCCCTTGCGGGTAACGGCTGTCGCTGGATTACTAAGTAGGATAAATCCTACCCCCACACCTTGGAGGGTGCAGGAAAGCCACACCTTGGAGGGTGTAGCAATCTAAGTAGGATGTCACTCCTACCCCCACAGCCTTGGAGGGCTGCAGGAAAGGCCACAAGTGGCCAATCTATGACGAATAAATCCGTCACCATTAATACAAGTACTAATGGTTACAACAAACAACAAGTTGTTTGCTTTAACTGGGGCTCGCCTCCTGAGTTTACTGCAGCACCACACCGCTATGCACGCAATACCTTCATCGGGGCTGCCGAATCGGATACGCTTGTTCTTCTCAATCAAAGGCGAAGGAAGACTTCATTGGATGGGTTGCTCCCCTTGGAGTCTCCATCTTTGTCATTCCTTCAATAGTCAGAAGGGACTGGTGTCCCCTCCTCATTATGCTAGCGTATCGGATAGTACCGATACCCCACCATCTAAGCCCACTTTGGGGCGACAGGTAGAAGCCTGACGTACTCTAGAGAGTACGATTTACTTCACTTGCTGTGGCACGCTTTCAGTCCACCACTCCTATCTAGGCCAAGAACTAATTAGTTCTTGGCTGTTGTATCTATTTCTATTTAGATATGATTGTTTTGATTGCTACTATAGTAACATATCGTCACAATCACCCTCCCACCACCGTTTAATTTTCTTATTACATATTATCCATTACAGTTTTCAACTGTTACTTCTGGTGATTAAACTCGGGTTCGATTTTAGTCAAACCCTAACTCAGAAGTTAGGAAAAGTAGTTTCTTTTTGGTTGGAAATCTACGTTTGCTAGAAAGTTTGTTAGACTTTGTTTTTAGCATCCGTATATCTTCCAGCGAGTAGAATTTATTGATTCTACAAAAAACTCGCTGTATTTCATTGGCCCTACTTGTTTGGAGATTGCTATCCTTGCAATCCTATACTTTCAGGGGTTTATCCTCTATACTGAGTAGTGCATCATTGGCACCACAATACTCGGATTTCGCAGGCTCCGACCGCCTATTCGTGCTTGTATGTGGGCGCACGTCGCCACTGTAGGATTTGGATTACTCTTCTTCAATCATCTCAAGCACTTTGGCTTCATATTTGCCTTCTGCTTCTTCCATGTAGTAGTCTTCCATTTGTTCCTTAGCAAGTTTCAAGCCTTCTGCCTCATCGCCGTTCATAACGTCAATGCAGATGTTCACCATGGAAATAACTTCCATGAGTCGGTGTCCAGTTAGGAATTGTGCTCCCGGGGAACCACGCACAGCAAGGACGAATCCTTGACTAAATGCGGCATCTCTACCTGCAGCGTCCATAGCAATAACTCTCGTCCAAATAGACGAGTATGCTAGGGGCTTTGGGCCATATTTCTTGGTTTGCTTTCTTGTTAATTTATTTTTTAGTTTTTTTATAATTTTGAACACGTTAGTGTCCTCCTGACTTTTAGTCTAAGTTCTCCGGACTTGGTTATCCTTCATTGAACTTGAGTTTCGTTTTTAGTAACCATGACTTACTTAGAGTTCACGTACTGGCTTGGTAGCACTGTTGATAGCCTGAAGTCCGTTGTGCTTCATTGCTGTCCAGTCATCTCCTACGCCATCGTAGTGTCCTGCTTCTCCACACCCTCGGCATGGTAAATCGCTGCGTAGTGTGTGCTTACTGCCATCAAAGCCAGTCATTTGCACAGCACCGCATATAGCAGGCTCTCCGTTGTTTGTAGTCATCGGTTTAAAACATATTATCATCATAATAATTTCCTCTGTGGCTGTGTCGTCAGCCGGCCATTCCACGGTACCTTGGTACTTATGGCGCAATACGGTAAGATAATTCTAATGGTTATCTTCACTCTATCCGTCGGTAATTGGTGACAGGAAGTTTACCAGACCTCCACATTCTTAGTAACCGACAAGTTAATTTCTACACCTGCCTGCCGCTACGTCTTGCACCGTTAGCCCTTCATGGGCTGTAATTGGGGGTGTAATACTGGATACGAAAACCAGCCACCCGCTCTATGTTAGCATACCTGCTAACTAAAGTGAGAAAGATTACTCTTCTCACTTATCTATGTATATTTATGCCCATGCTCACTTTGTTTACACAATTGCTGAAGCGTTCAATGATATAGCACCCGGAATTCCACACCAAACAAAACCAACAGCATGACCTGTAAGGTTTCTTTAATTGTTTGACGCAATACTTCTCTTCGTATCCCGGTTTCTGTTTTTCAAATATTATTACTGTACGCGCTTCCCCTCCTGTATTTCTACCGAATGGAGGCCCCCTGTCGGGTATTTACGCTCACACTATATCACACGATTTTCAGCGAGGCCGATAGTCATGCATGGGTGTTAGGTGGTTAGTAAGTACTACTAAGGAAACTAATAATCTTCCCGTAGGAAGGCTCCAAAGTAGGTCATTACATAACCTAGGTCTAACTGCGAGGATGGCTAGTGCCCTCCTCATTATACTAGCGTAGTCAAGGGTATCGCTACCCTAACTTACACTGTATCTAAGCCCCATAAGGGGCGATAGCACAGTTTTGTCTAAACCATAGTACACTCATTACCCAGAGGTAAGCGGATATGTAAGATGATTATGTATTTCATTGTAGTTATGATTCCAGAGTGTGCTTTATTGTTCTGGAATATAGTTGTAGCACCAGCCCTGAGGCCTTGTGCAAACTGTTTTCTATCTAAGTCCCTCAGAGGTTGGTATACCTCGTCATCGGACTGATGTTTCGTTTTTAATGTAATGTAACTATACTTATTGATTGTGTATGTCTTCAATCTCTTGTCGCAAGGCGTTTATAGCCTTCATTTGTCTTGTGAGTTGTCCCTTCAGAAGACCAACGGCTTTAGTGGTTGAATCTGCTTTAAGCATCTTTTCCACCTCGTCTATTGTGTCCTTCTTGTTCTTCGTCATAGACGAAGATAATGTTGTTTTAAGTTCACTGAACTTCTTGTCGATTATATCATCGACAATGTATTCAACTGTATGACCAACTGTTTGATTGATTTGTACGCCAATTACTGTATGTAGTGCGTCCAAGGACTTTTCCATAGCAATTACTCTGGCTTCAAGGTCACTGTTTGTTACCTCTACTATCTTTGCAACTTGCTTGTAGTTCCTTGGCTTTACTCTTTTACATTCATGACAAACCCTATCACGGGATTTTGTCGAGAATTTTCTAAAGTTTTCGCCACATTTGATACACTCTGCTGTATTCATCTAAGTCCCTCGGAGGTTGGTATTCCTCGTCATTGGACTGGTGTCTTCGTTTTTAATCAAAATATATATTGTATTCATGCTGTATCTCTACATGCCCTTGATAGGCTTGCTCTTTGTCGAGTCGCTTTCGCTCTGTCTGATGGGTGTACAGGGAAGTACGCATTGTTCTGATGCTTCGCAAAAGCGATGCATGTTCTGTCTAAACATACGCCCTGTATTACGTGTATACCTTGGTGGAACTTAAGTAGCCCACCGCATTCTTTACAATCATTTCGTGTATATATTAATTTGTACATGTTTACCTAAGTCCCTCGGAGGTTGGTATTCCTCGTCATCGGACTGTGTCTTCGTTTTTATTGAACATCTTCTTACAACTGACGGTTGATACCTGCACGCTTGGCGCAGGAATGACAACGGTTCAGTGCATCATTGGTACCGAATGTGAATGTGGCTAGTACGAGAGGAGAGTAGTAATACTCTTTGCTAGTACCGTCCATTTTCGTTACGATTACAGAGGATGCACCGTTTGGTGCAACTGTCCTCGGTCCAAATTTCCATGTTAGCCTACCACATCCAGCAATTTCGCATTGGTATTTCTCCAATAACGGCATTCCTGTTTGTGGGCTAACATGTTCCCATGGTGCATCCTTTGGCAAGTCGCCTTGCTTTTGGAGTGTTTTTATCACCAAGTCATTCTTTCTTTCTGTTTCCAATTGATATTTACGGCTAAATGACATTACTGTTCACCCATAAAGGATGTAACTGTCACGTTTGCCGCACACTTTCCACTGTTAATGTATCGTACGCATTGAGCCAATGGGCCCTTGTACAATTCTTGTCGTGTTTTCCAATGTTTTACAATGTATGTTCTTGACATCTATGACGGCTCACCTAAGGTCGAAACCTTCAGGGTATTGCGGTCAACACGCTCATCGGCGTGTGCTACTCCGTTTATTTCAACGGGCTTAACGAATGCGTTTTTTAGAATTTTTACGGAATGCATTACGGGCAACCCTGTCAGGGTTCATGCCTTTAGCATTCTTATCATACTTGATACGTTCTAGATTCCGCTTATCCCAGTTGAACGGGCTACGGTTATGTTTACCTAGAGTGTCTCTGTAGTCATTCCCATTTTCCAACGGGTATGGTAGTTTAGTACCTCGGAAGTTGCAGTTGCTAAACTGCACCGATTTTAGTACCGCTTTTGACAAGTCGGCACCTCGGAAATTACAATCTTTGAACATCACCATCTTCAAAGTGCCAGTAAATACGGCTCTTGTGAAGTCACAGTTTTCAATGACACCTCCCGGTGTCTTACGTTTCTTATGTTTCATGAAATTAGTAAAATGGCAATCAAACTTGCAGTTTTTGAACTGCGAGTTCTTTATGATAGCACGCCTTTTACTATACCTACTTTTAGGCACAGCATGGTCACCATCAATGATTAACTTCATTTTCCTGTTACTGGTAAATGTTATTCCATTGCAATTTACACTACGTAACCCACCGTATGATGATAAAATCTTCATAGCATTGGTTTGGTCAAGTCGTGTTAATTCCGTAGTACCTTTCTTTCTTGGTAGTACGATTCTTAATTTGTATTCGTTATTGGGTTGTTTTTGTTTGTCTTTATTCAACTCCTGACTTTCGTCTATGAGGAACTATATGTCCTTCCTCCCTCATTATACTAGCGTAATTAGGGGTATCGGTACCTTTACACGTCGGCAAGTTTCCAGTATGTAACTTGCCTATTAGTGCCTCGGATAGTTTCAGTACGTAAAGCCGCAAACTGAGGCCTACGCTGTAGAAGATTTGTCAAACGCTGCGTTGTAATACCGTAACGACTATGCTCATTGTAGTTTGCCTGAATCTGGCGAGTATTAACCTCTCCAACATTATCCCTTTCCATGATACGGACAAATGCCGCCTCAATATGCTTTACTACTCTTGTATATTTTGCCATTATTACAACTCCTGTTCTAAACGCTTTAACTTCGCTAGTTTGCGTTCTATAGTTTTTATTCCGCCCATTGATTCGACTTTGTCGATGATATCCAAAATGCGTGCTTGAGTCTTCCAGTTAGGTTCCTTGGGGAATGCGTATGCGACCATTCGCTGCTTATCGTAGCGACGAGTCTGCGTAGTAACGTAGACCTCTTTTTCCCACTCCTTGGGGCTCCCCATTAAGTATAACTTGTAAGTAGGTGGGTTATATACTTGTAGGTTATTATCAGTATCTTCATAACCGACCCGAATGCTCCTTGATTCCATGAGAACTACAACCTTCTCCATACAAATTCAAGTTAAGGCTATGAATGAAGCAAGTGCCAAGAAAAAACTAAAGCAATGGTTAGAGCCAAGTTTGGCACTGAAAAAGAACTCAGATATCACTGCAAAGAATCTGTCGGTAGTAGGTTCTGACGGCGTAGGGTCTACAGTGGCAAAGAAAAAGAGCGCACCTAAGCGTAAAGCAGAACCAGAGTATGATGAAGATTATGATGAAGACTTTGAAGACTTGGACTGGGAAAGCCTAGACGAAGAAGAGGATGAGGATGATGATACTTCGGAAGATGACTGGGACGACGATGACGAAGATTGGTCAGACTGGGACGAAGAAACCGATTCAGAAGATTCAAAGGAAGAAGATAAAGAAGAATCCGACGAATCTAAGGAAGAAGATAAGGAAGAAGAAGACGACTTAGATGACTTGTTAGATTTTGATGACGATGACTGGTGAGGTTATATCTCACCATTGCTTCGGAGTAGCATGGACCCGCTAAAGCATTCAAGAGTCCCCCAACACATTATATTGACTGCAACACAGTCAAAGGCTGTACTCAAAACTTTAGACATACCGTTTGAGCAATTACCCGGACTTCTTATCAGCGACCCTGCACTAATGAGTGCTATGCTGAATCAAGAGTTAGAGTTTATACCTGAGGATGTAGTTATCAAAATCATACGTAACTCTCCGTTAGGTGACGCAGAGTCCATTTACTATCGTAGACCCGTGGTGTTGTGAAGGTATGACAATATATCATGTTTGGACAGATGGCTCAAAGGGAGAGCATGGAGATGCAGGCGTTGGTGTTGTTATTGTTAATCGTGACCTTGATGGTATAGAATACTTATTTGGTGAATACATTGGTAAACAGACTAGTAACTATGCTGAATTTTATGCAGTACAAAGGGCCTTAGAAACCATCTATGAAAGAGTTACTTCACCTACTAGGCTTGAGATAGAAATTAGAAGCGATTCGCAATTGCTTGTAAAAGGCATGAATGGTGAAAACAAAATACAGAAGCCTCACTTACTAAAAATAAAAACCGAGATAGAAAAACTACATTTCAAACTCAAGGTAGAACCTGAATACATATGGGTAAAGGCCCACGTAGGTAATCGTTTGAATGAACTCGCAGACTTCTTGGCAGTAAAGGCGATGGCCGGGTGAACCTTATGTCTGACGACCATCTAGGGTGATTCAATGAGGCAGGTTGCTAGCGGCATATTCGACGAGTTTTCATTCTCGTCTGTCCCCTTTATCGGGATAGGAGATGCTAACCGCCTAAACACGCTAGAGCATCCATATTTGCAACAAGTACCAGAAGGAGTAAATTACATCAACACACCTTGGGGTAGTAGCGAATCAACAATGATTGGTTTGAGTAAAAATGATGTCACATTTGCGGCGATTTCATTAGATGATAACGTACGTTACCTAAAAAAGTCGACGCTTAATCCCTTTGAGTCTAGACTCAATAAAGTCTCAATGAATGAATATCATCTTGAGGTGTATAGCAAGAGCGATTCACTTATCCCTAAAGAGTATGCGTTTGAGGCGTTTCCTCAGATATTTTCAGCGATACCGCTTGATATCACTTACTCATTACTAATTGACCAACTCGTAACCAATGTCCCCAAAACAAAAGGTGGAGCCCTGTATATGGAAGGCAACTCTAACCGGATGATGCATGGGCAGATTTTTGTCCCGGCGGGAGAAATCGTAGACCTTGGACCAATCTTGAAGATGATACGCAGAAAGGAATCTGCAGAATATCCAAAAGATAATCATCTGATTACCCGCCATGTACACTTGTGTATCAGGAAGCGGTTGTATGGATGAAGACAATAGAATCAAATCATTCTACTGGCCTGTCAAAGTAGAAGACATGGAAACCAATGAAGACGGTAGACCAATACTATCTCTAAATTTTACTTCAAGTAGATGGGTACCAAGAACTAAGGTATCTGCGATAAAGTGGTTACTAAAGCATCCAAATGCTGCGGCACTTAGAGAACACGATGGAACATATATTGTGGCAAAGTGCGTACTCGGTCTAACATGGGATGAACGGTATGCGGAAGTAGAAGAGATTCCAGAAATGCCGGAAGACTGGATTGAGCCCCCGATTGTGTACGACCAGATAGATGAAGAAAACCCTCCACAAGAAACTATAGATGATTATGATGGCCACCTACTTCCTAAGAACTTCAAACACACACTAGTGGTCGGTAGGATAACACCAGACCTGATAGTTAGTATAAACACGAAGGAAATAAAATCACTGAAAGTAAGTATGATGAGCCCAGAAGACATAATCGCAATGTCTGCGGTTGAAGTATTTGAAGATGAAATATTCGCTCAATCGAGAGGAGATGAAACTCCCCTTGAACATGGCCCGATGGATAGAAGAATGGGGTCTATAGACTCGGGTGACGAATGCTACACATGCGGTTGGAGTTACCAAGAACACTCGACAATAGACAGTTGCCTTGGACACTTCGGACACATACTACTTGCGGCACCTGTACCTAACTACTTATTTTTACAAGGAGGAGGCTATACAGGAAGTAATTCATCCCCATTGCACTTCACTGCTAACGTGGTATGTCACCATTGCAATGAAATAAGAGCAACAGACGAACAACTACAAGGAATAGAGTTTGCAATAGATACTATAGCAAGAAAAGAAAGAAATGACTTTGGGTATCAGCAAATACGTAATATGGTAAAGAAAGTAGTTAATTCTAACAACACCGACGCAGATAAGCAAAAAAAGTTACTTGCTTGTCCAAGGTGTGATGAGAGGTCTTTTCAGATAGAATGGAACCATCAATATCAAAGATGGTTAATCAAGACCCCTAAGAGGTTTAGAGATTCTGACGCATCTAACATAGAAATGGGGCCCATGTATGAGTTATTGGAAAACATACCGTCAAATCAACACAAGTTCTTAGGCTTCTTTGGAGATTCTAAACCGCAACACATGTATTGGTCCGTAATACCTGTAGCACCCAATATTGCTAGACCACTTGCTTACTCAGACGAAGGTACACCAGAACCCAATGACTTGACGCTACTGTATCAAAACATTGTATTTTCCAACAATCGTTTGATTAGGCGTATGCAAACAAATGCTGCTCCGAGTGCCATTGCTAATTTTGAAAGGCAACTATACAGGGCATGTACACACTTGGTAACGTCTAACAATGCAGCCTTAGGAGCAGGTGGAGCCAGAACGGTAAGAGATAGAAGGGGAAGGACAAAGACCCAAGCATACAAAGGATTACTAGACCGTTTAACAGGAGGCAAGCGTAAATCACGTATGAGAAGCGTGATTCAAAGTAAAGTAGTGAACCAAGTATCTTATTCTGTAGTTACACCTAGCCCAGACTTAGCGATAGATGAAGTAGGTGTTCCTTATGGAATATGTGCCAAGGCTACAGTGTATGAAACAGTTACTGCCGAGAACATAGACCACCTACAACAGATGGTCCTTGAGGGACCAAAGGACAATGGAAACTATATCAAGGAATACGAGCCCTTTGCTTACGCAGTAGTGCAAGGAGGGTTCACAAAGACTGAAGTCTCTAAGCATTCTGCTTTCAGAAGAAATATCAAGTCTTGGGAATGGGGAGACGAGCGAGTAGAAGAGGCTTGGCGTGAGTACAAAATAGAGAATGAAATAAATCTAAGAGGTGTAGAGCAATCGCTAATCGACAAGTACCGTGATGAGTATCTAGTACAATATAACAGAGAATTTAGGCTAGAAAATCTGAAACTCAAGATAGGCGATAGTGTAGAAAGAACGCTAAAGAGGGGAGACATAGGTTTGTTCAACAGAGCACCTTCTCTCCATCGCCAAAGCGTGCAAGGTATGAAAGTGGTACCTATGGCCCAGAAATCACTATCGTTTAACCCAACCATTTGTATTCCATTTAACGCAGACTATGACGGTGATGCGATGAAACTCCACTTCGTACAGTCCCCAGAGGCCATAGAAGAAGCAAAAGAAAAGATGATGCTAGGCAAAAACATCATACACGCAAGGTATGGCAAATTAACTATCGCAACCGACCAAGACCAAACAACAGGTCTTGCTATCCTTACAATGCCTATAGCAACAAGGAAAGGAGAGTACAACTTAGGAACAGGCTACACCCATGATGAAGGAATACCTTATTTCAATAGAACACGGGTCATTAATCTTCTATCTGCATCTTGGCACAAGAATGATGACGGTTCAATGGACTACAAAACAGAACTTCCAGAACCCGACTACGAGATAAACGGTAAGAGATACTGGACAGGAAGGGCAGTAGTTTCCCACTTCTTACCTGATTTCCTTAATGCGACATTCAAAGGAAATAACCCTGAAAGAGATGAGAAAGGTCTTATCGTGAGAAAGACCGGTAATGAACAGATATACAATGGTACATTCAAACAAAAAGAAGTAAAAGAAGTGGTGGAAATACGCAACGGAGTACTACTCAAAGGAACGCTAGATAAGACTGCATTTGGGGAAGGCGGGGCTTCTATTGCTCCTGCGTTCTTTTATCATTACGGCTACGATAAAGGGCAAGAGGAAATGAAGAAGTTCATACATCAAATAACCAGACTTGCCTTTGAAGCACACAAGCAAATAGTGTACACCATAACACCTACCGATTGTTCACTGTCAGATTTAGATGTTAGAGATACAATAAAGGATGAATACGATAAAGTGTCCAACCAGATAATAAAAATTCAAAGAGCATATGATGCTAGAAAACTACACGAGTTACCGAACTTGTCTGCCTTTGATTATGACCAGATTCTAAAAGACCCGCTAAGTTGGGCAGAAGGTGAAATGGTTAGTCTGGCAAACGAGTATGAATCATATGTAACTGATTACGTATCAGATGCATCAGGACCCCAAAACCCCATTCAAATTGCAGTGCGAAGCAAAGCAAGAGGTAAAGCGACAAACATTCAGCAAATGTCTGGGACATACGGCCAAATGAAGTACGGTGGTAGAAGACCCATATGGGGTGTAAATCCAGACCGTACCATGGTCCACTACCCGTTGCCGGGATATGAACCCGAACACCCAAGACACAAAGGCTTCGTTTTGAACTGTTATGGAACAGGGTTAGAGCCCGATGAGTATTGGCTAACATCTACAGCAGGTAGAAGAAGTGCGGCAGAATCATCTACAGGGGCTATTGCTAAGTCAGGTCACCTTGAATACAAAGTAAAGCGTTCTGTTGAAGATGTTGTTGTTGGTAAAGGTAATAATGCCATTGATGTAAGAGATGGCACTATTGTATCATTCAACTTAGGAGGAGATGGACTTAGACCCTTCCACATAAGAGGCCAAGGGCATGACACCTTGTCCCCAGATGGTAGATACATTACTTTGCAACCATTATTGTTTGAGTTCAAATGTAAGCATGGACTTACTTTGATGGACGAATGCTCAGACTGTTCTAAGGGACTAAACGTAGATTACATCTTTGAAGAACTGGCTTATGCTCATTCATCAGCATCTAAACTGGCGTCATTTATTGATGGCCGAGATATCCTAAAACCAGAAGCAAACAAGTTGATTGAAAAATTCAATTGGTGGTTTGCAGAATCTCAATGTGAACTAGGTGAAGGTATTGGTGCTACTGCGGCTGCTTGTCTTGGTGAGCCAGTGACACAGGCAGGGCTTCGTACGTTCCACGGTGGTGGAAAGTTCAGTACACAGGGTTCAGTAGAGGGTATAGAGAGGGTTGTTCAAGTTAGTAAGTCTGGGAACCCCGATGCTGAAACCATAGTGTTCCTAAAGGATAAATATGATATGAAAGATGCAGAGGCCATTGCTTTATTTTGTACTAGGTCCTTCTTGCAAGAATACATAACATCTGTAGATTACAAAGACGATACTTCATTACTCGTAGCAGTAGACCCCAAGCATATTACTCGTCAGCAAGTAGACCGTTCATTTGTTGAAAGGCAACTAACAAGAATAATGTCAAAGGAAGGCTTTGAGTTGACCAAAGGAATCCAAGATAGCGATGAATTTATTTTAACAATGCAGAACCCTGACCCCAGAAAACTATTACTTGCTAGAGATAAACTAATGGGTATACAAGTAAGTGGGTTAAGTAACGCAGACTTTGCGGTAGCACAAGAGCCAAAGGAAGACGGCCTTGGCGCAGGACTCTATAGAATAAGAATAAGAGGACCGACTCATTCTGGTTCTTCTGCGGTACTGTGGGATGAGATACACGAATTGCTAGAAAAATACATAGAGCCTACATTAACATGGACTTCTGAGTTCTGGGTAGTATACAAGAAACTAGGACTTGAAGCAATGCTTTCATGCATCTATGAACAAATAGACATTCAGATGAATGGGGACAATGGACTAGGAGAGTATGACCATAGGTATATACGAATATTAACAGACAGAATAGGACAGAAAGGTTTCCCTGTCGGACTGCAACCGAACACAGGATGGGGAGGGGGACACAGCAGAAGTTTCGTAGGTTCTGTAGCAGGTGAAGGCATTATACCCAAGATATCATCAGGTGCAGTGATGAGTGCAACCGATAATCTAAGAGGTATGGTCGAAGCAGTAACCACCGGAAATTTAGCAAGACTAGGCAAGTATGTTCTTGATGAAAATCGCTAGAGGAGTTCTACTACATATGACCATGGACATCCAGTACCCGATAACCCCTCTACTAATACAGAGTGATTATTCGGGGGACTGCGAGCGTAAGCCATATTTTCTGTCAAATTTGACAGATGAGTGCTTTCTATTAGCAACGGTATATTCGGTAGCAAACTTACGTTATCTACATTTGACAGACACTTTACTAGTTTACCTTGGCGCACAAACCTCGGCACAATCACAATAGGTTCTTCGTGCTAGACGAAGGGTTCCCCCATCGGGGTATTGAAATCCCATAATCAATTAATGAAATTGGTTCAAGCCGCAAAGTCAGACAAAACGTACCTTTGCTTAGTTCGCTTCAAGGAGTCTGCCGGCCAACTTAGATTAGCAAACAATGGACTCATTGGGCCGATGATTGTTTTTTGGACAATGACACCCCAATCTAAATCGTAACTAGCAACATGCTCCCAATCAGTAAAGCCAATCCATCCACCAGACGGTATATTGGTAGGGCCATCCTTTGCATGAGTATAGAAGAAACCTTCACCAACGCCAATAGGTTCAATCTCATCATTTGCCACGACTTCGTTAAACCATTTTGCGCCTCTATTTCCACCTGCTAAGTTAGCATAATCCTCAAACGCTCGCTTCAATTTGGTGTAGTGGAATATCTCGGAACGCTCAATATCGCCTCTCCTCACACGGTCAGCCACACCAGCCACATAATTTTGAATCTCTAACGCAGATGCCCCACTGAAGACCATATCTAGGAACTTCTGTTGTACCATTCTCGTGACAGGCGCAGTATCGCCTCGTCTAAACTCCAGTCCTTTGATAGTACAACATTCTGAGAAAGGCGTTTCGTCTGGAACCCAACCATGCTTGTCAGTCCATGCTAAACGACCTGCGTATCTCTTTTTGACATTAGTGAACATCATGTTCTCATATAGTGCCTCTAATTCAAAGACAATATGTTCAGAGTCATGTTCCATTTGCAATAGCGCAGTAATCTGTTCGGCTAGCCCCTTAGCATCATCAAGATGTTGTTGCTTAGAGCGGTCAGCCCTACCAAGTACATAGATAGAATCAGTATCGCCATATACTACATTGAAACCTTGCTCATGCGCATAGTCTTTGGCGAACTTAAGGCACTCACGACCAAGACGAGTGATAGAAGCACCCACACCTCTGTCGCCCCAACCATTGTGTTTAGCAGCAGTGGCACCATAGCAACTGTTCACGATAATCTTGGTATTCTTTTCGTCCATACCATACCGTCTTGCTGCTTCTTCATCACCCGCTTTGATTGCTTCCTTCTGTAGACGCTTGTATTCTGCTCTAGCCTTTAACAGACCACTTACTACTTCTCTTAGAACATTTTTCTCGCCCTTACGGAAGTAAAGTGGTTCCGCTTCATCCCCTTCATATGTAGGAGGATATTCGCCTTCGTAATACTCTCCGTCTTCAGGAACAGTTTTAGTTTGATTCTCGTATCCTATATCGCCTGCCAAAATAACAGAAGGATATAGCGATGCAAAGTCAATACAAGATACCCATTTGAATAAACCGCCTTCTGGGATAAGAACATCTGCCCCGGGAATCTTCAATATATTGTTTTCTTCCATGTATTCTTTCTCTACCTTAGCAGGGCCAGTCTTTTGAATAAACTCCGCTTCACGCTGCATTACTACAGTAAATAGCCTTGATACATAGAATAGGTCAGCCCAAGGAATACCTTGTTGCACTTGCAGACGATGCATACCTTCTATGATAGCCCACTTCTGGTCTAGCATTTGCATCAACTCTACGTCACGGTCGCAATAAGTGACATACTTATCCCAGAATAAGTGGTAGTCACGACTAAAGAAGTTAGGCTTCCATTCCGTCTTACCGCCTTCTTCTTTGAATTCCTTCTTAGTTACTTTATCGAGTGCTCTTGAAGGTAGAGTGTTGGAAGTGTTGGCGTGGTATTTCTTGTCAGCCGCCCACATCAAGTCTACTACATTGATACCATCCCATGGCTGACCATGGAAGTATTGCTTTCCTCTGATTTTGTAGAAGTTGTAGTCGCCCTTAACGCTGTTAGGCATCTTGGCATTACCAAGTGGACTTAGGCGGTTAGTATCTAGGCCATTAGCCCTTACACGCCAGTATAATTGAGGCAAGTCATAACCATGACCGTTCCATGCAGTCACAATGTCATAATCCATACCAGACATGTAAGACAACCAAGCATCTAACATATCAGCCTCATTAGTGAACAGGTTCATTGTAAAGTCAGGGTCGTCATCAAGGTCTGTAGGCATACAACCATCAACAAAAGAAGGGTGTTGCCCAAATGCTTGGCGTTTGTTGGTATAACTGTCCCTGCAAATAATGAGAGTAATGTCTTGTTCAATGAAACCTGTTGCGTTCTTTTTCTCACCATCTCTACAGGCTTCAATATCTAAGTAGCATGTACGGGGTAGTTTCTCAGGGAGTTTAATGAATCTGTCAATACAGACTCTTTGGGTCAGTTTAACATCTCCATTGTAAGTAGGGTGAATACGTGCAGAGATACGCTTTAGAGTATTCTCATTAGGAACTTCTAATTTGATTAGTTGTTGCTTGTCTGGGCCGGGGAGTTTTGACTTCTTGAATGTAGGATGCTCAACATACTTACCAACCATATTTTCTAACTGCTCCATTGTTATTGGGAAAGTGTCTAAAGACCATCCTTTGTTTACTTCATCCCATTGCCTTTCGTTTATGTTAGCGGGGTCAAACCATATGTATTGCTTGACCTTTATTTCAGTTGGAGAATAGGTCCAGTCGCCATGCTCATCCATGTAAGTCCTATCACCGTCTTCATCACGGCCTTTGATGACTACACGACTATTGTCTACCTTCCTGCTTCTTTCGCCTTGTCTGACAGTCTTGTAACCCGCTACAGAAATAATTGACATTCATTTCACCTTCCACTGGAATCCACAATCAACGCAAATCGCTAGATAATCATTTCTGTCTTCTAAATGTGCAGATACATTAGTCATAGTCCACACAATGCAACCACAATCAATGCACTGCTTAGGCATATCATTCATCCCCATCATCATGTTGTACAGATTTGAGAAAATCTAGTATTGTTGCCGAGAAGTGAGAATAGAAGAATTTTCTGTACTCTTCATCATCGGGTTTATCGACCAACTTCTGTATTCTCATTGCTAAGTACTGTACGTTTCCTTTGTGGTGTCTCAACCACCACTCCATATCTCGTGCCTCGGCTAAAGTCAATACTGTCTTCATATATTCAACTCCACATCTAAGGCCGCCGCTAATTCTTTGTATCTGTTTCGTATTGTTACTTCTGTGACATTGGTGACATCTGCTATTTCTCTTTGAGTACGGTTTTGGCCCTTGATAATACTGGCCATGTAAATTAATGAAGCGGCGATACCGACAGGACCTCTACCGCTATCCAATTCAAGACGCTTTATTTCTTCCATCCACTTATGACATTGTGCAACTACTTCACTTCTCAATTGCAAGTCAGAACAAAATCTGTCTATGTATTGTTCAGGCTTTGTAGTCATAGGCTTCATTTTTAGTTCACGCTTGATAGTGCGCACAGTTCTACCTATTTCTTTGCGACCTAATTTTAGTTTCTGCGCCACTTCATCAAGAGTACGGGGAACGCCACATAATTGACAGGCGATGTACAATGAAGCAGCAGCCGCACCTTGAATGCTACGACCACGAATTAAACCTGCCTCAAGTGTCTTTTTGTATACATTGGCCGCTTCTTGTCTAACAGTCCTAGGAAGCCCATCCAAGTGCATAGCCATCTTATCTAGTTCTGCCAATGCATTGGCCAAGTTCCTTTCACGACTATCGCTTACTCTAGCACGCTTTTGCCATTTACGCATACGGTACATTTGACTATTACTTTTGAGAGATTTACCAGACCAATCACGGTTTTGCCAATCAATATCAGTAGATAGACCCTTATCATGTAGCATGATGTTCATCGGTGCCCCAGTACGGGAAGGGTCATCTTTAGAGCCATCATCGAAACTGCGCCACTCTGCACCCGGGTCGACTAAGTTTTCTTCAAGGACTAAACCACAGTCTACGCAGTTGAGTTCACCTCTAGTTATGTCTTTCTCAAGATTGCGACTACCACATTCTTTGCATCTAACGATTTCTATTGCATCTTCGCTCATATTATACTCTCCTTTCAATACTTCCGTCTTTGTATACGACTATTTCACCAAGAGCATACAATGCAGCAATATAGGGGTGATACACACGGGTAATAGCCCGTGTGCCTTGGTCTTTAACCAAATCCCATGCCAACATATCATAATGCTCTTGGATAGTAATTCTTTGACCCTTTTTCAAGGTGGAGAGTGATTTAGCAAATGTAGTCAATTCACTGACCTTGACATTGTAGGTGTTCCCCGGCTCTCCGTTCTTCTTTAGTTTCTGCACTGTAAGGAAATCTACGTTTTGTTCAATGATAACCGCCTTTGTCTGCAACTTATCATTTGTAGTCTCGGAACGCTCCGTGCTGACCAGTTGAGCATCCTCGACACTTACGGACAGTGGAAGTGATGTTTGTACTATTTCTTTAGGGGAAACCTTCGTTTCCTTGAAAAATGCAAGAACCTCGTATTTCTTGCAGCCGGCGAAGCAGCCGATTTTGTTTAGAGTAATATTTGCATAGAAGTGGTCACGCCCTGTATCGCCTCCACGCTTCTCAACACAGGAAGGACAACGCCCGTGATAGTAGCCTTCGTCGTCAGGGCCTCTAAGAGCCTCTACATGCGTCTTGAGCCCTTCTAAGGTGAACTCGCCACTCTTGACGCTAAACGACTTCAAATAGACTCCAGAAGGTGGAATACCTTCATTGGCCCAATCTAAGAGAGCCTGAAGCCGCTTTCTGCCACCGGCACCAATAAACAAGATATCTCCGCCGTCTTTAGTCTGGTTAGAAAGGGAAAAACGTGGTGCTGAACCGAGCCCTTCCCTCATGTCTAAGAACATGGGAATAGGGAGTCGATATACCATGCAAGGTCGTTTTCAACGGCGGTATATGAACATTGTGTAGAATAACTTGTAGGTTATTCTTCTTTTGGCGAACCCTTTAGGACACCAGAAGCGGCTCTAACAGGAGCAGTTGCGACGTTCACGCCAGCATCAAGAACACCTGCAATACCTGCGAGCCCTTTCTTAATGACTCCTTTGCGGTCAGTCTCTTCGTCATTCTCGTCATCACGCAGGTAATCTGGCACTGCCATGTCAAGTGTTTGTCTCGCAATCATCCATGCTTGTGAGTCGGTAATTTCGATTGCGTGTAGTCGCAATACTTCTTCTTTAATTGGTTTCAAAAAGGTTCTGTAATGTACACCAGCAAGTCCTTTCTCGCAGGTTGTAATCCATTCTTCTTCAACGCTAACTACTTTTGATAGTCCCTTACGGATGAATCCGCAAGGCTTTCCTTCGTATGTAAAATTTAGGTCGCTCATATTGTTCCCTCATTCCTCCGACGATTCGGGTAGGTCTTCAATATATTGGCTAATGTCTTGAATGAAATCTAACCTATCATTGAATATCTCTTGGCCGTGGATATTTTTACTCATTTCCTTGTCAAATATCGCCCTCACCATTGGGCTACCTGAAAACAAAAACGCAAGACCATCTTGTAAATCTTCTATACTCCAAGCATTTGCCCCCAACATCGCCCCTAGTTTCTTAATGATAAGAACACATTTGCTTAAGTCCTCAACGTCTGCATCTATTTGCTCCTTGATTGCTTGGCGGTCGCCCAATGAAGCAACTACTTGATAGTACCCATATGTAGGTTGCTTGAATAGATTTAGTGCCAGAGATATGTGTTCAGGGTTGTCACCTGAGTACTTTTCTTTAGCGTAGTTCTCGGCTATCTCCATCCAATACGCAGTTCGTGCTTCTATTACTTCTCTATTCCTTCCCATACTATCACATTATCAGTCGAGGGTTGTATTCATGCTTTGCGCTGTGCAAAATCCACTTGCCAAATAAATCTGGGTGGTATTTTTCTGACTTTTTCTCTAGGAAATCTTCGTTTGTCTCAGACCATAGAACTTCAATGATAGGGAGAACGTGAGTGGGTGCAATAATATCAGGTCTGACCCCTGTCTTGAGTCTGGCTTCGGTTGCAAAAGGTAAGCCCATCTCAAGTAGTGTAATACATATCTCACACACTCGCAGGTTATGTTCCCTAGTATTTGCTACGCTGAGTTTAATCTTACCCCAATCAGGTTTGTAAGAGGTATCACCATGTATACGCCACCAGTCATTAACTTCCTTCTGTACCTTACTGGATAACTTCATAGAAACTCAACCCCTATACCAAAACCAACAACAAAACAAACACCATTGATTAGAATGCGCTCCAAAGTACTTACTTTGAACGGTTTGAATAGAAACCGCTCGATATCATCAAACATAGACTTCATGCTATCACTTCTTCAATGAATTAATGACACGGTAAACTTTGTTGTAGTTGCTGTTGAGTCTGGAAGCAATGTCTTTAGTACTTAACCCCTTATTGTAAAGGTCTGCAACTGACTGGACAAATTCTCTGTCTGTATTCAATAGGGAAGGTCTTCCTCCACTCTTCTTGGACTTAGCAATACCTGCCTTAACAGATACACTACTCATGTTAGAGAAATATTCTCCACTAAAGAACAAAGCCTCCATTTTAGGCAGGTCTTTGATTCCACCCATTACTCCCAATGAAGGAGCACAAGCGACTATAACTTCTGGTACGTTTTTCATGACCTTGGCAATAACAGGAACAAACCTGTGTCTTTCACCATTAGACCATGCTTCTAAAGAGAATAGTAGCAACCCTTTGACCTTACCTGCATCAATGAGCCTACTTAGGTCATTCCATCCATCTTCGCCTTCATTGAAACCATCATAGTATAATTTGGGGGCTTCCCAACCCAAATCAATTAGCCTAGATTGAATAATTTCCATGTAAGGTTCGACTGGGTATTTCTTCTTCGGGTCCGTGTATATGTATACTGCTTTCATTCTATTTTTCCTCCGTGTAGTGCGTCATGTACTTCTTCTAAGGTAATCATACCTTGGAACATTACTGCGACTGTTTGACATGACTCGTAAGGTTTAGGAGTAGACATTATTACACGAATAACATTGTCATCATCCTCAAATACCCCACAATCATTTAGATACTTCCTAAGTGCAAAGAAGGTGGGTTTCTTTTTCTTTTTCATTTCCCAATTCATGCGAGTCTGTTCTGGCATGAGATGGTCATAGAATCCTCCTTCGTTATGTACACGCCAGTGGCACGATTCACATAGAGGAACTTTTACTTCCGGTTCATACGAGATATGGTGTATCTCAAGGAACGTACCTCCTGTGCTCTTGATACCTTCAACAATGTCTTCTGTCCAACGGAATATACCGCATATCACACAAGACTCTACCTCGGTAATAGTTGCTTCTGGGTCCATCAATAGCCCTCCTTGTACATAATGAATCTAAATGCCGCAATCAGGATTACAATTACTGATATCAATACCGCAGTAGAATTAGCCAATAGGATATCCGCTATGTATGATACGGGGTAATGCCAAGGATTGCCTTCTGTCATACTGACTAGGCTTGCAAATGCAAAGATAACGCCTCCGAAGAATAGGTACTGCCTTACAGCGTACCAATCCCACCCCATGTAATCATCCCACATGTTACTTCCTCCTTTTGACTAGTCCCATGAACCACTTAATGAGCGACTTTCTTTTGGGGTTCTTAGGTAAGTCCCTAGTCACTACGGTTGTCATTCCTTAGCACCTTCTCTGTCCGCAATGAGTCTTGAATAGCACTCATCCTTTACGTCACAAAGTTTGTCGCAATGTGAGTAGCCGTTACCTGCGGGATTTCTAGTAAAGAATCCATCTTGGTAGTCGTTATTGAAGTCGGAGATAAGTAAGAACGCTTTAACTCGCTCAAGCAATTGCTTAACATCTGCCTTAGTGCGTGTAGTACTGTGTAGCATTACTTCTGCTTTCTTCTTATTCTCGGACTCTTGGTAATCAGGGTGTAATTGTTTAACGATTGAAATGTAATGGAATATAATTTCACCCACTTCATCACCGAGCATAATTGCAGCATACCAATCAGCCTGTATTTCTGCATCAGCCCTCTCGGTACAAAACTGCCACTGCTTGTTTATGTTGGCGGTTTTCCAGTCACCGATTTCATTCTCATTGAATACGATATCGAGTTTACCACGAAGATATACTCCTAAGTCTGGGAAGAACCTACGATAGTCTACTTCGCATCCAACATCTATAGAATCCATAAGAGGTAATTTACCTGATTGATGTTCACCGATATAGCAAGCAACCCAGTATTGTACTGTCTTTATTGCTCTCTCCATTGCAGTGTCTCCGCTACCATCTACTACCCCTACTTCATGCAAAGGTGTACCGTTGTGCGGCTTTCTATAGATTGACTCATGGTAAATAGAGCCTTCTTTTTTCTTGGAACTGTACGGCTTAGGGTAGCCCATTGTGCCATCGACACCATAGCCGCCCTTTTCTCTCTCATACTCTTCCATGAAGGTACTTCTTGCGATATCTAAAATCAAATCCATATCAGCATCGAAACCTTTACGGATTGTGTTGTGGTATACTTCTACAGCACCATGGAAAGCACTACCCATAGGCAATGCTGCTCCCTTACGCTTTCGATTCTTAGTTTTATCAATACGCTCAAGCAAAAACTTGTACATACAGTTCAGTCCATCCTTCATTTTGGATTGACTTAACTCATTCTTTGCCCATGCGGAGTCATCTGGCATTCTTTCTAATGCCCATGCAGCCTCATTCGTCATTGTCCTCGACCTCTTGCTTAACAACAGTAAAACCGATGTTCATAGGAATCTCGCCCATTTTACGAGCATCCTTGATGAAGTCCACGTAGGCTTTCAGTTTGTCTTTATCGTCAAACTCTTTCCTGATACTTCCCTTGATGTTGTGCAGGTCAAGGTCTTTATCCGTGTTCTTCCAGTCTAGTTGTAGCAATAGCCATTTTGTTTTCATATATTTTCCTCCTTATTTCATGTGGATTATAGGGATTGCCCCTGTTTTCCAAAAACCCATTTAAGGTTAGTTGTCATCCTCCGTTGGCGGGTTGTTTGCTAACACCAAAGAAATCTTCCTTGCAATGTCAGCGTTCTTACCTTTCTTATTTTGGGCGACTCTTTCCATAAACTTCCTATCCCATAGAACACACTCAAGAAGGGACTTGCCCTTCAATTCTGGTCCGCCAAACGGGAACCTTGTCATGGTTGCGGCACGATACTCTTTATCGTTAGCATCCTTCTTTGTCATCTTGGGTTTTGGTTGAATGTTCTTCTCTGGTTCGATAACAGAGGGCTTATTTTCGTAAACGGTTTCTGTTTCTTTTACGAAATCTACGTTTGCTACCTGTTTTTCTGTTTCAGTGACCATCGGTTCAGTTGGCACGTGAGAAATTGAAACACCACTGGTGTTCTGCGATGGGTCTTGGACGAAGCCCCCGAAGAAGCGTTCCATGATTTGTTGAGCCGATAATCGCTCACGGGAACCGTCGTCGTAGTAAATTACCACGCCTTCTATTTTCTTCATTACTCTTCCTCCTCCATTTCCCAACGTTCGGCTTCTCCGTAAGACTCCGCTAAAGCCTCCTCAACCGAGAATGTTTCTGGTAGTATTTCCTCGTAAGGTCCCTCAGCAGGAGAACCTGCAACGTAATTGGAACCGTAGCGATGGCCATCTACCATGTAAGGTTCCCAACCGCCATGATTCCAAAACTTCTCATTGAAGGCTTTCTTGAAGGCGAGGGCGTCTTCTTTTGTTTCAAAAAGGTACTCTTGAGTAGGCATTTCATCAATGAAGTGTTCATCGTCATAGCCATTGAACCAGACTCTAACCATCCATCTGCTCATTGTGAAGCCTCCATTCTTTTCTCAAAGCAAACAAGGCATTCTATTCCTAATAGTAAGGGAATAAACAATGGCGTGCAATTAGGGAATATCTCTTCACATGTGGTGCACTCAAAGTGTGCGCCCTCATGCTCATCGTACAAGTCTAACTCTTCTTTGTACAATTTATTCCACGCTTCTTCAATTGGGGTCATTGTGAATCCTCCGCATGTATGAACACAATATCGTGATAGCCACAGTCGTCACACTCCAAAAGTAATCGCCTTGGCTCGAATAGGTGTCTTATCATTATATCCGCACAATCGCAACTCATTGTGAAGCCCTCCTTTGACGGCGTTCCTGTCGTATTTCCCAATCTTTGGCAGGGTCAGTTGGGGCCTTTCTTTTGTTCCGGCGTTCCTGTCGCTTCTTCTTATCGCATACTTTACAGTATGAACCGAAGCCTAGTTTACCGTTGCCGGTGTAGAAGTTTTCTTTGTTAGCGACCAGTATTTCTTTACAGATACGGCACTCTTTGGTGAGGCCTTTCTCTTCTGCAAATTTACGGTGACGCTCATTCTTACGCAATTGTTTCTGGTACTCATGTTGAGCCTTCATAGGCGCATTGAAACGCTTCTCACGCTTATGCGCAGCATCACAAGGCTTACACCATGACTGATAACCATCAGTAGCGTGTTGGTTCAAACCAAATTCATTCGCAGGCTTATTTTCTTTGCACTTTGAGCATTTCTTTTGTTTTTGTTTTGTTGTCATTTGGCTTCCTCCTAAAACCGTAAAGTGCTTTGAACCATCTTGGCATTAGTGATTCAAAGGCACTGGATATCATTCATCTTCCTCCAATTCTTCATAGCATGAAGCACATACTATGTCGTCTGAGTTAGGTACTTCTTCCCATTCATGGTCGTCGTTAAAGAACCGACCACAGTTAGGGCATTCATTACATTCGCAACTAGATGCTCTACGTTCACAGCATTCCATTACAGGGTCAGTGTGGTCGTCAAACGCACCCCAGTCCATACCGTCAGGATAATTACTTAACATTAGATTACCTCCGTATATGAACAATAAGTACAACCAAATAAAGCAGATTGTCGCCTCTTGGTGTCGGTAGTATTCTTTTTCCTACTCTTGATAATACCAAATCCACGCTTACCGCAGTTAGGACAAACTAGGCCACTCATTGTAAAGCCCCCGTAATTCTTACTTGAGTATGTTTGGTGTATAGTATGCACTTTGATGCCGACTTTCGTGCATCTAAAAGATTGTGAGTGTTTGCAAATAGCACCCAATTCTTACCGTCTGCTGAACCTTCTACTCTAATCATTCAATCACCTCGTCACAGCGAGTGCAGGAAGTCGGATGGCAGCCTGAGTGTCTAGGCACTGGTTCTTCGCATTCACAAGTCAACCGTTTAACCCCCATACGCATACATTATACGAGCCAGATAGTGCAGAATGCACGGTGTCCGAGTCTATTTTTACGAAATAGTGATACTTCGCTAAGAGGTTTCCTACTTCCGAAGGAGTCGAACCGTATCTTGTTGTAGTGTTGATATGTTCAAGTATTTGCCTAGTATTCCTAGGCCCTTTTTCGTCAAGGTAGTTGATTATCTTCGTTAGTGTTTTTATGTGTCTTGTTCCTCTTGGTACTACTGGTTTCATGCTAAGTCCTCTCCTGTTGGTATTGTATTGAATAATTCTATTGGTGCCAGTCCCGAATAATAGTTCACGTCTGCAACGCCCATTAGTAGACAGTCGCCTTCATGCCATAGTAGATTTTCAAATACATTCGACACATAGCGAACCAATGAAGAAGTGTGGCCAATGACTTGACCATCTTCCCCACATAACGGGGCTTCTCCATAGTTATCAACCCATTCCTTGAATTTGCCGTGAGCATACCAAGGATGGATAGTTTCGTTCAGTGGGTGCTTGACCAAAAGAACGCAATCTTCCAGTCTTCCTTCAAATTCTACAATAGTGGTGTTTTCTTCTGACGCCATGTCCCTTATACAGTTGTGACCGGTTTATAGTGTTTCTCCTAACCCCCTTTTGCGAAAACATACCCTTTAGTAGAAAACGTAGGTTTCCTATACCTAGTTTTGCGAAACGGAGCCTAACAAAAAAATCTTGAAACTCTCCTTTGGTCCAAATGCCCCTGTTCGGACATCCCCACTTGCTGATTAAGGGACAATCGCCAGTTTTTGGGGTATTTACCCCTTATACCCCCTACTTAGAGGGGTAAAATAGGAAAACATGCCATATGTGGCCTCTACACCCCGTTGTAGGGGTTTGGGTCCTATCATACCCCCTAATCGAAACAACGGCCTGCAGGGGTAGTTTATGCGAGTCCCTTAGTCAGTAGCAGGGTATTTCACCCCTAAAGGGCTTAACACAAACACCCCTTTGTTTATAATCGACTTGTGTTAAGCATTAGATATGGTAAAAGAGTGGCCAGATAGGGCAGTAGCCTATGGAAGAGTATCTACAAAGAAGCAAGAAGAAGGATTGGACACACAGGTATTTGGCATAACTAGGCTTTGCGAAACCGAGGGTATAAAACTAATCGGCCCTAATTTTGCTGATACAGGCTTTTGGGAAAACCACCCTATTCCGAAAAAGGAATTAGACAAGGCAATCGACTATCCTACGGTCTGGTGTGATTTTGGCGTAAGCGGTGGAACAATGGATAGACCTATCTTCAAGGCGGTACTTGCCTACATGGAACAAGAAGGTATCAAGGACATTATATTCTATGACCCTAGCCGTCTATCCCGTAATCTAGTAGATGCTATCAACTTCGTGGAAGAGAACATACGTGGCCCATTAGGTATCAACGCACACTTTGTTACTATGCCTGACCTTGACATGGAAGACCCTACTCAAGAGATGATGTTCCGTATGAAATCTATGATGGATGATATGGAAAGAAAGCAAGTCAAAATCAAAGTCACAACGGCCATGGAACGCCTAAGAGAACAGGAACATGAATGGGTTGGGCGTGCGCCCTATGGCCTCTATGCTTCTAAGAAGGGAGCAAGCGAAGGCGAGAAGGGCAAGTTGTATTACTACCAACAGGAGTTGGAAATTGTTATTGAAATACTTAGGGAGTATAGTAGGGTTAATTCATACAGTGGTGTGGCTACCTACCTCAACAACAGAGGATTAACAACAAGGTCTGGCGGAACTTGGTACCCGCAACAGGTAAAAAGAATCGTTGAACACAGCGTTATGGATGGGGAACTGAACGGCGACCATATGTTCCGATTCTTCCCCAAAGACATGCAGTGGAGTGACGAACAATGAAGTGGTTTAGATTTTTCAAGCGTACAAAGAAAGAGAAAGAAAACATCAAATTTGAAGAGAGTCTTTACGGTAAAGCGGAAAAAATGTTCGGAGATGGTGAAGAATGAGCACTGACGAATTCTGGTACTTCTTCTTTGGTCTAGGTATTATTTTGTTTGTTGCCAATCATATTTTCAAGGAGGACAAGAAATGAAGGAAACAGATGCTAAATTACTTGCTATGCTGTTGATGAATACCATATACACTGATATACGCAACATTGTTAGAGAAGAACTAGAAAGAGTAGGATTGGAGGTTAAGGAATGAAAGAAGTAATGTGTCCGCACTGCCATTGTTTTGTGAAGGCCGACTTAGAAGAATGCCCTAACTGTCACGAGTTCCTACATATGGAAGTATGGGAACTAGAATTGCGAGGGATGAATGATGAATAACTCAACTGACTATAATGAGAATAGTACACTAAACACATACTGGTGGTATAGGAATGAAGAAAGCAGTGAATGATGTTGTAGGTGGGTTCGTGTCTGGTCTTAAGACCGGAGTGACAAGTAGTTCAGCAATGAAGTTTGAGGTAGACCTATCTAAGAAAACTAACAAGAAAATAGATGAAATAGTAGCAAACGTAAATTTGCTACAAGAAAAAACGATTGAGGACACTCAAAAAATTGTCAAAGGGTTCTCCAAAGACCTCAAAGATGTAGTGGTCGAATTGATTGATAATACAAATGAATCACTTGAGAAGGTCAGCGAGAAGGTAGACCACCGTTGGAAGATAACTCAATGGTTACTTGCAATAGGCATGGTAGGCAACGCAGTAATCCTATTGGTTACTGTATGATGGCGGCCCTGCGGGGATTTGAACCCCGGTTATCGGCTCCGCAAGCCGAAGTGATATCCAAACTACACTACAAGGCCAAATAGTCGTCAGTGTAGGTAGGTCTTAATGATTAGGTGGATAACAGGAGGAGGAAAATCGCCAGACAATTCCTCGGAGGTGAGAAGGTGAAAATTTGCCAAGAACACCCTTGCCGACTACTCCTAAGCATTAGACTCCTGTTACCCGACTTAGGTTCGCCGGCAGTTGTTGTACTGTATGAGTATTATATCAATTATGCGCCTTGGTAATACTGAATAAATATGTCGTGTATTCCTTGATTAACGGTATTTGACCCACTTCCGTTGTTTAATGTGACATTTTGAATACCGTCTAATTTGACAAGGTCACTCTCAAATGCTACTCCTGTAGAATGGAATGGGCTACCGCTGCTACTTACGACTATTGATGTACCACCTATTTTCAGTGTAATAGAGATTGGCCCTCCAGATGTACCAGAAACAACTGTGGTGTCTATGTGGGTGCCTATAACTACTGCATTATCAGGCAATGAACCCAGTATAAGTGCTGAACTAGGGTCAATGTTTCCTTGGACTGCATGATTGTAAGTAAACTTCTGGACTCTAAGAATACTCGGCCCTGAATCTACTCTTGCCATAATTAATCACTTAGTCCGCACGCTCAAGATACTTTTCCATGTATCGTGCAAGTTCAAACATTGCGATTTTCTTTTTGTTTGCACATACTGCCTTTAGAATTGGGTCGTCACCAACAAAGATAACTTGTCCGCCTTTTGCGGTACCTTTCTTACCTGCCTTTGTCTTGTACTTGGCTGTGTCGCCCTGCACGCCTTGGAGATTCATCTTACCAATATGAGCCCACACCTTTTGTTGGATTTGGCCTCGCTTGAGTTTCTTGTTTCCAATTCCTTTGATTTCATTCAAAGGTTCGTCTACGTAGTATTTGATATCAATTGCTCGTACCATATTCTACCCTCCGTTAAGTTCGACTATAATGATTACCTAGAAATTACCAAAAATAGACAATCTGTCCTTGGTTCCAATGTAACGGGCACCGCCACCTCGTCTTGGTACAGTTCTGTAAATATACAATGCTAAGAGGGTCAAACCAATACCTGTACCTGCGCCAATGCTGCCAGTTGTCCATCCTCCACGCTTGACTTCTCTGATTCCAGATGATGTTCTATTTCCGACGGTACTAAGTTGCTGTCGGGTTTTGTCCAAGTCTTTGTAAATACTTCTTGCTTCCATAACATCTGGGTCTTGTAGGGATAAGTCATTACTGACTTCCTTTGCAGCGATTGTTGCGTTCAAAGCCTTTAGTTCCTCTTCAAGTTTTTCTTCTTTGATGGCAAGACGCTCTAAGTCTTTGATAGCAGGGTTAAACTGGCTATCATAGTTAGGATTCGGTTCAGGTCTTTGCCATGTATCATTTCCTTGTGCATCATATGCCAAGTCATTGCTAATGTCCCCGTCATCAATTCCCGGTGCGTTAGGCCATGCGGCCCCTAGTCTTGCCATACGCTGACGATTTCTAATCATAGCAATACGTGCTGTCTTCTGAGCGTCTGTAGGTTCTCTACGACCTTGAGCCCTGTGATGGCTACCTACTGGGGACATTCTTTTCATCAGTTCTTCCCCCTGATAATGTCAAGCCCGTATATCAATGAACTTCCTAATACGTGTCCCGTGAATAGATAATTTGGGATATTTGCAACCATTGACATAGACTTCTGAGGCACGGCAAATCTTCTTGTCGAAGGCATACCGTACATTAGACCAATTGCTAGCCAGTTTAATCTGCTTCCAGCAAATGATTTGTAGCCAGACAATCCTTTGCCACCAATACTTAGTACATTCTTAGCAGTGTCTGCGATACCTGCAATTCCCTGTGCGGCTCCTGCTGCTTGAGCGAATCTACTGCCCATCGGTCTTGCTCTCACTGTTGATTCTCTGTTAATGTCGCCAATTGATTTAACGACTACTTGTCCTCTTTGCTGTGGTGTAACCATCTTAATCATCCCTGTGCTTGTCCCATGCCAACTAAGATAGCAAGTCCTGAAATCATTGCGGTGTTTCTGACATACTTTTCTGGTTTGTCAATAACCTTTCTTGCTTGTCTTACGAAGAATTTGTAACCGGGGAATCCTGCTCCCACGAATATTAGGCCTAGTCCAATAGCGGCAGGCCCATTGATTGATTGCAATGAGGGAATAAAACCTAGTCCTAAATCTGCTTTGGTAATATTGGAGTAGTCAATGGTGTTGTACTTATCATTAGGTTGAGGGGCAGGGTAAAACATGCTTCCTCCTGATTGCGGTACCATTGGGGCAGTTGTACCGTCAGTATAGAATTCGTCTACAATATTTCCTAGCCCTTTTGATTTACACGAAGGGCAAGTTGGTACTGAGCAATTGCAATGACCTAAGTTTCCTAGTCTGTCCGCTTGTGCCGAGAATGCTTTCCCTAGAGTTGGATGATACGGCTTCATCGAACCATTAGGCGATGAACCTATTGCTTTCATCACTGCTCTTGCTTGATTTCGACTTGCTGCGTTCATTCTATATTCCCCATTTTCTTCCTATTAGCATCATGGCTACTGCGACGGCAATGCCCCCGGTACCCATAGCCACGGTCTTCACAGTTTCAAAGTCTTCGGCTGTAGGCGGTTGTGATTGTACTGTAATAGAGTCTACTGATTGCATAGATACTGAAGTTGATGGGCTATTCCTTTTACCATAGAACCTTCTTGACATACCTCTTGCCTGATACGGTATTCTTCGTACCACTCTCGTGGCCCATATATTGTTTACTTCCAAAATATTGCCTTCACGTCCTGCTATTTTCAAGTCTGGGCTGTACTCATAGTACGGGAAGAATGGTCTAACATCTGACGCATTCAATAGAGCAAATGGGTTCTTGTTGGTACGAGAACCAGTTACTTCGGTTAGATTATTCTGCAGGGTTGCACCTGACGGATTCTTGTTATTGAGAGTCAAAGGCCACCAAACGTAGTTTTCCTTTGTGGCAACCACAACATCTTGAGAATCAGGAACTACTAGTTCAGGCATACTACCGTATTGTTGGAAGAATAATTGCATAACTGTCTCAACATCGCTTAGGTCATTAATTGGAACCTTCATGGCGAGTTTTGGTGAAGCAGGGCTAAAGTGAGGGGAGATAATTGAGATAGCCTCTTGGCAGATATTTTCTGGGAAGTATGATGGTACTCCGTATGTTTCCATAGTATTCTTTAGGCCCATTGAGTTCTCCATAGACTTGAATCCGCCTTTACGGAGCCAAAGAGCACTGTTTAGAATACCGAATGCGCACTTGGTAACAATTAATTCCTTGCTCCATTGTTTGCTAGATTCCTCAGACCCTCCACTTTTCTCCCACTGTTGGCAGGCTTTTAGGTAGTGTTGTTGAATTGCTTTGTTTGCGTTCATTATGCCCGACTCTATAGACTCGTCTAGAACATACACTTCCATGATATCTGTTTGATGCGTACCATTAGGAACTGATGGTCGACCGTAAAGAAGTTGATTTTCTTTAGTCTTGCCTTGTACAGAGTATGCCTTATCTATTGCTATTGAGCCATTATTGGGCTTAAGGAAGTGAGACAGTGTTTTATTCTGAGCATCTTGTATACCCCTTGAGTTTTTGATTGCGGCTGCGTAGTCTGAATCAAATGCCTTCCAGTTATCATCCATAGACATTAGATGCTCATGTGGCCAAGTCCACACGGAATACAATAATACTGCATACCTTTGTGATGCTTTGTAGTTCTTAGGTGCCGTTTTCCAACTGTCGTGGAATTTAGTCTGTCCTATGTTGCCGAATGATTTCAATAACTCTGGATGCAACATTGGGTTATTACCATCTTCTATGCCCATTACATGAGGATAGTACTTCTTGGCCAGTAGCATAGCGTCAGAAGCACTTCCTTTCTTCTTGGCAATAGGAATGCCCGGAGCAGTTGCTCCGCCAGTAATGGGGTTTACAGGGACTAAATACGCTATACCCATGTTGCCCTCTTGGAACCCTTGTATTCTGAACTTTGCATTTGTTTTCCAGAACTCAATAGGGTTAGATGTTCTTCCGTATGCTTTAGCGTAAAAGAATAGCATGGGTTGTAAGTAGACTCCTTCGTAATTATTGTTGTTAGATTCTAATTGTTGTAGTGTTACTGGTGCTGTAGGTATAATCCTTCCACCTGTACTATCTGGTACTGTTCCTGTTAGCGACCATAGGTTAGCGTCTAATTTGTTTAGGGACTTTTTATCTGTACCTAATTTCCATTCCATTGCATCTTTAGGGCCAAACTGCTTGAAGAATTTACCTCCGGGGTAGTTACGGATTACATTTGCTATTTGTGATGCACTTTCACCTGTTGGGTATTTACCTTCTTTTGCTTTGTAGGCCATGGCGGGGCTCCACCAATCTTTGTGTCTAATTCCAACCTTACCATTCCAAGCAATTGCTCTTGGGTATGTGTGAACATATGATAAGTCCCTTAGCCAATCAGAAGGGTTATCGGATTGTGCGCCTAGGTCTAAAGGATTCTTTAGTGCCCCGGGATTTAACCCTACATGCTTAACACTGTAAGACAAGGAGTCCAATTGGCCGATAACAGGAATGTCCCCAGACATTAGTGATAACAAATTAAACTTCACCACATTAGCACGTTCTGCGTGGAGTTGTGTATATTGCTTACCGTACTCGATGATTGTAGTCATCATTTCTGTCGCTTCTTTCTCAGTTATCTGCGGTATTCTTTTTCCGCCATCCCCTGACTTAGAAGTTTTATTCAATAAATTCATTACTGCCTTTCTAAATGTTGGGTCGCCTACTTGCACTGGGAATGCTTCTACACAACTTTTCGCTATACCGTTGAAGAGATTGACTCCAGAGAAGTGCGCTTGTAGTAGAGCAATCTTGGTACTGTGGTTAATGAAGAAGCCTTCTGCAAGTGAAGCAATATTACGTTGAACTACTGTACGCTCAGTTAATGACGCTTGCCATTTCTGTTGGTAATTCGACAAATTAAATACAGGATGTTGGTTTATTGAGAGTCCCTGTGGCGGAAATTTCTCACCCATACTTTAGCCACCCTAATACGGCTGACCAGTTCCTACGTTATAGGATTGTTGCACGGGTTGTTGTCCCTGTACTTGCTGATTATACATTTGTTGATTGTATTGATTTGGTTGCTCGATTAGTAAGTTTGTTGCAACACCTTGAGCACCTGCACCGCCTACGGCACCTGCTCCTGTAACCATTCCTAGTTTCAAAATGTTCTTGAATAGACTTGGGCGTTGAGGAGGCATCATTGTTTGCTGCTGTTGTTGCCACTGTTGCTGCTGTTGTTGTGCTTGCCACTGCTGTTGTTGATGCTGCTGTTGCTGCTCAACCGATAATGCTTGGAACTTAGCCTGTTGGACAATTTGCATTGCTTGAGCGTCTGCTTGTTGAACTTCTGACGCAATTTGCTGCAATGGTACCATGTTAGAGATAATCATGTCAATGTTCTCGTCAGTGATGGTAGAATATCCTAGTTCTGCAGCCTTCTCCGCATTAACATAGTCTCCGGTAAATGCCTCACCATTGAAAAATGTGTAGATTTCTTTGCGGACGATGGCGGAGATAAGTTGTGCAAGCCCCGCTAATAGCGTAGGTTGATTCTTTTCATTTAGGTGATGAAGGAAGAAAGTACTGACTTCATTAGGATGGGTTGCGAATAGGTGATAGATTTTACCTAACTGGTCTTCATTTCCTAGCGGACCTGTAACCATATTCATTGCTTGTCCTGCAATTTGCTGATTTAGTCCTGTTTGTTGTCCAACTTCCATTGCACTTTCAAACATATTCTGCATATTGTTTCCGTTTCCTGTACCTGATGGTTGTAGTGAATTGCCCCAATTACTCATTTAGTTCCGCCTCCGGTTGTTCCGACTCAGGTGGTCCGACTACGTAATCAGTTTCAAGTGTTGTGCCTCGGGCTCTCTTGACCTTTAGCAGCCTATTGTCGAAAATTAGCATGGTTAAATCGTTTTCTCCTGTTTCAGCATTCTTGTAGTGTGTCACTTGAATTCCGTCTTTAATTGCTTCATTAAATACTGGCTCCCACTTAGCAAGAAGCGGGTGTTGTGATACTGTACTTTTCTTTTTCACTACTGGTACAAATGCAACTCCACGCTTTTTCATTCGCTTAAAGAATCCTTTATCGTGCTCATGTTCTTCTTGTTGAATCCATTGAACCAGTAAATGATACAATTGCAAATGTTGAGGGCATAGTGTAGAAGGAAGTTGTGTTCCACGACCATACAATACTCCTGTCCATGGTCTGAACGGAGTAATGTTTCCTTTACCATCTGTCATGTACTCTTCCCATAAGTCTCCATAGTCTTGATGCCTGCAGTCTGAACCATCCACTGCACATTGATGAGGTAGCGTATATCGGTATCTAAGTCCTGTACTGAACAGTCCTGTACCCGGTAGGGTGTACCATCGTTTCATCGGCTTCAATGCCTTGATAGCATTCTTAATATTTTTCTTTCTTGCCTTGTCTGGGTCTGGGTGGTCACTGAAAGAAAATTCGACAACGGGTACTACCGCATCGAAGTTACCTTCGGTTTTTTGTTGTGGTGTGTTATTCATTAGTTCTAGCAGTCTTTGTTCTCTATAGTTCATTCTGTTACCCCCATTGCCTTCATCAAGGTTTCTTGTACATTGAAATTGCGTATCGCTGATACTGCATCAATGTGAACTGGAATACTCATCTCTTGGAGTAAGAACAAATGCTCTCTGAATACATCAAAGATAGGGTGGTTGGCGATTAGCCCGTGTTCCCACATATCCCAATCTTTGTCTGTTTGAAGCCACTCATCTGCTTTGTTCGCTAGAATAATGATTTTGTCTGGTCTGTAGTTTCTTCTCTTGAATCTTGTCCACATACCTAATGACTTGGGTGGCTTCTTTGATGCCAGTGCTTCTACCAAATATCCTAGAGCAACTTGATTATCTGTGTTGTCTTCGTCTAGTAAGTGTCTATGGTCTATAACCACTACTACTGCTTTTATTTTTCTTTGATACATATCTTTTAGCCACATATATTGATACTCTTCGTGGCCTCCTATATCCCTACTAATGACAGTCTTTTTGCGTCCCTTACTTACTAATCTCTTTGCGCTTGAATTTGGCATTCGGTGTGATGATGATAATGCTTTTATTTTATGGTGGGTGCGTTGGTTTTCACCTAGCGGTCTGATTAAGCCCGGAGTAGTGAGTTGCTTGTCTAGCGTGGTCTTCCCAGTCATAGATGCGCCATAAACGCCTATGTCATACCTAATGTATTCTTTTACCTTATCTATTAGTGCAAGTACGGTGTGTGCAAACACAATCTCGGTGGAGCCCATATTATCACCCCAATATCCAAGAAAGGATTCCTCCGTAATTTGTATTGCTGTAAATAGCGTAGTCTATTACTGCGGTTGTAGCCATCCCTGTTAATGTCGCCACAACACCCCAAATAGTTGCTTTAATTTTTAGATATCTAAACTGCCATGTTTGGCCGACGAAGATTGTTTCCATCAGTCCTTCCTGTTGGTCGTCTTTGATATCCTTGAAAATTTTGACCATAATTTAACCTCGATGTTGCCAACATAATGTAGTACCGATGACGTTTCTTTTACACTGTGCTCCTTTTGATGTAAGCCCTTCGCATCTTATTCCGAGTGGAGTATGTTGTTTGCTCCGCTTGGTACTAGGTTGCTCTGAGTGTTTTGCTGTTGTGAGGGCACTGTAGATATTGATTCCTGTGGAATGACTGGTGCCGAAGCCACTGGTTGCATATTGTATTGTGGTACTAGGCTTGGGCCTACTGGTATTCCCATGATTCGCTGACGGTCTAGACCCATTGCTTTTGGGTCTAGACTCACCTGCTGTTGTACTTGTTGGGGTTGCTTCATTGTGCTGATTAGCGATTGGATATTAGCCATTTGATTTTGAAGCATAGCATCTTCTTGATTGTCAATAACACCGTCAGCCATAGAGTTTTGAAGCATCATTTCAAACTGAATCATTTGTTGCTTAAGCATCATTTCCTGCTGACTCTTCTCTACTTGGAATTTCATCCCTGCCATCTTGCGTCTATTACCGCTTCTCATCTTCTTTAGTTGTCTACGGTGGCTAGCACTGTCTTCAAACATAGCACGGTAAATGAAATAGAAACCTGCTTGAACCGAGAATCCTGCAAAGCCATAGAATACTGCTGACTCATATGCACTATTGAAATGACTCCATGTCCATTCAACATATAGTAAGATAGACAAAGCAAGCATTAACGCTTGGAATAACATTGTACCCAATAGGTGCAACTCTCGCTCACGTTGCTTTTCTCTATACTCTTCCATTTCTGGTGATACGTTTTCCTCTGAACCCATCATTGCACCCAATAGTGGGTTGCCCGTAAATCCAATTGGGCTATCAGGACCGAATGGCATCTCTGGCCACCTCCAATAGCCCCGTTATCTCAATACGGTTGGAGCCATTGGCGGTATGCATTGTCAATTCTCCATTTGGTTGAACCACGATGGTTAGGAATCTAAGTCCTGTTTCATGTAAATGGGTTAGCCCATTTACAAGTCCATCTGGTAGTCCACTCTCTTTATTTTCTTGTTCTGCTGGTGTTTGTTCTGTCATTGTTTCACGCTCCGAATTGGTTCGGGTCCCTTGCTTGAATGATATTATCAATCCTTAGAATTTGTATTGCTGCAGTTGTTGCTGCTTTTAGTCCTACTTCGATTACGCCCATTGGTTCGATGACCTCGTATGGGTTCCCAGTAATCACTCCACCATTAGCGACGTTCAAGAAAGCATCGGTGTTTCCTTGGCCATGTGATGCTTTGAGGTTGATAACCGATAGTCTTGGGTTATGTCCACAATTTTTCGCTAGTGTTAGAGGAATGATTTCTAGTGCCTTAGAGTACGCTTCAACTGCTAATTGCTCAAGACCTTCAATGGTGTTTGCTACTTGCTGAACATATAGTGCCATACTTACTTGCGGTGCACCGCCTCCTGTAACTACATCCGATGATGTATGAGCCAACCATGTTACTCCTATGGCATCATCAAGAGCACGGGCAACTTCGTCAGCCGCTTCTTGACTTGGGCCTGTGCATAATACTGAATGTCTTTGTTGGTTCTCGTGTAGTTTTGCAATATGCAGTACTGGCTTATCCCATGATGGTAGACTATGTTCATAGATTTCCCCGCAGTGTCCTAGGTCTTCTTTAGCCAAGTCGCCAATACTTGAAACAATCATTCCGCCTGTTGCTTCTGCAATCAATTCCAATAGACTTGCATTGCATCTTCGGATGGCCATCATGTCATTACGAGCAAAGTACTCGGAGAGTACTGGGTCAATATCCCTGCCTCCGACCACGACGCTGACTCCCATATCCTTGAGATGCGCCCCTATTGATAGAATATCGGCCTTACGCTTCTGCGAGTATGCATCTGCGTCTGCTCCAGTTTGAAAGTTTACATTGACTCCCTCGGTGAACTTAGGAATAATTAGGTCGCAATCAAACAAAGCGATATGCGCATCAACAATATGTTCAACCATGCCGTGGTTCATCTTTTGTTTGTCAATGATAATACCGTCTTCAAGGTCATAAGAATCTGTAATAGACGAGCCGGGGCGAATAACCATATTTACTTCCGAGGGCTTTGTTTTGGTTGCCGCATTGATGCACATCTTAGTTAGATGCTCCTTTGACATACCTGCTTGCTTTCCCGTCATTGCGGTACCCGCAATCTGTTCAAGTGTGAAGTCTTTGAGTCCTAATGTAATTAGATGTTCAAGGGCTGCCTTCCTTCCGATTTCAAATCCGTCTTCAATCTGAGCAACATGTACTCCCTCTTTCATTAGCATCTCCGCTTGACGGCATAATTCGCCTGCTAATAGAATGCCACTTGTTGTACCATCGTACGCTTCACTTTCGATTGTCTTTGCTAGGCCAACAATAATCTTTGTAGTAGGGTGTTCAAATTTTGTCTCTCTTAGGATTGTTGCACCGTCGTTAGTGAATGTGGCACCGCCTGTGTTATCGACAAGCATTTTATCACGGCCCCTTGGACCAAGTGATGAAGCAACTAGATTGGCCATTTGTTTTACAATGTCAATGTTCACTTCTTCTGCGGTCCTAGTCTGACTCTGGGTTCCATCAATAGCGTTTGCCATGAACTACCCTTCTTACAAGTGGGTCATAAACAAATCTCAAACTGCTTCAAAGTTATTTTCTGGCTTCTGTTCGTAGTAATTAGCGTAACAGGTTTCTATGATGTTCTTTTTGTTGTCGCCCCTACTTAGGTCTACTTTCATCATGTAGTTCTCGCAAGACACGGGTTCTTTCTTTTGCCTTCTTGCTAATTTGTTAGCATAGACTGCAACAGTGTACGCCATATACCATTCTCTGTATTGCTCGACATACCTTATGTCCGCCTTGATTACCTTTAGGTATGCGTCTTCAATTTCTAATCCATTTTCTAGTATAACTGTTCCAATTATCGCCATTACAAAATCACCTTCACTTTCACTGAGCCGGGGGACTCTCGGTATCCAAGAACTAGAAAACCCTGTTTCTTTGAACCAAACTTACGTTTGCTTTCTAATTTTCCAGTCAATTGAGATACGAATAGTTTCTTCCCTGAAGACGTGCTGACCGACAACTGTTCCGATGACACATCACTTTTCACCATTACAACTCCGTTAAGTGCTACTTTTTGTGCCCCCGGATAGAATGCAGAAGAATCCTTTACAGTCACACCTATTGGTTCTTTACCGCCAACAACTAGCATCCCTTCTTCTATGCTTACAAATAAGCAGGAACGGTCTTCTGCTTCTTCATTACCGTCTTTCCAGTCAAACCATGCTGTGGCGCATACAGGGGATAAATCTACTGTGTCTTGAGACTTTGAACCTCGGTAGCCAGTCTTAACTTCCTTGAATCCCATACTCTAGGCCACGCTAATGTAGAACATAATGTTATTCAATCAGGGGAATACTATCTTCACGTAGCAAGAACCTACTTTCAATGCTGAACCGCTGTTAATGTCTGATGCGCTTGCTTGCTTAGTAGTTTGTGCTCCGGGTTGTTTACCATTCCCTTGTATTCTGAACTCAAGTATGATTTCTGTTTGGGATGTAATGCCGGTGGTATCAATAGTAACAACCAAATAATTATCTTGCACCGGAGGGTTGCTACTCATAGAGTCGCTTAATGTTCCGGACACAGTAAGGCTTGCAGTATTGACTACTGCACTGACAGTTGCAGTACCCCCATTAAAAGAAGGAATATTGGCATCAACAGCAGTTGTATGGAAAAACATTGTTACTCCAATACCTTGGTTGACTACGTTGGGAACGTATATCACACCGGGCTGTGCCGGAGCGTTCAGTGCACCGCCGCCTAAAGTCACAGGCGTTTCTCCTCGTAAAGCGGTAGCAACGTAATCTGCGATTGTGAAGGCTGTCACCCCTTGCGAGTTGGCGTTGGTACCTGCGGCATTTGTAATTTGCAAGAATTGCCCGTTGGATGTGACTCCATCTCGATAATACAGGCTGGCGTGTAAATTAGGGCTAGGAGCCGAACGACTTTGCACATCGCCCGAACCTACTCCTAACTTAGAGGTAAAGCCGTTGACCACGAACTCGTCAGGGTACGTTCCTGTGCTTGGGGCCGCCGCCGCCCGCTTCTTCTTATCCTTCATGGCAGTGCCTTTTGTCATGGCTGTCATTCCCCACATGGTATCACAATCCTATACCATACCAAGTGTCGGGAGTTATGCAAACCAAAGTAACGGCCTCATGGGATGCTAATGTTCCATTCGCTGTACCGCCGTTCAAGGTTTGAGCAACAGCATGTGTGTAACCAGCAACGGAACCGCTTCTGTCAATTGTTATAGGAAGGCCAGTAGAATTGATAATAACATAAGTATCTCCGGCTAGATTGAAACTAGGGTCTGGTAATCCAATAACGGTGACACTACCATCTGCAATAAGTACATGCCCTCTAGCGATTGGTTGTAGTTCAAATGTAGTTGTGTTGGGGATGGGACATTGGTGGGAACTAGTGGCAAGGTCGGCAACTACGCTTCTTGTTGCCAAAAATGGAGCATCTTGGGCTAATGTTATTGAAGACGCTGATTGAATTGCTGTAACGGCACCTGCCGCATCTACTGCGCCAATATCGCTCAAAGTCTGCGCCGCACTTCTGCCCTCGATAAGTGTGCCATCTACTCTTAGGAAATCATTGTCTGCTACGTTAGCATTGGCACCTAAGTATTCACCATTAGCAATACCTATGGTGCCCCCACCACCTCCTCCGGCGATTGATGTTCCGCTTGTTAGTTGAATATCATTACCTGCGTCAGTTGTGAAGTACAGTTCGTTTGGTGTTGCTGTCTTCACCCATAGTTGTCCATACGCTGCGGTATCGCTCTTTGCAGCCGCTCGCTCTCCGATTTTAATTGGGGCGTTGAATTGTGCTTCGTGGTCTGTACCGTCTTTATCAGAGTAGAACAAGAAAGCATTAGTATTGACGCCCGGTTGCTTTATGCTGAAGTAGCCATCGCTAGCGGTATTGGCGTTTCTAAAGATGCGAACTTCTTGGCTTTGCCCTGAAACTGCTTTAGCATCTATGTCTAGTATAACCTCTTCGCTCGCTGTTTGATTTTCTGCTATGATTTGTGCGTGTGAATCTTGTAGTCCTTTAATCTTAAGATTTCCAGTCTCAGAGCCTTGTTGTATTGTAATAGTTGGGTCGGCTGCTGCAACAATATGTAAGTCAGTGGTAGGTGCGTTAGTTCCTATACCGACGAATCCATCAGAGCCTTGTACGAAAAGGGCGTTAGCCTCACCGCTTGCTTCAACACGGAAATCAGTGTCTACGCCACTCTCATTAATAGTAAATTCAGTTCCACCGAATCTCATAAACTCTACACTCTCTGTTCCCCCTCTGGCGGCATAAAACAGCATTCTTCCGTCTTCTGTACCTCCTGTTTCATCTAACATATCAACAAATATAGAACCATACAAATGGATGTTTCCTCCATCATCTCTTCCTTTCCACTTGATATGTCCTATATCCATAGATGCTGCGACAGCCGTTGTACTTCTATAGAACACTAATTCTGCTTCACCATTAGTATTGGTATCGTTTTCTATCAAAATTGTCGGTGAAGCACCCTCCGAAGCAGATAGATGCATATCACCGAACACATGTAAGTTAGCAGAAGGACTACCCGTGCCTATACCTACTCTTTGAGTACTTCCATCAATCATCAAATTAGCACTGGCAGCATTTGGTGTGAATGTGAGTGTTGTGTTTGTATTGGTTGCTGTCACGTCTGCGCTTAGGGTAAACAACGTAGTTGAATTAACTGTTACGATTGTTCCTGATACTCCTGTGCCAGTTACTGCCATGCCCGGACGTAGTTTATCAGTTGAATCCATTTCAATTATTCTTGGGTTAGTGCCGAACGTTGTACCGCTTCCTGCACTTGTATCTGTATCACAAGTAGCATCGGTAAATGGTGCAGTTAAGAATATGATGTCGCCGTCAGTAGTTTTGTTAGTCATTACTGTGTCGTCGCTTTCAAAAACAATGTCCATGTTTCCTACATTGATTCCCTTAATGGTTCCACCTACGGTGAGGAATGTTTGTCCTGCACTTCCGCCGAAGTTAGTTTGAAATATGTGTTTCTTATTCGATACTGTGCTCTCATAAATAATGTCATCACTTGCTTGAGTGATTTCTAATTGGCCGGCAGTACCTAAAGATAATCCTCTTGCACCAATATTTGTCATTACAGTGCCTAATTTTGCTAGCCAAGTATCAGCACTTTCATTGAATACAAAGAAAGCATGGTCATTGGGGCTTCCACCCCCATCTGTTCCTCTATCTACTTCAAGGCCAGATTCTCCGCTACCATTGTCTACACCGTTTTGCGCTTCACCGTCATTGATTACTAAGAGTTGGTCTGCTACTGCAGTGTTAGTTGTATTTACTGATGTTGTTGTCCCTGTTACCGTTAGTCCACCTGCGATAGAAACGTTTCCTGTGAACTGGGCTGATAGGTCATCTTGAATAGTTAATGCTGTAGCGTGTGCATTTATACTAGAGCCAGAACCTACTGCTTGGTTAGCAGTTTGAAATACAATGTTTCCACCTGCGCCAGTCCCTTTACCTGCTCCTGCTTTGAGAGTAAGGGAACCACCTGCGATATCGTTTGTGGTGGCTGCGGTTGTACTTCCTGCAGAAAGTGTAACACTTGTACCTACTACGTTATGCGCTGATGCAGTTGCAAATAGTGCTGTTTGATTAGAGGAAACTCCTGCCAACTCAACTGCACCACTACCATGCGGGTGTAGAATTAAATTCTTATTGCTACCCGTTGTAGCAATGGTTTGGTCGTCAATTGAGATGTTATCAACAAGTAATGCTTGGTTAGTACCTGCGGCTCCTGCGGCTGTAGCACCATCAAGTCCTACAATAGACATACCATTTACGCCAACGTGAACACGGCGTATACCGTTTACCATTAGGCCCATAGCATTTGTTGCTGCGTGTTCAATACCAGTGGTGGTATCAGAAGTAAAGGAATAAACTGGTGTGCTTGAACCTGCAGCATATACTCTTCCTACGCTTGCTAAGTTGTATGTATCAAAGTCCCATGAGTCTTCGGACTCATCCCACATGAATTGTACATTGGCATCATCGCCACGTTCTATTTCTATACCTGCGTCGGCAGTTGCAGGACCCGTAGCATCACTGTTTAGTACAATGATGTTATCTGCAAGACTAACATTGGTTGTGTTTATTGTTGTAGTAGTTCCACTTACTGTAAGGTCGCCACTAATTACTAGATTGGCAACGGTTAGTTTTCCTGCGTTAGTATCGAATGTTTTGTCAAAGACCATACCTGCGTGTCCTGCTAATGAACTTCCGCCGTCGTTAAACTGAACTTGGGTGTCTGTTCCGCCTATTGCAGAACCTCCTGTTGGCCCTTCTACAGTTAGTACACCATTAGCGATAGTGAAGGTATTGAAGTTGCCCGCATTCTTGATGCGATGTATTCTTCCATTAATGGTACCATCATTGTTTGTATCGACTGAGATACCGGGAGATGATACTTTCGCAGTGTACGGCATTGACCTTCACCTCGGCCTAAACTGCCATCCAATATAATTTTTGGTCAGTAGATGCGTAAAGGTAAATGTTACTTGCTCTGTTGATTTCGATAAAGATTGATTCGCCGGGGTCTAGCGCAAATCCGAATGGTGTTGTTGAACCAAAGTCAAAACCTACTCTTGCAGATTTATCTAATGTATGGGCTTGAAGGCTGCCCTTTGGTTGGTACAATGTGTGCGCAGTCGAGCCCGTCTTCCTTACAGGCCCTGTAAATCTATTACCTACATATATTTCTGCTGTATTGGTAAATGCGGATTTGAGTAAGAAGCCTCTATGTGCCATAACATCGTTTTCTACTTCACGAGCAAGTAATTTCCTATCTTCATCATCATAGTGAGCAGCCGTTGCCAATAACTCATTTATACCAACTCTAACGTAATCAAGTAATGTTGGTGCAGGTGCGGCCAGTACTATTTCAAGTGGCATGAATGGGCCTTCGTATGAAAACTCGTTTCTACCGGTATCTGTTGTTTCTAATCGTGCTGTTGGTGAGTCTGGATTAGACACACCACGGATTGGTAGAACTGCTCCACCTGTCTGGTCAGTATGTACATGTGGAACCACTGGGGGTACGCTTTCGTCCTTTGCCATAGTATGGGCGATACGTTGGTTGGTAAAAGTGCTTTCTATTGGTGCAAGCATTTTCTTTATGTCCCACTTGGGTTCTCGGTGTATTCATGAAGGTTGTCAAACTCGATGGAGTGAACTCTCCTTATGGAAAATGTGTTGATTGTAAATGCGCTACAAGGTCGCATGTTTTGGAGTACCCAGACTATGAGGAATACGAAGAACAAGTATTCCGTGACCGTGAAGAGTTTCAAGCATCACAAAGGGGCGACGACCCAGAAGAAGATGCAGAGTATGTAATTAGATACAAGCGTCTTAGTGAACCAGAAGTAATGTGTCACAAGTGTTGGGTTGTACAAAGGGAGAAGGCAGCCAACTTCCTAAGAAAGAACACCAACAAGTGGGGAGAAGATATGCCTAACAACATTACTAAGATTCGTAAGTTCTTGAAAGATTGGTCGTACTTTGATTTTTCTGGTCTAAACAAAAACGTTATTCCTGCTCCTGACGGTACAGACTTGGCAGTACAGACATTAAGAAAGAGCGTTAAGTCTTTCCTTGTAGGAGGTGAGGAAGAGTGAGTAATCAAACAGTTATGGCAGTGATTGACGAGTTTCAAGCCCGACTAAAAGAGGTGGGAGCAACAGAGTTTGTTATGGCCGTAGGTGGAGATGGTGCTTCTGGCTTCCGTTTCTTTGGTAATTACAAGCAATGTGGTTTCTTAGCATTACAAGCAATGTGGGAAGTAATGTCTTGGCAAATGAATAATTCAGTAGTGGATGGTGAAATAGATGGCCCACGATGAGCGTATACGAAACAGTGAATGGGACAAGAACATCGAGTGTCCTATTTGCAAGGATATTGCTAACGGGGTCATTGACCTTGAAGGTAGACAACTGTTTGAAGATGAATCGGAAAAGAAACCTTTCTTCTGCGTTGCTTGCGGCAATACTGATGTTCGTGAATTTCACGAAGTAGGTGGCGTTGAGAGCCAAGCCTCTTCCCTCAGAGGTGATGCTCAACCTTGGACTCACTTAATCAAAGTGAAGTGTATGAGTTGTGAATGGCAACATGTGGCAGGAAATCTACCATGTTTGGGTAATCCATGGAATGAAACTCACGGGTACAAGCGACCCAAAGACATGACTGCTCTACAGCAACACGCTGTTATGTGGTCTAATGAACAAGCCGTGGGACTCCGTGGAGCCCATGAAACTTACAATCCCGATGCCGAACTTCAATCGAAAACTTATAGGTCTAGACGAAAAGTGGTATGGGATGAGGAAGAAGGCGAGGACCGAACTGTGACGTGGGAACCCACTGAAGAAGAACAGAAATTACCTAAATTCCGAAAGAAAAAAGGACGTGAAAACGATGGCAAAAGAAAGCAAACTAGTGACACTAACAGTGAAGATTGACGGAACAGAAGATACACTTACCAAGATGGTACCTGAACACTCTCAAGAGGCAGAATATCTGGCTCTTAAGTTGAAGGCACAGTCAATGGGAAGTCAAGTGGAAACTCCAGACTTGGCTCCAATCACTATTGACTAAGGTCTTGTATTAAGTGATACCCAATATATCCAGTGAACGCATACCGTATGGCCGTTAGGCTAGACACCTGCTTCATTGATTTAAGGGTGCTTTTTCCTGTACTCTTCAAGTTAGATGATATTGCGCTAGCGTAAGCAATACTACCTAGTAGAGCAAGACCAGTAATAGCAAATCTGTTCGCAATCATTGGTTGCGTTGTGAACCCTAAGCCCATGCGTTCTACATGTGGCCCTTCATAGCCACAGCAATGCGCATTACCGAAGAATACCCCATCTCCGTTCTTTACAGGCCCTATACCGTTTCTACGCTTACTTAGCGGAGCGGCCCCTTTTTCATACTTAGGATGAAACGCTTTGAATGCAAAGTCTTGGAATCCATCTACCATCATAGTACGGTCTTGTACCTGTGGGTGGTGTCTAACCATTTTATGTGCGTGTGGGTGCTTCACTCAGTCCACCCCGTACCGGCTTCAGGAGACATGCCTCCAAGCCCGTACAGGTTTCCTACAGCGTCGTAGTTAGACATTTCTACATTGTCATCGTAGTTTATTGCTACATTGCCATAACTACCTATTGGCCCTGTACCTCTTTGGCGTTGTGAGATTCTCCTACGCATAGCAGGAGGTAAGTTAGACGAACCTAGGTTAGAAGCCCCCACTACATGGTGATTGATGCCAAAGAAGTCTGAGTGTCCGACACTACGCACTGGCATAACATCATCAGACAAAGGTCTGTCCATCATAGCATGAGAAGAACTTGTTGAAGAAGTGGTGGAAGTACTTGCGCCAAGGTTGCCCATATTACTGAATGGTCCTTGACCTTTAGGTGCTTTGACGGCACTAATAGTTTCATAAATAGTGAATGCACCTGCGACTGTAAATGCGATACTTAGAAACGGGTGCTGATTCATAAATTTACTAATTTCTTTTCTACTTGGAATCATTGTATCACCGCTTTATGTATCTATAAACTGTATAGAGTAGTAGAGATGCGCCTAGTCCGATTAGAACTGGTCTGCTAATGTTGTTGAGTACTGCCATAGTATTCATACCCATAGCGTTCTGTCTTTGTTGTAGTCCTCCTAATGGTTGGAATACTTGTCCTGTTGCTCCACTCATTGCCATTATGCAATCACTCCTTCCTTTAGTAGTCCCCTGTATAGCAGGGTGAGTCCTGCGCCAAGAGTAGGGAGTCCGATTGCGTATGATGTGGGTGAGCCCATTAGTTTGAGTCCTGCGGAAGATAGGCCGATACCTGCCGCCACACTTACAGTGCCACTAGGGATTTGTTTTTTAGAAATAACCCCGTAGCCAACCATTGTTTCACTGTCCTCTTTGATAGAGCCAAAGGCCACCTGAACCAGAGCCAAATAATGCTCCTCCAATTACAGCACCTAACACCATAGATGGTAGGTTGCGGCGTAGTGCAGCCGTGGAAGTTTCTGCTGTACCGCTGAGGGCACTAAAAATTACAGGCATTACCAATGCTCCTGCTATTGCTCCCGTTAATGTAATACCACTCATGGTAAACTTATTCATCTGAGGAACTGCAAGGCCCATGTTAGGATTATGATGAACAATCGTCATACCCTTCTCACTCCGCTAATTCCTGCAAACAATCCAGAGCCAACTACTTCCAATAAGCGTTGGTCTGGTACTTGAGATGCTAATGCGCCGGGGCGAGTCTTACCGTATGTTCCTTTGTCAAGGAATCCTGTTTCATTGTTAGCAGGATTGTAAGGTTCGTAGCCGGGTCTTGATTTATTCCGTGTATCAACATACAAAGAAGCCGCAGGGTTTCCTCTTGGGTCGTACTCTCCGTTTAGGTGAGAAGTGTCCCTGTAGAATTCACCCTTTGCGATTCCACTGTTTGGTTCTGCACCAATCGTACGTTTGCCTGCTGTCAAAGTCCCAAACAAGTCATAAGACCCGTTAGCACCATGGTGGAAGCCAGTTCCTTGCGGTTGAGTCATCATGTGTTCTTGTGAAGAGTCCATAACTGCTAAAGCACCGAGTTTGTAATCTCCGTGTCTTACTTGTCTGTAGCCTCCTTGGAATACCTTTGCAAGTAAATCAATGGCTAGTGGTATAGCGAAAAAGCCAACAATGGGATTACGATGAGCGAAATCAAGTAGTCCGTTCTTGAACATACCTTTTGGTACGTATCGCTCCTTATCTGTAATACCGAATGCCATGTACTTCACCCTTCGTAGGATACCCGCTTGTTACGCTTGACTTCAATCGACTTAATCAATACTTTGGGGTTTGTGTCCGCTTGAGATGTTACAATACCCCAAGAGTTTGCTTCATCAGTTGGGAATAATCCCCGTGCATTATCGTCTCCTGTTCCGACTGTTGTTGTACCTGCATACTCTCCTGTTGATGTTAGTAGTACTTGTGTAGCACTTGCAAAATTTACTCCATCTAGGATAGGATTATCTGATTCTGTTTTGAATACTGTGTGATAGTCGATTGGACTTTCAGTGACTCCGGGTTCAAAAGTAAAGGTGTATATCCATGGTGTATGGGCTGTTAAGATAACATCGTAGTTTCCGCCACCTGAACCATCATGGAATGCTGCTAGTAGATTTGTTGTAGTATCTGTAAGTGTTATTTCATTAGTGGTCGCAGCAAGAGTCGCACCGACTTTGACACCTTCAAGTCCAACGTTTTTATGTGCATTAAAGTAAGGCATAACGATTATATCGTTTCCTGTAGTTTGATTATGCGCTCCTACTGCAAAGAATGTATTTTCGCTGTTGAACTTATCAGTTGCGTGGTTATTTTCTAAGTATCTACCAAATCCTTCTGTAAGACTGATTTCAGCACCTTCTCCAACGGTTGCGTTGTTGACGTATGACATAGGTGGTAAACTCTTGGTTACTGATGCTACAACACCGGGGAAGTAAACTGTACCTCCACGGCGGATAAACATTCTTTGGCCGATGATACTTTTCGCCGCAGGGAGTACTGAACCATCTAAGGCATTCTCTCTTTGAAGGACTTGAGTGGGTCCATCTGCATTGGTGTGTCCTGCTACTGTACCTGATGAACCTGTAAATGGTGTGTATGTACTTGTACCCGGATATGTGTCTCCGAATGGTCCTTCTGCCTGTAGGTCGCTTTTACGGATGGTGCTAAGGCCATACCATGGAACGGCACCGAATCCTTGCACAGTACTCTTGCCGGCAAGGGCTCCGGTTAATTCTTGTGCGACTGGTCCAATCTCTACGACCATTTGCGATGGATTAGAAGTAGTACCGGGGAACATTTCTGGCTCATCAATAACTCTTAGTCGGTAGTTAGCGAGGCTTTGTCCTAGTGATGGAGCGAACTCCTCGTTTGCTAGAACTCTAACACATTCAAAAAATGCTGTGCAAGTTTTATCTCTAACAAACGTAGGTTTTCCTGCAAGCCCTTCGTATGGGTGGTCAGAACCTAATTCAATAGAATCATTCATAATTGCTGATTCATTGTATACATTGTTGGAAGCGTAGCCTCCTACTCCTACTGGCTTTGTCATTGCTCTTGCAATTTGAGCAAGAGATAGTGCCTCAAACGCAGGATGGCTGAATGTTCCTCCAGCCATGTGCGAAGGCACCGCTGGTGTAACCAGTGAACCAGAACTAGTGTAGTTCAATCCTTTTCCATAAACTGTATTTGATGCCTTTATACTGTTCTTGATAACAATACGAATACGCTTGTTGTATTCCTCAGGTTGGTCAGGTTTGTATTCTAAAGTGTAACCTTTAGAAGAACCTTGACCATCAAGAACCTTGAAGTTACGATTTGTGTTGTCTGAGTTGCCATTGTAGATAATTTCAGCCGCACACTGACCATCAGGGTCTTTGTTGCGGTATTCATCAATCTGTAGTAATACTTGAGCATACGGGTTATCTAACGTAATTTTAATGGAACTCAGTGAACCTGCCTCCATTGAATCTAAAACAACATAGGATTCTTGAGAATCTAATTCTATGTTCTTCTGTTCAGTTAGAACAAACCTTTCATCCCTACGGGTCTTGGTATACGCCTTTGTGTCGGGTACAGTTCCCACGACTTGAGAGTAATCTTCTGCCATTTAGTTCCACCACCTAACAATCACTGAGGGAAATATTCACTCAGCATTGTACCGGCGGTTGGGAGTCCTGCAGGGTTGATTACCTTGAAAGTCAAACGACCGCCACTGCGCTCACGAATTGTACGTAGTTGGCCCATGGTTAGTTCGACAATGCGATACTTCCAACCTTGGAGTCTCATTCTTCCGTCAAGTAGATACTCTTCTGAGTCATTAACCATACGGAATGCAGGGAGGTTGTTCTCTCCATGTTCAATCCATACTGAGTAAGACCAATCAGGGTCTTCTACTGGGCTAATCTGTCCGTCAATGAATCCTGATAGACCTAGAATGTTGCCACTTGTGGTAGCACCACTACTGCCTTCAGGCGATTCATCAAGTACGTATTTAGGTACACCGGCAGGGTGTTTCAAGTAAATTTTACTTGATACTGAACCGATTGGTGCATATCCTGCATCTGGGTCAGAAGTGCCTCCGCCGCCTGTAGTGATAGCACCGGGGAATCCAACTGGGATTCCTGTGTTGTCGCTTGTTGATGACGGTAGAATTCCGTCACGGGTGACAGTGTTGCCTTCTTGGGTAATGTACTTTGGTTGGACTGGTAGTGAAGGACATAGGTGGTATATGTGGCCCTTGAATGGTTCAAGGTCCTTGAATACTGTATATCCGCTATCATAGTCTGGTGAAAGTACTGTTGTTCTGTATGGAGTCGAAACAGTACTGGTGCCTACTCCTAAGAGTGCATTCATGGTGTGGTCACCATAAGCGGCCACTTTGTCTGATTCGTCTTCTGCCGAACTGTCTAGTCCTAACCCTGCACCATCGCCTGTTACTGTGATTGAATCATTGAAGTAAAGGTCTACGCTTAGACCCTCCACTGCTTCAACCAAAGCAAATCGGTCACGAATCTTAATGATGTAACCGGGCTTTAGTACTACGTCGTTCCAATCATTGCCGGCAAAACCTTCTCCTGAAAGTCTACCGAGCAAATTTCCTGCTCTTGTTCCTTGATTTACGTTGCTCATTTCTTGTCATCTCCTTTTCTTTCTGTCGGTGATATTCAATCGCATGTAGTGGTCAGTATTAACCATGCCGATATCGGTTGATATATTCTCTCCAGAGGAGGGGCCACAGGTATGGCTTCCGCTATACCCATAGCCCCCCATAGAGGGTGTGTGTACTAACCGCTACTAGGCTCAGAGAACCTTAGCAATACTGACAACGGTTCCAATACCCATACAAAGGCCTGCAGCCTGTGTACCGTCACTGGTTCCCATCAAATTACCAAAGTTTGCTTTACCTGCACCTGCGTTTGCTTGAGCACGTCCGTTGGTAGCAAAGTCATCAAAGATGGTGACTAGTGCTGTTTGGTCAGTGTTCAAGTCAGGCATTACTGCCCCGCCTTGGATTGCAGTCTCAATAAGAGCCGCTCCCAATGGTGTTGCGTCTAGCAAACCGACTGCAGCCTCTGGTGAGCCTGCTGTACGGGCATCGCCGTCTTCAAGTCCGTTAAAGGATGCTGCCATAGCCGCCGATTGAACTGCACCTGCGAATTCAGTTGCACGCTCCAAAGCAATGGAGGCTGTTGCACCTGCTTCAGTAGTTGCTGCACCGAATGCTGTGGTTGCGCCTTCGTGGTCGCCCAATTGAGCAACACCAGTGTTTAGGACTGCTTCAAGAACAAGTCCGCCAACTTCTGCATCTCCACCGGCAGTAGTAACTGCTCCGGTGTTTGCTGTGGCTGTACCTGTTTGTGAAGAAACTGCACCGTTCTTTGCAAGTGGCATTTGAGCCAAGTTACGTAGTAGTGGTCCCTTTGCAATTGAGGTAGAGTCAGCAGTACCGTTTCCGGTTGTGTCTACTTCAAAAATACTGGTTGCTGCTGTGGTTAATCCTGTTCCCCATGCTCCCGTTGCCGGGGCACCTGCGAGGATAGGACAAATAAAGTCCGGTTCCAAAATTGTTCCGCCTAGTCCTTGGTGGAGTAGGTCGAAAATACATTTTGCTGCATTTTCCGTAAGGTAGTGAGCAGAGTCACAGTTTACGATAGCAACGTTTGTACGTACAATTTGGTGTCGGGCTCCGTATGAAACATCTAGTCCGCCAATTCCTGCCATACTAAATCATCTCCTATATACTGAATACCCAACGGGTATCAGGACAACTCTCCAATAGATTGTCTCTGTTGAATCAATTCGTGATGTTGACCGACTACTGAGCCGATGATACGCCACTTTTCTGCGCCACTGACTGTACCGTTACCGAATGAGGATGCGCCACCGACAACACGGTGAGAGCAGACTACGGTCTTTTCTGGTTCAATCACGATTGGTTCTTCATACCACACAAATGGTTCTTCCAAAACTTCAAAGATTTGTTGGTCAATCACTGGTGTCTCGATACCACTGATACGCCATTGGTGTTCAGTGATTAGAAGAGGTGTAACTGGGTACTGAATTCCCATCAACAAGTAATAGAATTCCTCTAATGTCTTGAAGTCGAGAGTACGTTGTGACCATCCGAAGGTGTCCACTGTAGTACTGTTTGGGTTACCGCTACTTCCAGATGATGGGATGAGCCATTGTCCGTATGTACCGAGGATGGAGAATTGGTCTGCTCTTAGCACACCTTTACCGTATTCGCCCTTAGGCCAAACACCTTTGTTCTCGTATCCCCAGTGAGGGTAGTTCGCTTTAATCTTAGTATCAATGCGTGCTAAGTAGTCCGCAAGGATAGCCGTTGGTCTGTCATAATATGGTCGTAGTTCCATGTCTTTCTTGTCTCCTGTTTTTGTTAGGCCGGTACTGTTTCCTTTCCCGACTTATTCCTCCCCATTGTTCAGTACTATATCAAGGGCGGTACTCGGTTGTCTTACTTTGTATTACTATAGTATGCGTTTGTATGACAAACTACCTCTGACCACTAAACTTCATAACCGAGATGAGGAGTCGAAGTACTATGGGGGATAAGCCAAACAAGGTTCCAGTGACTGTTAGGTTTGACCCTGAACTATTATTACTTCTAAGACAAGAAGCAGATAAGAGAGGTGAATCTCTTAGTAATTATATTCGTAGTAGTAGTGTAATGAGGCTAACAGGAGAATTAGTTCCTGCCAGTAAAGATTCAAGCAAAGAAGCATACTTACGGTCTAAAGGCATTCGGTGATTCCTTTGAACAATGCTCAACTTGTTGTTGTGGTTGGACTTGGTGTGGGTATAGTATTACTCTTCTTTATTGCACACGCTATAGCCAACCTACTATCTAATGGTGAAGATGTATGGTAAATACTCCTAGGTGTAAGTGTGGTAATGATGAGTTCCACATACATGAGATATCCTTAGGTGTAGTAGAGGTTTGTACTTCATGCGGTGAACAACGTATATACCTTAATGAAGTATAATATTTCACAAAACATAGGTTTTGTTAAATACAAGTTTGTCTTACGACTACCTGAGGGATATCATGGAACCAACCCTTACACGTCCTAAGATGTGTAGATGTGGAAGTTATGACTTTATCGAAACCCAAGGGAAAGGTAGCGTCAAAATTTCTTTCTGTCTACACTGTGGAACCCAGACTGTTTACTTTAGAAGTTAGTTAGATTATTTACTAATCTTACCTACTTCATAGGCGTAGCCTTCGCTCGTAGTATAACGCCGATACTTTGCAATAAGCAAGATACCTTGTATACCTAAGGGTCGATTTGTACGGTCCTAATTCGGGGGACAAGGCTTTCGCCCTGTCCCCCCAAAGAGGTCTACCAGAGGTTCGCTTCTACAATCAGTAGAAGTTCATCTCACGGCTTCCGCCAAACATGGCATCCATGTTAGCGTCACCTGAGTAGGTTCCGTAGGTCATTGCGGCTCCAAAAGAACCAGACTCTAGAGGGTCGTCGTCCATCATGCCCATGTGTGCGTTACCGAGGTAACCCATAGGTGCATATCCAAGTCCGAGAGCGGATTGGAGTCTTCCGAACACATTCATGTCGTTAGCCAACTTGAATGCTTGGAATGCGATACCACCAAGAGCGATTGCGCTTGCGGTACCCATGTTAGCGAGTTTCATAGAGTATAGTCCGAATCCGACTAGACTTGCAACAGCAGCACCGGAGACGTATGGAGTATATTTTCCACTGGTCATCCAAGATGCGTTAAGTCCTAGGCGGCCTAGACCGTTTTGGACAAGTTGTGGCAAGTAAGCACCAGCAGCCATACCACCGACAGTTGCGAGGATAGCCTCGAAAGCGGTCATGTGGTTCTTGACCCAGTTGAATGCGTTACCTAGGCTCATCTTACGGCCACGGCCAGATGCTTTGCGGCTGCGAGTTGTGCGGCGGCGGCGAGTGGTGCGTGGTCTGCGGGATGAACTGCGACGGCGGACTGTGCGGCGACGCTTTGGTGACTTGCGACGGCGAGTGGTCTTGCGACGACGAGCAGGTGACTTGCGACGGGTCGTACGACGGCGTCGGGTCGTCTTGCGGCGACGTGCAGGTGATTTACGGCGACGAGTAGTCTTTCTGCGAGCAGGAGACTTGCGTCGGCGTGTGGTTTTGCGACGAGCAGGCGACTTGCGTCGGCGGGTCGTCTTACGTCGCTTGACAGTCTTGCGTCTGCGAGCAGGGCTGCGACGCTTGGTTGTCTTACGACGACGTGTGGTCGTTTTGCGTCGTGCAGGTGATTTGCGACGACGGGTCGTTGTCTTTCTTCTAGTTGTTCTTCTTCGTGCCATGGTTTTCCCTCTGGTTGATTTTTTGGCCTTTGCTTTAGATTTACGTCGAGATGCCTTCTTTTTACGAGGCGGGTTCACTAGCATAACTTCTGCAAGGGCCATACTCTTCGGACTACCCACTTACATATAAGGGTCTATGGTTTCGTATAGCATACTATACGATACTTACAAGTTATTACAATCAAGAATGCTATTAACGAGGATATACTAGGAGTACCAATGTCCCGGCGTCAGCATGAGCAAGACCGGGCAAAGAAAGTTCCTATTTCAGTTACCTTAGACAAGGAACTGTTTGACTATATTGAACATGGTATACGTATGCGTTGGTGGTTAAATCGTAGCCAAGCAATTGCTATGATGGGCTTTGCTTTTATGAGAAATCAACAAAGTATGCAGCAAGCGACCCCGCCAAACGCTCGTAATAACCAGAACTTTGGTCGTTTACCTCCATGAGTACTGAGGGCACATCAAATAGTACTGATGCAACAGTAGTTAGGAATGCTCCTTCTACAGTTGTGTCAAAGATTCCTATATCGAAATTTCTCTCTATTTCTGTAATCAAATTTTGAAATACTGTTTTGTTGGTGACATTGTCTACTTCTAAAAATACTGCAGTATGTACTGACCATGCTCTTAGGTCATCGCCCATAGAAGTTAGTGCGTCATCTTCTTCTGCATCTTCCTCTACGAAAGGGTAAGAATGTAAATCAAGATGTATTGATGATTCTTCCAATAGTTTACAAAATTCATTATAGAACTCAGTACCGTATGATTCCTTTCTATTCAAATCTACTAACTCTCTATGAGAGTCACCTACTAATACTTCATAGTTAATATCTAGGTCCATCATTGCTCTCTCAAGATAAGGAAGGAATTCTAATGCTCCTATGTCATAGTGAGTCGATTGATTCGCTTTTCCGTGTGGTAAAGTAATCAGTATCATATGTCCCACCTCTTTAATCCGAAGTGTTCTACTGTTTTGAGTGTACTGATTGGTTTTGGTTTACTCTTACTCTTTTTTGTTGTTGTAGGTTGTTTGTAGGTCTTGCTGGAAGAGGAGGTGGATATGGGTTCTCGTATTCTCCATTTGCCGTTACCTGTCGTATAGTAAAACCAGTATTTATTCTGGGTGTCTAAGAAGAACTCCCTCTTATCTGTATAGTGTTCTAAATTCCTACTCTTGAGATATTCTGGTCTATCATCCGTCTTGAAGATAATCTTGTTTTCTGATTGACTCCAACAGGTTTCATTGAGGAGTTGTATTCTTTGGGTGATGGCAATTCCTACTACTCCAATGCCTGCCCCAACAGTCCATATTGTTTCTACACCATCATTGGTTCCTTTCTTTACCATAAGTTGAATCTCGTCAATTGCTACAACACGCTTTATTCTTTTGAACCCGTCTTTGTTAGACATTGCAAATAACAACTCTGCAATTTTGTTCAGTTCCTCTACCCTAGAATCTCTTTTAGGGCTTGGCCTGTATACTATAGCGGGGTTCTTTTTGAGTAGTTGGTGGTAAAACTGAACGGGTGTTTTGCATATAGTACCCAATGAAGCGTAGTCGTCGTCATGCTTAGGGTCAAAGAAAACAGTATGATATCCTTGGTCTTGCAACTGTTGTAAGACGTGCTTTGTTAAGTAGGATTTTCCAGAACGTGTCATGCCAACAATGACACTGTGCCTTTTGCCCATATTTTCTAGAAATGCTCCTGTTAATTTCATCAGCCAATCATCCCGTACGCAATCATGCCTAACGCTATCACTGCCGGCAATGCACGGTTTCTTTCATGTGGGACAAGTACCTTTTCATAGTATTCTCTGAAATTCTCTTCAAATCTATCGCTAATCTTGTCGCCGTCGGTTAATCTCATTGAATCAATTGGATTCATTAGATTCGGTACGAGGTTATTGGTGTGTCCATGTCCGAGTATATGTCCGTACTCGTGAGCAAGAAGTGTGTAATCTTTTTCTCCGCCTTCGATAACGTAGATTTCCTTTGCCTTTTCTATGGCTAAACCTCTTGGAAAGTAACCAATCTTTGTGTGCTCATACAGCCACTTGAAACTCGGCTGCATATACCATTCAGGAATGTTATGCTTAGAGTGGATAGATTTGATGTGAGCATTCCATACCTTTGGATTGACGGTGTATATTCTAGTACCGTCTTTACCTGTTACAAGGTGTTTGGATTGCGTTGGTCGTAAGTCCATGTTATCACCGGTATGGTACAAACGTTGTACCCAATCTCTTAAGTTCTTTGTACGTATTAGGTACTCTCTTTGCCCTAACTACTGGCATTGATGCTTCTATGATATACTCCATAGGAGGTAGTCGTGGGTGTTGATGGAATCCAGTAGCAGGTACTTGGTAGATGTAACTTGGTTGTTTCAACAAATCAAATGCTCCTTCATACATTTCTGCTATAGTAAATTCGTCATTGATGTAGCCAATATCTAAATCATCGTTAGACGATTCAACCGCCATAGCCAATGCATACTCGTATTTGGGTGTTGCAAATACAACCTCTCTTCCAACTAGATAATTGAAGTTGGTGTTTAGTTTCTTTATGTTTGCAACAGAAGAACCATGATACATTACATTCTTTGTTAGCATTCCTTTGCCTAATGCCTTCTTTACATTCTTTCTGTATTCAGAACCAGTCATTGGATTGTTCTTTACTTTAGGACTCATTAGTACAGGGACTTTACCGTACTTTCTTTTCTCGGTCATTCCTACCCACGGTACATCAGGGCATTTAGGCATGTTTGCTACTCCGTGCTTTCTTGCCCATCTCCAAGGGTCATGTCCCCATACCCATAGCGATAGTAGTTTAGGACTTGGTTTATTCTGGGTCTTTTGTTTCTTTACTAGCGGACCTTTACGCTTCTCTTGTGCGGCGTTATATGGGAAAGCACTGGCTCTACCGTTGAATCTGTTTTGGCTTTTCATCCATCCCCAGTCAGTTCTATCTTTGTTGGCCGCCACTGAGTTGTCAGGTCCTGTCCATTCTTTCAGTGCAATCATGTAATACTTTTTGGTGGTTAGTGGCCCAGACTTGATGTAGTCTTTTGGTCCAGTAAGCCCTAGTTTCTTTCTCATTCTCATAATTGCTCTGAAACTATCTTGGCCGCTATTGATTCCTTTATCCCTTGCTTCTGCAGGAGTTAAACCAGATTCACCGAACCAATCAGAATCTAAGAATGCTTGAAGTTCTTTGTTCTTCATATTTACTTGGTCTACCCATTGCCTAAACTCTTCTAATGTGGGTTTGTTGCTCTTGCTTGGGTTTGCTTTTATTATCCCTGCTTCAATTGCCAATGAATGGTCTGGCATTTTCTTGTTGCCTTTCTTGACTGTGTTTCCTAATGTAACGAATGAGTATACTCTACCTGCGGCCCATTGGTGTTGCTGCACACCGGGTCGGTGTCCTCCTCTCCATGCTGCAAGTCCCTTATTGTAGACCTTTTGTAAGATTGACTTCTTGATGCCTGTTGCTTTAGCAATCTTAGTTAGAAATTTACCTTTCTCTGGGAGTGGGCCATACATTTGAATGAACTTTTTCTTGTACTTACTGGGTACAGTCTTGTAGCCTCTTGCTGTTGCTTTAATATCTGACTTCCAGTATTCGTATGCCTTAGGGTCTTTAATATCGTACTTGTACCCCTTGTCAATCTCTTTTGCGGCAATTGCCATTTCTTCTTTGTTTAGACCTTTGAGATATCGCTTAGGTATCTTTCTTCCTTCGGGAGTTTTACTAGGATTCTTTTTTGCAATAATCTCGGCAATGTGTTCATTGCCTACCACTCTTACCTTACGACCTTTGTATTGGAACTTGATTGAATCTAGCCCATCTTTCATTGGCCCTGCTCGTAGTTTGAGTTTGTCTTTCTCAAGTTTGGCAGCGTTGCTTTTCTTTATTTCTTCCATCGAAATATCGGGGTTCTCGTCAATGTATATTTGGAAGAATGGCCCGTAGTAATGTGCTAAGGCGTCTGCGGTAGAAAGATTAGCGGCTACCATAGAATATTCCGTGAGCGGGTTCCAATCAGGCTTCTTGACTCTCTCCATCAAGTGAAGTTGATGGACTACTTGGTGTGCGTAGTCCTCGCCCCTGTGCTTCTCTAATAGTGAAAGCACAACGGATAAATCGTTCCCTTTGCCCATCATTTTAGGATAGTCGTGCATCCAAACCATATCAACCATTTGTTTATCCCAATTGCCCATTACTTTTGGCATTCTTTTCATGATTGCCATTACATAGTCAAGGTGATGTTCAACATACCATTCATGGTGTATGAATGAAGGGTCGCTTGCTGCTCGACGTGCTTCTGCTTCTATGGGGCAATGGTGAGGATTACGCTTTAGACCACCTTTGTTGATGCTTTTATCCAGCAGGTGTTGAAGTTCTTCTACTGTACCACCATTTCTTTCAAAGGCCATTAGAAGTACAACTATTGCGTCAGATATTTCACCTTCTACTCCATCTTTGCCGGCTTCTTTGTAAGGCTTGAATCCTTCTTTTATCAAAACCTCTTCTGCTATTTCACCAGACTCTTCCATGAGTTTGATTAGTCGGTCGAAAAGTGTGTACTTGCGTTCTTCGCTTATTTCAAAAATTCCCGATATAATATTTTCAAAGGACTCAGGTGGATTACGCTTTAGTTTCTTTGCAGGCTTCTTTAGTTTGATTGCATCACCTGTCGCAATGATTACCGAAGGAATTGTTTTGTTGAACTCGATGATAGGCAAACCTAGGCTTCCTCCGGTTTCGATGGTGAATCCCACTACAGCGTTTCCACCACGCTTCTTTACCTCTTGAGTTAGTTCATCAATAGCGAAAGCCATACTTAATGCTACACGCTTGTCTGTTTTCTTTTCGTAGTCTTCTATGAGTCCGAAGAAAATATCTTTTACATTACCTACTATCTCTTCTGGGATATTACGGTCTACTTCTATCTCAGCAGACACTGCCCCTAAATTGGTGTATTTTTGTGGAGGTATGGTGCTAAAGAATTGAACTCCTTCGATGTTATACTGCGGGTTGTTTATGACGGGTGTTTGGTCCTTACAGTGCCAGTCCATTGTTTCCATTCCTGTTACTCCGCAAACAGGGCAGTGATACTTTTTAGTCTCACTCCACATTGAAGGATTGTTTAGAATTTCTGCAGCAGAATCAAAGTCATCTCCATCCACTGGTACAACCATATCAAATTGATTAGACTTTCTTTTCTGGTGCATGTTATACTTTGACGCAGCCTTTGCTTGACGTGGAGTAATACCTGTCCTTGAAGATAGTTTCATTTCATGTTGTTGTAGTGACTGGTTGTTGTCTAAGTAAACAATGTGTATATGGGGCATTGTGTCTTTCATGCGTAGTGCCATAGTAGGTGAAGTGTACATTACGGTCTTTGGTGCGTTGAGTTGTTCTTTGGTATAACCATAACAGTCTCCCCTTTCGTCCATCATCCAGTAAGGCATTTCATCATCCTTTACTAATTGCATAAAGGACTCCTTCGTGTGGTCTACAGAATCACGCATGGGTATTCTACTTGGGGGAGATTGTTGAGTTGTGTGCATTGGGCATATTTGATATCCTTGCTTTGCTAGTTTCTTTGCAACTTCACGGCGACCACTTCCCATCGGGCCTGCAAGTACGATGCTTGGTTGTTGGACAACACCACGAACTGATAATCCATGCTGTTTTGGATTAACCATCGGTTGAATAGGGAAACTTACGTTTGCTGCGGGTAAAACATCGACTTCTTGGTTTCTTGAGTTCTGCACGTCGGATAATCCGTCTTCCATATTTCCGATTGGTAAACGCTCAACATTAGGGTTGTAAACTTGAGAAAGAATCTGTCCGACCCTTTGGTATACTTCGTTTGCTGCGCTCAATCCGTAGTCTTCCCTTGAAGGTATAGAGTTGATATTGAGTTTAGCAGGGTGTGCAAATGATAGCGTGGCTGATGCTACAAACCCATCTGTTAGTGGCATCCTCAAGTATAGCCCCTGTCCATACGACATACGGAAGTTCGTCTTGAACTTGCCATCGTTTCCTTCCACCTTACGGGGGTCGTATTCTTCAAACAGCATTTCTGCGGTATCTGGGTCAATCGCTATTTCGTATGAAGCCATATAATTTACTGAATAGGGTATCTTGGGAGCAGGATTAGATATGATTTGGTTAGCCAACAAAGCCTCCACTTCTGCTATGTCTTCTTTGTTGCGCATTGTGATGAATGCTTCTCCGTAATCTCCTATCCTTAGAGTTCCTTCTTTCCTTGCCTCACCTGCGGCACCCGTGAACATGTAAGGGTGATGAGCAGTTCTGTCCGCCATGTGGAATAGTTTTGATAGTATGTACATGTCTGATGCTATTACTTTGAATTCGTCATCTGTTATGTTTCGCCTACCAACATCTGATTCTAGCATTGCAGAAACTATGTCGATGATGTTTTGACTTGCCCCTATCTCTGGGCCAATTTCTTGTTTGAACATTTCTGCGCCTATGACCGAATGGTGTCTTCCATCTACCTTTTCTCTACGCTTTGCTATATCGTGATACAAACCAAGCATGAGTAGAACATCTGCTCTAGTCCATCCTGCTTCGACTTCTGCAGACAAATAGTTTCTTAGTTTATTTCTATTATCTTTGCTAAGTCCTTCCCATGTGTACAGCCTATCTGTTCCATCTGCCTTCGGTAAGAAGTGGTACTTTGTCCACCAGTACACATACATGGTGTGTGCGAACTCGTCTCCGCCGTAATGAATCCAATCGTAGTCGAGGCCTTTCAGTTCACCAAGGGCGGTTGAAATGTGCTTGTCGTCTAACGCTATCCGTTTGCTTACCCCTAAAGGGATACCACTACCCGGATTCTTTAGTGGTGTTTCTTTTTTGATGTGAGAATGATATTTGATATTCAATATGTGGCCAAACCTTTTATTGATTTCTTCGACCCATTTTCTGGTTACCCTTTGACAGAACTTTTCATCGGTGAGTGGTTCACTTTTGTATTGCTCTTCAAGTTTGGTTAGCATTGTATCTAAGTCAGAAATGAATTTACCTTCATCCATTCGGAGGTAACTGTTCCTTCCTTTATCTCCTTTGGTAGTTATTTCAAAGTGGTCTAAGCGATTGGCCATAATAGTGTAGTAATGGCGTATGTTCCACTTGTATGCGGCATCCAAATACCATTGAATGTCGTCTGCACTACTGAATGAGGGTTCATCCTTTGACGGATGAGTATGATACATTACCTTAGCATTCTCAACGTGTTTGTTGATTTTTACGTAAGGCATTATCAAAGAACCCTTACGATGGTATATTTCGTTTCCGACTACCCATCCGTATGACTCTCCTCTTCGTGTTACGAATGACCAGAGTTTGTCTCTAAATGCGGGGGAGTGAACTTCTTTGAAGGGATGAACACGAAACCATTTAGTTGGCTTCTTAACAGTCATCTTTTCTAACTCTTGTTCAAAGTCTTCTACTGTTGTTGGGTTTTGTAATGCTGTGTTTTTTGTAAATCTTCCCTGTACCAATGTCTGTACGCCTGTTGGTGGATTTGTGCGAACATACTCTATGTGTACTTTCTTTGTAGGGAACTCGACGCTGTGCTCTTCACCATCTACTTCAAAGACGGCGACTTTACCCAAGAATGGCTTCAATGCTTGTAATGCGTACTTCTTGTCTACTTTATCTGCAAACAGTACCGACCATGTTTCTGTAGTAGAATCAAAGTTAGAAGATACTACATCAAATGAACCATAAACTTCTCCGGCCTTAGGGAACCCGAAGACCATTTCAATTGTCTTCTGACTCGGTTCCATCGTCTTCATCCTCCTCTTCTGAGTCCTCTTCTAAGTCCCCGAATAGGCTAGGACCATACAGGCTTGAGAAAGCCGAGGTCAATGTAACACTTGAGGTCTGCGGTGAGAATGACTGTTTAATCATACTGATTTCTTCTTCTGTATATTCCAACTCTTTCTCTAACTGAGATATTCTTCTGGCCTTTTCTAATGCTTCGTATTCCCACTTTGGCAATTTAGACTGCATGATTGCGTCAAGGTTTTGTGGTCCTTGCTTTTGTTCTTCATCATTGTAGTATTCTATGTAATTGCTTACCCGTTCTTCCCAGTCTGGTGTAACGAATGCAGGGTTGTTTTCTATGTTGTCATCTAAAACATTGACTAGTTTTCTTTTCTCTTCCTTAGTTAGTTTGGATTCTTTACTTGCATCTTTCATCTCTTCATCCATGCTTTCTATATTTTCAAACCATTTGTTGTAGAATTCCTTAGGCTCAAGTTCTTCGGTTGGCTTTCCAGCATCAAATGCTACTCGTATGCCCATTGCTAAATCTCTTGCTGCTTGGTCTGAGTCTTGATGATAGAGTGATTTTTCTATGTCATACCATGACTTTGGTGTTGTATACTCTTTCCTATACTTTGGCAATATCTTGGCAGCGTCTTGTCCTTCTCCGAAGTCGTCGTATATTGCGTGTGCGAATAATGTTTGTGAGAGGTTTGAAGCATCTAAGAATACGCTCTTGCCCCGTATGGTTGTTGGCTGATGCCCCGGACTATAGCCTTGCTTTCCTGCCCCAAAGAGATACATCTTTTGGTCGCCCGGTGGTTTATCAAAAGAATAAGCACGACGGTAAGCCAAGTCAAACTCGTCTTGAATTTTTAGGAACTTGTCATCTGCGGGGGTGTGGCCATGTACCATTCTTTTAGGTTCATACCCATAGAACGCAGGATTGTTTAGTGCCTCAATTTGAGGGTAATCTCCTTTGAAGTCTACTGAATATATTGGTAGTGGAAGTGTATAGTATTCGTACTGGAAGTACTTTGACTTGCTATTGATTTCGTCAATTACTGCGGCAGATATATCGAATGGTGTAAATGCGTAGTTCTTCGACTCAAGCATTTTCATTAGTTTTTGTCTGTTAGATGTTTTGAGTCTATAGGCATCTACCACTATTTTTCTATGCTCTCTCATCATCTTAATGAATTTCTTTCTATGCTGTGTAAATGCCTTCTTGTCTTTCTTTTTCCATGCTTTGTGTAAATTTTCTGACATGTCTAATAATGGCTTTTGAGGCACTGTTCTAACACATTCAAACCCATACTGTTCTACAATAACGTGCCAATCAATATTATATCCTAGGCTACAAAACGCCATAGTGTTTAGGTCTGCTGGACTCATAAAACCTAACTCTGTTTTGAATAACTTGCTGTACGGGTGCGTGTGGAACATAAAATCACAACCCACTACATCTCTATGCATTTCCATATTGACTGCTCCCCTTACGTGGGAACTTCCGTAATGTATCTCATTATTCTTGACGAATCCAATAAATTCCCTTCTTCTATCCATCAACCCGTAGAGTTTTCTCCACATATCAATAGGTGCTTGAAACTTATTATTGCGGTGTACCTTGCCGACAAAGGAACGTGTAACTAGTTGCTCTATTTCTAACTTGACGGGAATCATTTGCTTATCTGCAGTTCTTGGAGAAAGCACCAGTTCTTGTTCAAACTTCTCTAGCATGTCGGTTGGTAATTGAAGATGTTTAGGTTCTGGTGCAGGATTTGGTCTTGCCCCAATCTTGAATCCTCCTGCCATTTCTCCTTGTTCGTGAGATACATCAAGATTGTTTAGTGCGTTCTTATCATCTCGGATGTTTACTATCCTTGAACTTCGCATCCTTCTTGAGTAGACTGGTTTATCTACTAACTCTACTCTTGTCTTTGCTCGTGCTCCCTTACCGCTTGCTTGCTTTCTATAGATTGAAAAGGTGGCCTTTCTTTCTGGTAGCAGTGTTTCGTATTGCACTTCTACTACAGTAGTAGGTTCAACAAAAATTACATCCTCTAAGCCTGTAGTGTTTTCTTCTTCAGTGGCTTTGTCTACAGTTTGCTGTACGGGGATAACGTTTGCATTATCTTCTCCCAATACTTGTTCAGTTAATCGCATACGTTCTTCATCTGTTAATCCAGTGGTTCCTACTCGGCCTAGGCTTATGTAAGTAGTTCCATACTTAGGTCTTCTCTTGGTTACTGCAACATATGCTGAACCAATTCCTTTACCATCTATCCATCGCTTACTTGTTTTGTCAATGCCGATGATTACACCGTCTACAGTGAACTTGCGCTTAACTTTAACACGGCGGTCTTTTGTATATACGACCATACCTTCGTGTCCATCTGCTACAGTTATCTGTTCCCAAAGGCTATCAAAGCGTTGGTTGAAGGGTGCCACAAGATGATGATACTCTACTGCGAATATCCTGAATGTGTTAAATTCTTTTAACAAATTGTGCTTTTCAGGGTAGTTCATTTCCGGTGCAAACTCTTTTCCATCTATTTTAATCAAATCGTGGGAAGCAAATCTAAGTTTGCTAAACATTTTAGCGTTTTGTCGGGCTCGACCCTTACCGTACTCACCCTTTGCAGACTCCTCGGTTGCTTCTCCCCCAGTAGGGGTAGTTTCTTTTCTGTTGATTACAGAGGTGACTCCTGCCGGACCAGATACTTTTCCAAAGTCGTCGTATGATACAAGTTCTCCTGTAATTACTGCGTCACGTAATTTACCCTGCTTACAGGTGCGTTCAAACTCTCTTGTAATGTGGTTGTCCCACATTACGATTCCTCCGCTTGTAACCAATACAGTATTGACTTCTTCAACTGTTGCGGTTCTCTTGCCCCTTCGGTCAAGTCTTGTAGTGCGTGTTGATATACGCTTGCCTCCAAGTTTGAATCCTCCTGTTGCTCTATAGTGTAATACTCCTAGCCATCCGTCTAACTTCGGTGTAACAATTAATTCTGATTCTTCTGCTAAGTCTGCTCTTGCAGTGGGGAAATCATATTCGTGGAACTTTGTTCCTTTCTTCCACTTTTCTGCTAGAATTGTAGTTTCAAAGGACTCTTCTTTGTCTTCTGACCTCATACATGAAGGCTCAGAGTCTATGGTTCCCTTGCTTTCATATCCCCTTCCTATTTCCACATCAGCAAACCATTCATCTACAAGTAGTGAAAGGCTAGAAAATTCATTCATTACGTTTTCTGGATGAGCATCTACAACTGGGTCGAAGGTGGATAGTTTGGCCAATGATACAGGTACTCTAACTAGTCCTGTACCCACATTGTCGGTAGGCCTGTATTGTGGTTTGTAATGCATACCAAAGAACATTCCTAGCATAGAATTCTTGTCATTGACGCTTTCATCAATGAGTACTTTGTCTCTTACTTGCGCTTCTTCTATACTCTTTGGTCCTCTTCCTAATACAACATCTATACCCTTCGCTAAGTCTTCTTTGATGTATGTATTGACTTCTTGGAATGAAACTATATCTCCTAGATGTGCTGTACCGAACCATATTTGCCATTGGTTTCCAGTGAACATGATGATATAGGGTGCATCATCGTTTTCCAGTTTAGTACAAAATGCACGAACTATTGTTCTCATTCTCCTGTCAGACACATTGGCGGGATTATCTAAATCTATACACCCCATCTTCATATTCTGTCCTGTAATAGATGGTGTCCACCATAGAGCCCTAAATGATTCATTCCCCATCGACATGACATCTTTGTACTGATTTTCTTTCATAAAAGACTCAATGTCTTGGTCTGTATCTACTGTATTTGTGGCTCCTTTGGGTCTAGTTACTAGTGTTGATTTGCGCTGCTCGGAAACCTTGGCGTTGAATGAAAAGTAAACGCTAGCAAGGGGATGATGCATGGTCTTTTCTAAGGTGAACCTGCCAACCTTTTTGAAATACTCTTTGCATTTATTTGATGTAAAGATTGCATCGCTTAACGCTTTTTGATAAGCGGGTTCTTCTTGCTTCCTAGCAAACGATAAGGCCTTCCATGAACCTTGACTAAATCCTTCCGTCAAGGCGTATTCAAGAGCCCGTTCTTCTATTGTATATGGTGCGGGTTCCCATACTCTTCCTCGCTCTGAAGTTCCTAGTTCTCCGTATATCTCTTTTGCTCTATCAATTAGTACTTCTCTCATTTCTTCTAGCAAGTCTTTGTTAGATATGCCGTCTGATATGTCTAGTATCTGGTCTGATGTGCGTTGGTCTAGACTATACACTCCCAAAAACATTTGAGATGGAATGCCGCTTCCAGTTGGAGGGTAGTACCAGAATCTTTTGATTATTGTTTCTTTGCAGAAGAACTCAATGTCTTGTATTGATGGTGGGTAATTACCTTCTGCTTCTAGTACACGTACATACTTATCGAATTCACGAAAGACGTACTTGTAATCTCTATCCATGTAAACACCTCATAGGTTTGGTCTTCGGACTATTTGCCCTTCTCTTAATAGATTAGGTGATGTGTCTGTTATGCGTGCAACTATTGGTTGCCCTGATTGGCTTCCTCTTGGTCCTCGCATTTGACTTCGCATCCTTTCTCTTGCTTCTTCATCGAATACCATTGCACTATACTCTCCACGTATGTTTCCGGGTATATCCACAAAAGAGCGCATGATGTATAGTAATCTTTGGTAGGCGGGGAAGAACCTCCTTCCTAGAATTTTGTCTTTGGAATCTTGATGTAGCCTTTCTACAAAGTACTTCTGGAGTGTTCCAATATCTGTAATTAGATTTATCCTAATCATGTCAAACGCAGAAGCCAGTCTTGCTACGAATGTGAAGGAGTTGAAATAAGTACTTTCTAGGAAGTTCATATATTCTACTAGCAGTTCACGCTGTTTTTCATCGTCTACTGCTTCTCCGTAAATCTCTGGGTCTTTGCGTAGGTTTGCCACAGTGAAGGTAGTTGCCCAATGTTCTGGGATTAATGGGTATTGCATTGTAAGTTCTGAGCGATAATTGTCTACAGTATCTAACAATAAGTTCCACATTATGTGAGGTTTGAGGTTTTCAGTAGAAGCAATAGAAAGGGCTTGTTGTTTAACAAGCATCCACATGGTAGGAAGAATCTTGTCATTCTTTTTGTTTTTATTCTTACCGCCTTGCCCTTTGCGGTTTTTCTTACCTTTCTTTCCTGCTTGTCTTGCTGTCGCTGAAACGAATGCGTTCTGTTGTCTTGTGTATTCAATCATTATATCACGCAATAATGCGCTGTCTAACTTAAGGAAGATTACTTCAGGCTTTACACGTTGCAGTTCGTACTCTGGGTCTTCTCCTAAACCTGTAGGTGGTATGTACATCTCTTGTACTAGTATGTTGCCTTTTGTTGGGAATGCGCCCTGCGTTAGAGTTGGTGAAAACTGTGATATTGAACTTGATAGCCATTGTACTTCTGCTCCTAGCAGGTCTTGAGAGTAAAACTGCTCCATTGACTCTGTACCGCTACGCATGTTAGCATATTGCGTTGCTAACTGTCCTAGCGCAACTTCAAGGCGTTGCTCAACAAGGAACTCTCCTATTGGCTTTGATGAGCCTCCGCCACTTCCACCACCTGAAACTGGGCTTCGTAGTCGTGGGTCTTTGTTCTTCCCTTGGAATTTACTGAACTTATTGAAACCAACAAAGTTAGACATGAGGGATGCGTATGTTTCAAAGGTCATGTATACGTCCATTACTATGCGCATGAATACTTTGTGGAGGTTGTCAATTTTGCCTCCTATATTTTTCTCACGCATATCTTCTCCTGACATTTCTGCGTTGGCTTCCTCATCGAAGATTCTGAAATCTCCAAGTTGTAACCAATTTGCTGTTACTGGGTCTGCTTGTCCGCTTCTATCTGGGTTCAATGGGAAAATAATCTCTCCTCCTGCATCCCTGTAAAATCTAGATACCTGATATCTGCCTGCGTCTATGTTGTGTATGTAAAATACTTCATCCGAGTCAAATTCGTCTCGCAATGCAACTAATTCGTCATCTTGGTCGTCATCTGGTCCAACATCTATATCATCTACCAAAAGTTGGAAGGCATTTTGAGTTGGTTGAGTTAGTTTGACAGCAGTGCCTACCCCTACTGCTTCTCTTCCTTGATTTAGAAGTTCATTTATGAATGTCTCCCCTGCGCTATACATGTTGGTTCGTCTAGTTGCTAATTGTGCCGCTCTGAATATCTGAGAAGGCATTGTGACTCTTATGTTTGCTTCTGGGTAAGGGTTTTGCCTTTCGACGGCGATTGGTCCGTCGCAGGCAGTGATTATATCTTGTTCTGCTGGTGCTAGAGCGTTCGTGTTAATTGTTTGCTCAAGATACATTATGTAATCTGGGTGGGAACAAATATGCCTTGCCCATTCGTAAAATATCCTAGGCGCAGTTTCTATTTCATTGTTCAATAGTCCACTAGCAATGTTATTGATTCCGCATATAGGTTCGTACTCGGTTTGTATCTCCTGTGGCTCCCTGTGTTGATATTGGTAAAGGAATTGATATCTGTTTTCAGGCAAATTGTCTACTATGTCTTCTACACTGTGCTCTATTCTGCCGCCTACATACTTTGCTAATTTAGTCAAGTCGCCATTAACTAGCATAGTACCCATACTTGGTAAAAAGAATCTTAGTGCTTGAGTTCCCCCATGAAGTTGCTTGTTAGCCCAATGGGACATTCTGGGTGCTATTTCTGTCTTATCTTTTACTTGCTTTACTAATGAGTTTAGGTCATCATTTGAATTGTACCCAAAAAAGCCATTGAGATTGTCTAAGAATGATTGCTCTTCTGCTAGTCTAAAACTTAGCCTATTTTGCCTTGATTCGGTAGGTAGTGGTGCGTTAGGTTCTCCGGGGTTGCCGTCGCCACCATATCGTGTTGTCTTGAATCTCATTATTGGTACTGTTCTGAATGCCTGATTACCTCTGGAAAGTAATAGAGGAGACATCACTGTTTCTGTAGTTCCGTAATGATTTTCTATTTCTTCTATGTATTCTCGTAGTGTCTCTTCGTCTGCTCTAATCAACTCGTCCGCAGTGAAAGAAAATGGTGCATCAAGTACATCTAAGTGATGTGGGCCTAATACTTGACTTGTTGATAGCCTGTAATCTCCATATACATGGTAATGTACAATGTCGTCTAATGATAGTTGGCTACGGTCGTCAGAAGCATTAACTCCTGCGTAATCACGAAGCATTGTATAGTGGGCTAGAAAGTATTCTTCTAAGTTTTTTGCGGCTGCTATAGCCTTGGTCTTGCCCTCGCCTTCGGCTCCCTTGTTGGGCCCTGTGACGTGTCCCTGCGATTTGATTGCCATACTCATGCCCCAACAATGAAAGCGACGGTTTTGGTTTGGCCCTTACCGCTTACATTGAGGGTGACGGAGTACTCGGATATGGAGTTGCCGTCTTGTATGATTTCCTTTTCAAAGTCGATATTTGGGTCAATGTCAAAAGATGAACGCACAGCACCATCTCTTTCTGTTGTCCTACTGCTTTCCGATTTGCTTACGGATTTGGTGCTACCATCTTGAAATGTAACCTTGACGAGTGAAGTCATTGCCTCTGAGCCATTGTGAACACAATTGATGTTAATTGATTGGTCTAAACCGAATCCGACAAGCGTTTGTTTCTCTTTCAGTTTCATATCAATAATCTGAATTACTGTACCCATCCCTCTTTGTTGGAATGCTCCTGCGGAGAAAATAGTCAGTACAGTAGTCAATTTAGGGGATTCTTGGCGTGTTAGCCATAGATAGCCTAAGCCACCTAGAATAGCGATACCGCCAAGGGCTCTAGTTGCTTCTCTTTCATCTGGAGTCATTTTTTGACTCTTATCCATATCGTAATTATATCCTACCATGTTATCGCCTCAAAAGAAATTTCTCACACTATCTGCTGTCCTTCCCGGTATTGATGTGACTGCTCCCGGTACTGATTTGAGCCCCTTTGCTGCATTAACTATTACTTCGGGTATAATGCCTCTGCCGGGGAATACTGCGTCCTTTCCTACGATAGCATCGTACTCTTCTAGAGTATCTACAAGCCCTCGTAATAAAGTAAATATTAGAAGTACGTCAGAGGCCGTGTTCACTTTCTCCCATTGTTTAGGCTTTAGGCCGAACTGGGAGTACTTTTTTGTCTTCTTGTTCATCTTTAGAAGTTTTGCTGCATTAATTGACAGGATGATAGTGAGTGAGATTGCGTCTATAGACTTCCATCCTGCTTCTGAAACACCGAATAGAGTTGTTCTTCCTAGCATCATCCCACCAACCAATTTATTCCTGTATCTGGGTCTGTATCAAGACTGAACGTTCCGCCCATGACTACCAAGTATGAAACATCTCCGTTCTCATCTAAGGCTGCATACAAGTCTGGTTCTTTGCGGTTGCCCTTTGTTGGTTTCTTCTTAGGGAATCTACCGAAGTCGCCAAACTCATGAATATACTTCTGATTCTTACCGTGTCCTTCTTTATCTGAGCGATAACCAACAGACCAACATCCACCCTCTCCAACTCTAACTAGTACCTTTGGTACACTTATTGTTGTTTTAGTAATAGAATCTGGTGTTTCTCCATTGAACTCTTTGTAAAGTTCCTTTGCTTCCGTCATTGCTTTACTTGGTCCGGGGTTGCTCTTTACCTCTGAAGTTAGAGTGATGGCATCTCCAAATGCTACTACAGCAATGGCACTCTTTTTCCAAGAACCGAAGTCTACCTGTAAGTTTGCTACGGCCTGACCTCCCTTTTCTTTTGCTCTTTCTGAAAGTTCTTTCTTTAACGCAGAGACAGCCATAACCATTCTCTTCTCGGTCATTGACTGTCTTCCGCCTATCAACCCTCTGTATATGTCTTGAACTCCTTCTCCAACGTCTGCAAATATGTTTCTACCTACTTCTACTTCGGCAGATACGATGCCTAAGTTTTTCTTCATTATTTTTGGTTCGCCATTGAAGAGGGGTAGCAAATCAGAAGGAGGATTTGCCCAAGGTGAATCATCGAACATATCTCTGTATGCTTCCTCTTCTTCATCTTCGTGGTGTGGGTTGTCTATATGAGCGGGTACTTTCTTGAATCTGTTAGCAAGTGCTGTTATTCCAGTGTACTGGTCTATAGCCAAGTAAAGGCCGGGAATATTTAGTTGCCTACCTGCTTCCAAGTTCTTAGGGTTGTTATCGAAAAAGAATCTAACATCATAATTACTTTGCAAAGAACTCAAGATGTTCTTCTTCCATGACGCAGTTTCCTTGGCTGCTTCTGGTTTGCAATAGAGTAGTGTGGCCCCGTATTTGTCGTTCGTCAGTGGGAAACCTAAGTTTCGTAGTTGGGCCTTGGTGATTTCGTATGTATGTTCTGGTCTGCCTGTGATATAGGCAATCTTGTAGCCCTGTTGTACAAGTGAGTAGGCAAAGTCTACTGCCCCTTGAATTGGCTTGTCAAGTGAGAATCTGTCAGAACTATAGAAGAACTCAAGGAAAGCCTGTCTACCCTTTGGGTGTTGTTTGTTGCCTACCTGCTTTGGGTCGAATAGCCCCATACGCTTTGCAGACCTCATTCGTTGGCTTGTATCTACTAATGTGTCATCAATGTCTAGTGCCACTAACAAATCTGGTTTAATGTACGCATGACCCGTAGGTTGGTACTGATGAGTGTTACTAGGCCGCATCTGTACTGGCGTACTAGTCTTTTGCATTTGAGTGCTTGGGTTCCTGACAACTACATGTCTATTTCCGCCCCGTTGATTGTACCTTGTCTTGGGTTTTACGTACCCGAATCTTTCATGGGGTGCAAGATAAACAAGGTTGGGACATTCTAATCGCTTATCGTGGTAGTGCCCACACCTTCTGCAAGCAGGAGTTGGGGCTCCTGCTTTACTTGCTTCTCTGTCATTGGCCTGTCTACTAAGAGCACCGCTATATGTGTGCATATTGTAATTAATAGGCTCATTTCTAAAACTTGGTGCTGATGCTTTGGTGGTGAAATGTTTGAATATTTCTTTCTCTCTACCTACTGCGATATTACCGCATGAATCATAGTGATGGAATAAACAATCGTAAGCACAGTGCTTGTCGCCACCGCCCGGGAATTCGTGATACATTCTCCAATGCGGGGAATGGCCGAATAAATGACCTAGTTCATGGAAGTATATTACTGCCCATTCTTCTGGTGAAAACCCGTGTTTCAGATTTATTATGCTTGATGTAGCATAACCGCCACCAAGGACTCCCCCTGATTTCATCTCTATCAATTTTATATGTTCTATATTTTTGCCCTTTGGAATCTGAGGGTACTGCTTTTCTAGTTTTTCTCTATTGAATCTACTCCCACGGCCTTCCCTTGTTGAAACTCTATATTCATCTTCACGAATAAGTGCAATGGTTTCTATTTTGTGCTTGCCCCCGCTTAAGTACTCAACTGCGGCAGGAATCATGGCTTGCATAGCGGTTACTATCTTGGCACATCTTGCATAGTCTTCTTCACTTGCAGGATAGGGCCTTCCTCCTCCCACTTGGAATATTAAATGTCTAGGGTACGTTGAGTAGTCTTTTCCTTTGAATACTGATTCGCACTGACTACATGCGGGGCTATCTACTGTACCGGGATTAACCCTTGGGTCTAATGTTGTTACTTCTCCTGTGTATTCGTATTTGTCGCCTTTATTTATCAATACTGACGCTGAGTGACCGAAGTGGCTGTTCCTCTTATGTCGAATGGGGTGTTCCTTTTTCTTTGGCTTTGGGGAATCTTTCTTGACTACTTTGTTATTTATATACAAATTGTCTTTCTTGAGGTCTTCAAGTACAACTTTGGTTTGCCCACGGGCTTCGTCTGACATGCCATGTCCAGATGGGAGTGGTGGGTAATGAGCAAGAAACATCTGGCTGTAAAAATCGGAATTTTCTTTTCTTTCCTTTCTACTACGAAGTTGATGCTTCTTTAGTTTTTTAATGCGTTCCACGGACCATTTTTTCTCTAGCCACGCTTTGACTTCCTTTAACTGGGGGTCATCCCAATGGCTCATATTTACTTTAGTGCCATCTTTGGTTTTCCACTCGCCTTTGTTGTACCAACTCTTATGGACTCCCATTAATGCAGTCCAATCTCCGGGGTAAATACCAACGTCTACCTTTGGCGTTTCCCCTGCTGATGAATAAAATGGTATGCGCATACCGTTTGGCAACTCAACTAGTACTAGGCCCCTTGGGAGATAATCTCCGCATTCGTAAAAAAGAATTGGAAATTTTTCTCCGGGTCGATGAATTATTTTGTATGGTGTTCCTTTTATATCGGATTCTTTGTCGGGTTCTACTATTCCTACTTCTTCCTTCTCTTCTACTATGTCCTCGATAAGTTCTTCAACTTCATCTTCGCTTAGTTCTCCGCCTAACAGTTGCTCTAATCCCGGCCATATATACTGAAAAATCTGTAATAAATTATCCGGGTCAATATCTATTCCATCTTGTTCAGCGTCGTCTAGTGCTTCTTCGACTGCTTCTCTTGGGGTTGAATGCCAAGTTAAGTCGTACATAGCAGGTTGGCTTGCTGTGAAATGGGGGTCTTTTTCTAAGTTACCTCTCTTGTGAGGTTTGATAACTCCCATTATTTTATCGTGGTTAATTTTGTTTCCTCTTTCTTG
>PAND01000022.1 GCA_002707525.1 Flavobacteriales bacterium
AGAAGAATTTTCTTACGCAGTAAAGCTGGCGAGCAATACGACGAAGGTAGACGCTATACTATTCTTCAGATTTCTAAGTACATTATTTACACTGTTGTAATTGTTATCGCACTTGAAACTATTGGCGTAAAAGTAACAGCGCTGTTAGCAGCATCTACTGCGCTATTTGTGGGCTTAGGTCTTGGGCTTCAGGATGCATTCAAAGACTTGAGCGCAGGAGTTATCATACTCATGGAGCGCACATTGAGTGTAGGGGATATTATTCAATTAGAAAATCAAATTGGGAAGGTAGAAGCTGTAGGTCTGAGAACCACAACCGTTAGAACAAGAGATGATATTTTAATCATTGTACCTAATTCAAAATTAACGAATGAAACAGTCATTAATCTAACGCATAGCGAGGAGACAACTCGTTTTGCAGTGTATGTTAGTGTAGCATTCGGAAGTGATACAGCACAAGTTTCGGATATCCTATATAACATTGCACTTGAACATCCCCAAGGGGACCATAAGGAGAAACCACTTGTATTACTTAAAGATTTTGGCGATAGTGCCTTAGTATTTGAGCTTAATTTCTATACACGCGATTTGTTTTTTGTAGAAAAAATTAAAAGCGATTTACGATTTGAAATTGATCAACAATTTCGAGCGAATAAAATTATTATTCCATTTCCTCAGCGAACAGTTTGGCGAGGACCCGACAGAATCACTCAATTTGGTGACGGAATAGTTGGAGCTGGAGAGATTCATCCTAACACTGATGAAGAAAGCGGTGCTGTATAATCAATATTATGAGTAAAATACTACTAATAGAAGACGAAGTTGCCATTCGTAGAGTCCTCAAAAAGATTTTACTTGAAGAAGATTCTAATAACGATATCCATGAGGCAGAAGATGGCAAAATAGGTGTCGAGATATTTGGTGAAGGAAATTGGGATCTTGTTTTCTGTGACATAAAAATGCCCCATCAAGATGGCGTTGAAGTCCTTGAGCATATGATGGGGATTAACCCAGACGTACCTGTAATCATGATTTCTGGTCATGGAGATATCAATACGGCGGTTGATTGTCTTAAAAAAGGTGCCTACGACTACCTCCCAAAGCCACCAGACCTTAATAGATTACTCAGTACAGTACGGAATGCCTTAACTCAAAAAGAACTGGTAACTGAAGTAAAAACGCTTAAAAAGCGCGTGAACAAAAAGTATAAGATGATTGGGGAAAGTCAAGGCATGAAAGAGCTCAGAGAGATCATTGCCAAGGTAGCTCCTTCTGAAGCGCGCGTGCTTATTACTGGACCAAATGGCTCCGGTAAAGAACTAGTTGCACACCAAATTCACGAGCAAAGCGAGCGAAGTAAGAATCCAATAATTGAAGTTAATTGTGCGGCAATACCAGCAGAATTAATTGAAAGCGAACTTTTTGGTCACAAAAAAGGAGCATTTACTGGAGCGCAGAAAGACCGCAAAGGAAAATTTGAGCTAGCTCATGGAGGAACCTTATTTCTAGATGAAATAGGCGATATGAGCCTAGGAGCCCAGGCAAAAGTACTCCGCGCTTTGCAAGAACATAAAATCACTCCTGTTGGAGGTGATAAGAGTATTAAAGTTGATGTTCGTGTTCTAGCCGCAACGAACAAAAATTTACATAAAATGATTCAAGAAGGTAAATTTAGAGAAGATCTCTACCACCGACTTGGAGTAATTATTATGGAAGTCCCTAGTTTAAATGAACGCAGAAGTGATGTTCCATTGCTAGCAGATCACTTCTTGAATTCTATTGCGACTGAATATAAAGTGCATCCAAAGGGAATTGATCAAGAGGCAATCATGGTATTACAAGAATACGATTGGACTGGAAACATTCGCGAATTTAGAAATGTAATGGAGCGCTTGCATATTTTAAGCGGAAACCCAATAAGTAAGTCTTGCGTGAACAAGTTCGCAAGGAAATAAGCGTACTTTTGCGCAAAATCATAAACACATGAGTTTTCCCAAATTCTTAATCGCCGATAATACAGATAGTCCTGAAACTATCTTCATAGTACATGCTGAATTCCCCGCATTTATTCTTAACCTAGAGAATGACGAAGTAAAATGGCTCGACGATATTAGTGATGAGAGCGAAGGCGATCTCACTAAGACCTTAGAGAGTCTCATTACAGAGGCTGAAAACTTTTACCAACGTGAAGTAGACCGTTATAATCTCTGATGTTTTTTCGCTGGAACACATACAGTGAACAATATAAAATCAGTCTTAATCTAGCGTATCCAGTTGTAATTGGTCAACTAGGTCAAATTTTAGTAAGCGTAGCTGATTCAATAATGGTAGGTAAATTTTTGGGTACCATCCCACTTGCCGCTATTAGTTTTGCCGCATCTATACTTATCATACCCATTGTATTTGCTATTGGTGTTGCCTACGGTTTGACACCTCTTGTAGCAGGAGCTGATGGAGAGGACGATCCCGCTGCAGCTACTAAATATTTCAAGAATGGCCTGCTGCTGAACAGCATTATGGGCTTGGTGATTTTTGGGTTGGTCATGATTTTTGCCGAAGGGGCTCACTTACTTGGCCAAGATGAACGGGTGGTTCAAGAGGCCCTACCCTATGTCTATATCGTAGGATTCTCAATTCTACCTATGATGAGTTTTTTCGCATTTAAACAATTTGCCGAAGGATTAAGCGATACCAAAACAGCCATGCGTGTGAGTCTGGCAGCAAATCTTTTCAATATAATCTTAAATTATCCATTAATCACTGGTTGGGGTCCATTCCCAGAACTTGGATTAATTGGTGCTGCCGTGAGTACATTAATTACTCGATTTATCATGCTAGGCGGCTTGGCTCTGTACATAAGAAAGCAACGGAAATTTGCCTTATACTGGTCGCATTGGCGCAATTCAAAAGTTAACGGTTCCACAATAAGAGAGATACTAAATATTGGCGTTCCAAGTGGTTTACAATACGTTTTTGAAGCAGGCGCTTTCGGAATGAGCGGAGTAATAGTAGGGATGATAGGACCGGTTCAACAAGCTGCACATCAAATAGCATTAAATATTGCTTCTGTAAGTTATATGATGGTTAGTGGATTAGGAGCTGCCGCCGCAATTCGAATAGGAAATCAATTAGGTCGTAAAGACTTTCCTTTGCTGAGATTGGCAGGGCAAAGCCTTTTTCATTTGACTTTCTTTTTCATGCTCATTACAATGACTTTACTCATTGTACTGCGCAATTTCCTGCCCGAATTATATAGCATGGACCCAGAAGTACTCCAATATACCGCCGTATTAATGGTTGCCGCAGGCATCTTTCAACTCCCAGATGGTATACAAGCAACAGCCTTAGGTGCGCTCAGAGGGATTAAAGATGTGAATATCCCAACGATTATATGCTTTGTGGCCTATTGGGTAATCGCTTTACCGCTGTGCTACTATCTAGGCGTAACGTTAGAAAAAGGTCCTGTTGGCGTCTGGATAGGACTTACTGTTGGTTTAACAGTAGCGTCAATAGCACTTTACAGGCGGTTTCGTCATAAAACACTGAGAATGCACTAACTCGCAATTCCAGCGCGCTTTAATAATGCTTCTACACTTGGATTTCGATTCCTGAATTTCTTGTACAACTGATCTGGGGCCTCTGTTCCTCCTCGGGACAAAATCTCTGCAAAACGTGAAGCAACCTCCTTATTAAAAATCCCTTTCTCTTTGAAAAGCTCGAATGCATCGGCATCTAAGACTTCAGCCCATTTATAACTGTAATACCCCGCGCTATACCCGCCTTGAAAAATATGACTGAACGCTGTTGATGAAATGGAGCCCTCTAGTGGTTCAAACAATTGTGTATCGGAGGTAGCATATTTTTCGAATTCAGCTATTGAGCTTTCCAATGGACTATTCAGGTTGTGGTAAGCCATGTCTAAATAACCAAAGTTCAATTGACGAAGCGTCATGTATCCCTCCATAAATTGCTGACTTTCAACAATTCTATCAATATATTCCTTTGGTAAAACTTCTCCCGTTTCATAATGCTTAGCAAATAGCTCAAGAGCTTTGGGTTCATAACACCAATTTTCTAATATTTGAGAAGGCAGTTCAACAAAATCCCAATACACATTAGTTCCTGTTAAAGAGGGGTAAGTTCCACGAGCCATCATGCCATGAAGCGCATGTCCAAATTCATGGAATAAGGTAGTTACTTCGTTAAAGGTTAAAAGAGAAGGTTTGTCAACAGTAGGTTTCGTAAAATTACAAACTATACTTACGTGGGGCCTAATTACCTTGGTTTCCTTTGCGCTCATACTGCGGTAACTTGTCATCCAAGCTCCTGCCCTTTTACCCTCTCTTGGGAAAAAGTCGGTATATAATAAACTTAAAAAATCACCATTCGAATCATACACCTCATAAACATCCACATCTGAGTGATAAACGGCAATCTCAACATTCTTTTTAAAGCTCAAGCCATACAGTTTGCGACTTATCTCAAAAACCCCTGAGAGAACATTTTCTATCATGAAATAAGGCTTCAACAACGTATCATCTAATTCAAGTTTTGCTTTCTTCAACTTCTCCGACCAATAGCTAAAATCCCATGCCATCACATCACCTTGATGACCATGTTCCGCTGCAAAAGTTTGAACCTCCTTTAAGTCTTTTTGCGCTGCAGGTTTTGCCAATTCTTTGAGATCATTTAAAAAGGACAGCACCGTATGAGGAGTCTTGGCCATTCTCTTATGTAAGGTCAACTCTGCGTGTGAGTTAAACCCTAAAAGCTGAGCTTTAGAATGGCGTGTATTGACCAATCCCTTGATATTCTCTTCATTATTAAATTCATTGTCTTTTGCTGCCCTAGTACTGTAAGCACGATAAAAATGTTCGCGAAATTTAGACGAGTTCGAATACTTCATGATACTCATGTAAGTGGGCATGTCCAAACCAAAGACAAAGCCTTCTTTATTTCTCTCCTGGGCTAAAGATTTAGCCGCTTCGACTGTAGCCGCTGACAGTCCCTCTAGTTGTTCTGTATTTGCGGCATGGTACTCAAAGTCCTGAGTTTCTTTAAGCACATTCTCGCCAAAGGAAAGAGATAGTTTACTCAACTTTTCACTATAAACTTTCAATTGCTCTCTTTGCTCGCCTTGAAGCAGCGCGCCATTGCGAACAAATCCCTCGTATGATTCTTTCAACAACCTATGCTCCTCCGAACTTAGCTCAAGATCATTCCTTTTATTCCAAACTTCTTTGATCCGTTCAAATAGCTTCTGATTTAAAAGTATTTCATTATGAAACAGGGATAACTTTGGGCTTAACTCACGCGCAATCTTTTGAATATCGTCATTCGTTTCTGCGCTGTTTAAATTGAAGAAACAGCCGCTCACAATGTTCAACTCTTCCGTTGAAAATTCCAATTCTATCAACGTGTTTTTAAACGACGGCAATTCACTATTGGTGGAAATTACGTCAATTCTCTTTCTGCTAACATCCATCCAATGCAAGACAGACGGCATAAAATGCTCTGGTTTAATCTTATTAAAATCTAAACTCTCAAACGGGGTTTTTGGGAACTCTATCAGTGGATTCATTCGAACAGAAATTATTTATACGAAGATACGCAGGACAAACATTTAGTACCTTTGAATTATGGCAAAATTGACGGTGAATTGGAGTCTACGAGGTATGACTTGCGCGGGATGTGCGCAAAGCGCTGCGTCAATTGCTCAAGGAAGTCCCGGCATTCATGAAGTAAAAGTTAGGTACGCTAGTCAATCTTTTAAAGCTCGCATTGTAGAAGAAACCTTTAACCTTGAAGAATTACAAAAGAGTTTAGCACAAGCAGGGTATAGCTTAGAACCTGAAAAAGAAAGTCTTGACAAACGACTCAGTCGCGAAAAAATTGACCTTAAAAAACAGCTCTATGAACTTCTTCTGGTGCCACTTTTTGCCGTTCCTCTCCTCTACCTTGGAATGCAGCATAACATAGAAGATTCTTTTCTGTGGACACAAGCAATTCTTGCACTCATTTTGAGTGGCTTTTTTGGACGAAAGATTCACGGTAAAGCATTCAGCCTATTATCATTCGGCGCCGTAAATATGGACACTCTTATCAGTTTTGGAAGTATTACGGCTTATCTATATTCTATGTATAATAGCATTACCGGAAAGCATGATATTTATTTTGAAAGTGCAGGACTACTTATTGCTTTTATTCTGATCGGGAAATATTTAGAACAAAGAGGGAAATTACAAAACGTAAAAGCAGTGGAAAGTCTTCTGGATTTACAGCCTCAAAATGCAATCAAAATCATAAACGGAACTACCCTATCTGCGCGTGTTTCAGAACTGGAGGTTGATGAGTTAGTTTTAGTTAAACCTGGAGAGCTCATACCAGTTGACGGAATTGTTACAGAAGGGTTGTCATTTGTTGATGAACGTTCATTTACCGGAGAACCCAACGCTGTAACAAAGGAAAAAGGATCTCAAGTATGGGCGGGTACGGTAAACGGAGAGGGAGGCCTTACCATCAAGGTGGTTAGTACAGGAAAATCATCCGCTCTTGGAGGCATAATAGAGGCAGTACTCAAAACTCAAGAGCAAGAAACAAACTCTGAACAGCTCACTGACCGGATATCTAAAATATTCGTACCGTTTATTTTAGTTTTGAGCTTATTCACGGCGCTCATCTGGTTTTATATAGGAGAGCCTTTATGGTTCATTTTTGCAATTAATGTCCTAGTCATTGCTTGTCCCTGTGCACTGGGACTAGCAACGCCTTTAGCCGTAGTTGCTGCAACGGGTAGGGCAGCCAAGAGTGGCGTACTTGTAAAGAATGCTACTTCCCTTGAAAAAGCTAAACAGATTACACATGTTCTTTGGGATAAAACTGGAACCTTAACTAACGGAGAACCATCTGTGGTGGAGATATCAGGAGATATCCAGGCGTATAAAAACACACTTATTTCTCTGAATAAATATGGGTCTCACCCTCTAAATAAAGGAATGCAACAGTATTTTGGGTTTCAAGGTGGGCTGGTAAAAGTGCGGAAATTCAGAGCAATTGCAGGAAAAGGGGTCCAAGGTAATATTGATGGTGAAACATACTATTTAGGTTCGCCAAAATGGTACAATGAAATCACCGGAAAAACCGTTCAAACGGGTAAAACAACTTCCATTCTGTTCAATGCAAAAAATCAACTCATTACTATTTTATTTGAAGATTCGTTGGCTGTTGGAGCGATTGAAATAATCGAACACACCAAACGCTTAGGTTTTATAAACGTCATTATTTCTGGCGACAAAGAGCAAGTGGTAAAGAAACTTAGCAATCGATTAGGTGTAGATAAGTTTTTTAGTGAAATGCTTCCCCTTGACAAGGAAGAAAAGGTGAAGCACTACAAAAATCAAGGAGGGGTGCTTATGGTTGGTGATGGAATCAATGATACCGCTGCACTTAGCAGGGCTGATGTTGGTCTTAGTTTTGTATCGGCCGCTGATGCCGCTCAACAGAATGCGGATATAGTTATTATGCATCAAGGTGTCTTAGGTCTAAAACTATATTTGAGACTAGCACGGCAATTCATTAGTACATTGCGGGGTAACCTTATTTGGGCTTTCGGTTATAATGTGATTGCTATTCCAATTGCCGCAGGTATACTCTACCCTACCTTTGGAATCAAATTAACACCCATGATAGCTAGTATTGCAATGAGCATCAGCAGTATTGGCGTAGTACTTAACAGTCTACGAATGCATTTAAAGCCGTTAACATTATGACCATTGATACGAAAGTAAATTGCGGAAGTTGTGTAGCCAAAATTCAAGAGGATATGAATCAGTTACTGGGCAAGGGGAATTGGAAAGTAGATACTACTTTACCCAATAAGCCATTAACATTTTCAGACAAGATAGATGTTGAAGAATTATGGGATCTGCTTGAAGAATTCAACATGAAGGCATAAATGAAAATTGCCCTAATATCTAGATCAACGCTCTATACCCAACCAGGAGGAGATACTATTCAAGTTAACTCTACGGCTGATGGGCTTAAAAAAATAGGTCATGAAATAGCCATTGTTTTAGCAGGTCAAAAATTGCCAGAAGACGTAGAATTAATTCATGGTTTTAATTTAGGGCGCCCGGCCGATTTACTGCCGTATTTCAAAAATTTCAAGGGTAAAAAAGCACTCAGTACGCTATTTGTGGATTACTCATCTGCGGATATGAATCGATATCCTACCCTTACTAAAATTTTGGGAGCGCATGGAATAGAATGGCTAAAAACAATATTGAGAGGGCTGAACAATAGCGATACTATTCCAAGTATTTCTTTTTTACTCCAAGGTCAGAGGAGAAGTATGCTGCGTTTACTTAGTTTATCCGATGTAGTATTTACTTCTACAATGAGTGAATTTAAGCGGATTCATCAATGGAGCAAACCTCAAGGAAAGTCTCTTCTAGAAAAGCACCAGGTCATACCGCTAGGTGTTTCTAGTCTTTTTATAAATACACCAATCAACAAAAAAGAGAGATCTGGTCTATTGATGGTTGGAAGATTGGAATTCTTAAAAAACCAACACACAGTTATAAACTGGGCCAATAAGCATAACTGGCCATTAACAGTAGTGGGCGCTGCAAATAAAAATCAAAAGCGTTATGCGCACTATTGTAACTCTATCGCAGGACCAACAGTTACATTTTTAGCACATCAAGATGAGGATGAGGTTTTGAAATTAATGGATCAACATTGTTGTTTGGTGATACCCTCTCTTTTTGAAACATACTCATTAGTGGGGTGGGAAGCTGCAGCCAGAGGCTTATCTGTGGTAGCAAACGATTCTGCGGATATGAGCGAATCATTGGCGTCAGTGGCAAACTTAATTCCTATAGAAAATGAAAAGGATTTTGTTGCTGCCATTGAAGCAGGATTGACTGAACAAAAAAAATCCCAAGTACAATTTGAAAATTATACCTGGGATCATATTTCCGCTAGGATTAATCGTGCTTATCGCTGATTCTCCATTTCTTTTTCAAAGGTTTCCTTGAATTTTTCGTAATTGTAATCAACCATGATTTTATCATTCTTTGAGAGCGACTTGTAGTAATTCTTCACAATCTTATCGCCGTCCAATTCAAGAGCTATGTAATATTTAAACTTATCTGTCTTCGCAACTTCCATCAGACGATCACATACAGTTACGGCACCGCTCAATTCTTGGTTAATGACTGTTCTGCCGTTCTCTTCAAAACGTTCCAAAACTTCCTCAACATTATTAACCTCTATGCTTTTTACATAGTTGTCACCTACAACTTTCATTGTAGTGCTTATCATTCCTGCTAATTCAGACATAGCATTACTTCTTGCCTTCTTTTTGGCAACCATAGCATCTGCGCTTTCGCCATAGCTATAAACGCGAAACGTTCTCCGATCACTTTTAAATTCAGAACAGGGTAAAACCAATTCAATTTCTCCCTTTGGAGCTTTGGTCTTAGGACCACAACTTGGCAACATAATACCTGCTGCAACAAAGGCCATTAATAATATTCTTGTTTTCATAACAATGGGTTTTTATTGGAGTTAGGAAGGTACGGAACCTCATATAACTTATTCCAAAGGCCGTGCCAAAATTTTACCACTTCCCTTTATCTACTAATTTTTGACGCTCTTCTTCAAAGAAAGCCACACATGTATCTACCTGCCTATCAATACTCTTAATGCGATGTATTTTGTGGCAGATAGTTCTCTTTCTCCCATCTAAGAGTTGATTCCAAACACGTTGTATAACATCCTCTTGACTTAACAAAGCTTCCACAACTTCTGGAATTTCTACCCCTAATGGATTGGGGTCTAGATAAACGACAACAGCAATAGCTTGACCCATTTCATAAGTAAGTCCATTCAACTTATTCTTACCAATCATGGAGAAATATTTTCCTCCGCCAAAACTCTGGATTCCAGCTTGGATGAGTAATGCTCCGCAATCAATGTCTAGTATAATTCTTGTCCGGGACTTTTTAGGGAAGGCATCCACTACTTTTTTATCAAATACCACACAACGATAGCTTCCTTTCAAAGGATCCAACATCTCAAGGAAGGTGTCAAACCGATAAAGTTCTTGCATCACCAAGGAGAAGTAAAAGCAGTATCTTCCAAAAAGCTGATATCACTGAAAGTCTTCATAAAGTCAATCAATCCTTGCTTTTCTGTTACCGACCAGTTCCTTCCAACACCTGCAGCTTTCATATTAGGATCAATAGTGGGAGAAGGGTGGCCACCGGTATTATAAAACTCTACTACCTGGGCTAAGGTCTGAAAACGACCGTCATGCATATAAGGGAAAGAGTATTCAACATTGCGTAATGATGGTATCTTAAACTTACCCCTATCTGCCGGTATTCCTGATACCCCTTCTCTTCCTTCGCCAACCTGATGAATGCTGTCTAGACCATTATTGGAGAATTGTAAAAAACCGAAAGCACCCATTTGATATCCAGAAGTGGCTGCGCCATGACAATGAAAGCAATCACCCTGCTCATTATTAAAAATATCAAATCCTACCTGTTCACTCGGAGAAAAAATATAGCTACCCACTACATACTGATCAAACTTTGAATTTCCGCTAACCAAGGTTCTAACGTATTGGGCCAGTGCATGAGCTATTTTATCCTCGGTAATTTCTTCAGAGCCATTGGCCCGTTCAAAAAGTTCAAGATATTTAGGATCTTGCTCTAGCTTCTCAATCACATCAGCAAAATTTGTGTGCATCTCTATTGGATTGAGGATGGGATCTTTAACCTGCTCCTCCAAAGACTCTACTCGGCCGTTCCAAAAGAAGAACCGCTGCCAAGCAATATTTGAAAGAATCATTGCATTTACATCGCCCCCAACGCCATCAATTCCAGTGCTAAAACTGAACGGCTCAGCAAAATTATTCTCTTGCAAATGACAACTATTACAACTTTGAGAATTATCTCCAGAAAGACGCTCGTCAAAAAAAAGATGTCTGCCCAATCTAACCCCTTCAAAAGTCATTTCATTATCAAGTGGAATAGTCGGGGTGGGGAAATGCGCTGGATACTGAAGTGTATATGGAGTTGTTTCGTGTTGAGGCCTAAACAGCTCACAACTTTGAATCGTCAAAGTGATAATAACGTATATGAATAACCTATTCTTCACTGTCTTTTTGCCAATTACTTGTGGTCGTGTAATTCTCAAACTTACGAATTACTGACGCCATATCTTCTGGTATAACAGTTTCAAATTCCATGTGTTCACCTGAGGCAGGATGCACAAAACCTAACTTCTTAGCATGCAAAGCATGTCTTGGGCAGGCTTTAAAGCAGTTGGTAATGAACTGCTTGTACTTTGAAAAGGCGGTACCCTTTAAAATTTTATCCCCACCGTAGCGTTCATCATTAAAAAGTGGATGTCCTATGTAACGTAAATGGGCCCTTATTTGATGAGTACGGCCAGTCTCTAATTTGCAACTAATCAATGTTACGTAACCAAATCTTTGTAATACTTTGTAATGAGTAATGGCATGTTTACCCTCAGAGCCATCAGGGAAAACCGCCATTTGTAATCTATCCTTGAGGCTTCTTCCTATGTGACCTTCAATGGTTCCCTCTTCTTCTTTAACATTTCCCCAAACCAATGCTACGTATTCTCTAGAGGTTGTTCGGTCAAAAAATTGCTTTGCCAAATGCGCCATACCTATCTCTGAGGCTGCTGCTACCATTACGCCAGAGGTGTTTTTATCCAACCTATGCACTAACCCAGGACGCTCTTCACCTTGCTTACCAATAGGTAAATTTTCAGATAAATAAGCCAATCCATGAACGAGGGTGCCCTCAAAATTGCCGTGACCCGGATGACATACTAGGCCCGTGGGCTTGTTTATGACTATTACATGTTCGTCCCTGTAAAGAATATTCAAGTCTAGTTCCTGTGGAATTATCGTAGAATCCCTTGGTGGTTCATTCAGTACGACCTCAACGGTGTCACCCGGTTTTACCTTGAAATTACTCTTTACAGCTTTATTGTTAACATGAATTGCGCCTGCATCTGCAGCTTTTTGAATGCGCGTACGGCTGGTGTCTTGCAAAAAATTGGATAGGAATTTATCTACCCTAAGTGCTCCTTGTCCTGAATCTGCTACGAAACGGTGATGTACATACAATTCGTCTTGTTCTTCTTGCTCGCTCATTGTACTATTTTTTAAAGCTTCATCCATTTGAACACCGAAGTCTCTTTTTGAGTCTTTAAAACAATGATGTACATACCAGCTCTTAGGCCATGCAATTCTAATGTAGTACGTTTTTCAATGATTCCATTACGTATTACATCTCCAGCTAAATCCATAATGGTATACTCGGCGAGAGGTCCCGTTATTCTTAATGAACCATAAGATGGGTTTGGAAATACATTGAATCCAGAAGACAAGTCCATCAATGACATATCTGCAGGTGAATAATTGAAATACGGACGCATCATGATTACTCCAGCCTCTAAACTTTCGTACCAATTAAAGCCATCACCGTAGAACCTTGGTAAACTTCCCGGTAGATCGCGTGTCACATCTAAACCCAAATACATGGGGTCTGATGACGTACATACATATCCTATCCATACGTCTGAATACGATTTCAAACTGATTGAAGAGTCCAATTCGTAAGGTATCCAATCGCCTTTATAATAGCCTTTATTTGGTTTATAGAGTGAGTCCGATATATAGAGGAGACTCCCGGGTACATTTAAACTATCTGATGGTGCCCATATGGCTATCCGAAAGGTGCTTTTATAGTCTAGTCCAGCATCTACAAAATTGAAACGCACTCCCTTGAGACTATCGTTAGAACCCAAACCAACTACCTTAAATTTTTGAGCAACTCGGCCACCAAGAACATTTTGTACGGCATATGCTCTTTCTGCACTTCCGTCGTCCATGGCTAAATAATTGTCTAAGGTCAAGGCTCCGTGCACCGTATCATTGGAGCGAGTGCCAGCAGCAGTGCCGTCAAACCACACCTTTGTATCTACAGTAGTAGGGCCAGTTAAATTATTAAGCGCGCCAACTGGCACGTTAATGATGAAAGTTTGATCTTGATTATGCTGCACATTGGTAATGACTGGTACGGTGGTTACTTGTTGAATAAGTGCGCCGTTCTCTTCCCAACGGAATTGACCCAGATTCAAACTCCACCCCCCTGGAGGTATAAATCCATTTCTACGATAAGTGAATTCTAAGGATGAAGGTCGGTTGGATACATTACTTGCATTGCTTACCCACCACGGCCAACTAGTATAGATTCCTGAGCCCATGATCAGTGGGTGCGCGCGTGCCATACTAGGTTCGGTTATAATAGTATCAGAAGGGTTACGATCCTTATCCAATTGAACATAATCAAGATTCCAAATATCATAAGCGCCAGCTCTTGCTCCGTAGGCTGCAAACCTGAATCGAAATCCGTTATTGAGATAATTTAATCCTTGAACAGGTATAATTACCGATTTAAAAGCACTAGCAGATTCTGTTCCTTTTAGTCCCCACACTTGCATCCAATCCGAAGTAATTGGGGACCAAAATTCAACCACAATACTGTCTGCGTTTGATGGTAATTCTCCGCGTCCGCCCTCCTGGATTTGAAACGAAAGATATACATCTGTAAGACCGAGTAAGTTGAGAAAGTTGGAAGTCAGTACATCCGCAATACTATCGGAACCTAAGGCATTTTCCTTGTATGCAAAACCATATTCGTTGAACCCGTCAAAAGTGGCCACACCTATTGATTTCTGAAACGCAGCCATTTCATCATTAATCCAAACCTTATCATCCTGCCACAAAGCAGAAGAAGGTTTATTGGAGGCGTAGGAGAAATCATCTGTAAACGGCGGACTAATAGTATCAGAACCTTCTACAATCAAAGCAGGAGTCGGCGCACTTTTAAGCATCGAACTAAATTCAAGCACTTGACCTATTGACGAAAAAGAACAAATCAATAGAATAAAAAACGTGCGAAGCTTCGAAATCTGCATTAAGGAATCAATTATCAATCTATTATTAAGAATGTAGAGTCAGGCACCAACCAAAGGTCCACCACACTACCAGCTTTGACCTCCCTGTCTATTTCAAATTCAGGGAATGTTTTTAATACGAAAGCTTCTAAGGTATCCTCCAACGTTCCTTCGCAAATAATACCACCAGCATTGAGACTTAAAGAATTTAATGCTTCCAGCGACTCACTAAATGTCATACCCACTAGGTTAGGCAAAAAGACATTACCACCATCTAATCCACCACTCACATAAAGTGTAAATCTACTTCCGGTTTTGTACAATTTCTGTTCTTCAGCTAAACTATCATTTTCATCTATAACTTTTAAAACAAGGTCATGACTTAAATCAGGTACGGCAATGATGGTATCTATCAAAAATCCCTTGGTTTTAAACTTTGCACTTACATAGCTCATTAATTGATCTTTGTAATTGGGTAAGGGATACTTGGGAAGTTGGGAAGGATTTGTTGACAGTAAAATTTTGCGACCCAATTTTACAGTTGAGTATTCTTTTGGAAACGATTCTATAATTGAACCTTCTGGGACTTGAGATACATAATGAGTGCTATCAATAACTTCATACGCTAGACCTAAGGAATCTAATTGAACAATTGCCTCATCAAGTTGCATTAGTTTTAAGTTAGGAACTTCAACTATAGTTCCATGCAAAGTGGTCTTATTAAGCCACCATAAGCTAACCGAAACACATACAGCCAAAATAGCAACAGAAGCTAATGCCGTTTTTACAAAGGTGATGGAAAACAGAAATCTAAGCCATTGTTTCATAGTGTAAAGATACTTCAATAGTGTCCTCTATACATGAGGGTTTGCACTACATTTACAATAATGGAAAACGAACAAAAGGTTATTGGCGTATTAGCTGGAGGATATTCTTCTGAACGAGATATCAGTTTGGCCTCCGGGAAGACCGCTCTTGAAGCTTTTGAAGAGAGTGGTTATACAGTTCTTTTTGTGGAATTAGACCGTGAAGGATTTAAAGTAAACGGCCAGCTAGTTAAGATTTCAGATTTGGGCCTAACCTATGTATTCAACGCGATTCATGGAGCACCGGGAGAAGACGGTCATATCTCTGGAATGTTGAAGGTAATGGGAATACCGCATAGCACTTGCGATACCTTCCAAAGCTCTTTAACATTTTCTAAGTTCCAATGCAATACGCTACTAAAACATTATGGTGTTAACGTACCCGAGAGTTTAAGCTTTTTTAGCGAACCTTCTCCAGTCATTTTTGAGAATTGGAATTTTCCACTATTTATAAAGCCCAATAGATCAGGCTCTAGTTTTGGTGTAAGTAGAATAGAAACTATTGATGAATTTACAGAAGCCTTTCACATAGCTCAGAAAGAAGGCACCGAAGTAATTGTTGAAGAAGGCATAAGTGGAATTGAAGTGGGTTGTGGCGTATTACAATCAAGTTTTGATTTTGAACACTCCTCAGTGCTGCCCTCATTAAAGACTCAGGCCATTGCCATAACTGAGATTGTACCAACCAACAGTACCTTCTTTGATTATGAGGCCAAATACAACGGTAAAAGTCAAGAAATCACGCCTGCTAGAATAGATTCCGAGCTATCACAAAAAATAGAGGAAGTATCTATCCGGGTCTATGACTTGCTCCAATTAAATGGTATTGTACGTATGGACTTTATCATTGACCAAACTCAAGAACCTTTTTTAATTGAAGTAAATAGTATTCCGGGATTAAGTGATGCGTCAATAATCCCACAACAAATAAAGCATAGAGGTTGGAAACTTAGCCATGTTCTTTCCACTCTGGCGGAAGAACACATTACTTAACTTTATCCACATGAGTAAACGAATAGCATTATTTCCAGGTTCATTTGATCCAATCACCTTAGGCCACCTAGATATTATTGAAAGAGCTCTTCCATTATTCGACGAAATTCAGATTGCCGTTGGGAAGAACTCAGAAAAAAAATACTTATTCACACTTGAGCAAAGGGTTGATTGGATAGAAAAAACATTCTCTCACCAACCCAAGGTTACAGTCATAACTTACGAAGGTTTGACGGTAGACTTTGCCCAAAAACAAGGCGTTAATTTCCTATTACGTGGATTGCGAAATCCGGCAGATTTTGAATTTGAAAAAGCCATCGCACAGGCAAACAGAGAAATGGTACCTCAGCTTGAAACAGTTTTTTTACTCACAAGTGCGCGATATGCTTACATCAGTTCCAGCATCGTGAGAGACGTATACATTCACGGGGGTGACTTTAAGAGTTTTGTTCCCGAATCTGTCCAACCTTAGGCCTCTTTAATAAACTGTTCAAAAACGGATTCAAGGCTATTATAAGAAGGCAACTTAGCCATCTTCTTTCGCAACTTTTTTGGTGAAGCCCAATAGACATCGGATATACCTTCTTCTTTTTGAGGCTTTAATTTTTTATCAAAATCAGTATACATGGGAAACCAAAATGTACTTTTTAACGCAAAGCCACCTTTGATAGAGTAACAATGTACCGTTTTTGTTGAAGGCCCTGTAATCCGAAGTCGACTCACCTTGCATTCTTCCTCAACTTCACGAATAGCACAAATTTCAATCGATTCATGAAATTCAAGCTTTCCCTTAGGCATATCTAATTTGCCGTTTCGTTCAATGATTAAGAGTTTTCCTTTTTCATTATGTACCCACCCACCTGCAGCAATGATATGCCTATGAATACTTAAAAAAAGGGTCCAAAAAGGATGATTAGAACCAATTTCCAAATTGATCACCAGTCTTCCGGAATGAAGGTCTTTCAAAAAAGATTTAACCTTCTTTTTAGTAACCAATTTGTTTATAATTTCAGGTGCTTCACTGCCAGGAACAGGAGTTAATGCAGAAGCTTTTATGAAAACTTTAGTGTAATTTTGTAGCATGGTACAGAACAAAAAAGCAGCCTTAAAGACCGCTGAAAGTCTTTTACAAATTAAGGCGATAAAATTACAACCTGAAAATCCTTTTACGTGGGCAAGTGGATGGAAAAGTCCTATTTATTGTGATAATCGATTAACGCTTAGTCACCCAGAGATAAGAACGTACTTGAAAATTCAGTTTTCACAGCAGATTGAAGGAACATATGGAAGGCCTGACTACATAGCAGGAGTAGCAACCGGTGCCATAGCCATGGGTGCTTTAGTCGCCGACTATATGGGAGTACCTTTTATTTATGTTAGAGATAAGGCAAAAGGTCACGGACGTCAAAATCAAGTTGAGGGGTCTTTTGAACCCGGTTCCAATGTCGTCGTGATTGAAGACTTAATTTCTACAGGAGGCTCTTCCCTAAAGGCAGTAAACGCATTGAAGGAAGCTGGTGCAGAAGTTTTAGGTATGATGGCCATCTTCACTTATGATTTTCCAATAGCTATTCAGAACTTTGAAGAAGCAAAAATACCGCTTCATACGCTCAGTGATTATCATCATTTATTAGAACAGACGGTTCAAAGCGGATCTATTTCAGAACAAGATAGGAGCCTATTGAGCGAATGGCGAACTAATCCTTCAGCGTGGGGAAAGTGATTGGTCTAGGATTCTGAATCCAACCAGCGAATATCATCAAGATTAAATACGTGAATAGCCTTATCAGTGGTTTTCAACATGAGCTTTCCCTCCTTATCAACGCCAATAACTTGCGCCTTAATGAGATCCCCTGAAGATGTAGAATACGTGCGATAAGATTCTTTTCCCCAAAGTAAATCGTTATATCGACTACTGAGATTGGTTGGATTAGATATCCTATGAATACCAACTGAAATTGCCTGCAAAATTGAATTAGCGCATTCTTCCAGAGAAATGTCAACTCCTATTTCTTCCAAAGAAATAGCACGATTAAGTTGCTGTTGCGACTTTTTCACGTTCAACCCAAGACCAATTATTGACGAAGTTATACGACTCCCTTCCCATCTATTCTCAATGAGTAATCCCCCTAGTTTTTTTGCCCCAACCATGAGATCGTTGGGCCACTTATATTTTACCTTTTTGGGGAGGATAGTCGCCAGCACATGACAAATCCACTTATTCACCAAAAAACTCTCACTCAATTTGTCTGGCCAAACTACATAAACGGATAATAGCGTAGAATGGCCTGGGCTATCATGCCAAACTGACACACCTCTTCCACGACCATTTTGTTGTGTTTTAGCCATAACTGCCGTTAAACTTGGGACGGATGCATCACGGGACAAAATATTTTTCAATTCAGTCTGAGTAGAATTGAGACTGTTATGGCGGATAATAAAGTACCTTTGTGACATAATGCCTAATTGCCTTGGACATTACGAATATGGCACATGTTTTGGTATTTTTCAGTGATAAAAAAACTTTAATGCAACAACAACCTCAAGCTTCCTCCGAACTACTTCAAAATTTCGTTGTTGAAGGACTGCAAGATGTCAAGGGTGAGAACATCACCATACTTGATCTAAGGGAAATAGAAAATGCTGTTACGGATTACTTCATTATTTCCGAAGGAAGCTCAAACACTCAGGTAAACGCACTTTCTGAAAGTGTGCACAAAAGCGTACGTGAAAATCTTGGTGATAGACCTTGGCATGTTGAAGGAAAGGAAAATGCAGAATGGGTACTTATGGACTACGTGAATGTTGTCGTTCACATCTTCCAATCGGGTACAAGAGAATTTTATGACCTTGAAAGTTTATGGGGAGACGCCCCGTCAAAAACATTAGAAAACCTATAGCAGTCTTATGTCTGAAAAAGGAAATGAAAATCAAATAGACAAACTAAAAAAACAGTTTGCCAGCAACAATAAAGGCAATAAACCAGGAGGACCTAAGAAAACTAAATTCAATTTCTACTGGATTTATGCGATAGTTTTTGCGCTCTTCATAGGGATGCAAATTTTTAGTGCAATGAGTTTTCGCGCGAAGAATTCCAGTTTCAGAGACTTTGAACAAAGTCTTGAGCTAGGAGATGTTGAACGCGTAAACATTGTCAATGAAAAAACTATTCAGGTATATATTTTAGAGGAGAGCTTGGCTGATAGCGAACGATATGAAGAAGTTCGCAACAGTAATCTAAGTGACAAAATCAATCCAGGTCCTCATTACGTGTTTGAAATGCCTGCTTCTGCTTTTGAAGATAGACTCAAAGACTATTATGAAGATCGCTCTAAAGAAGAACCCATTGCAGTTAACTATGAAACTCGTGAGAATTTTTTAGGTGATATCATATCTTGGGTACTTCCCCTAGTTTTAATGATAGGGATTTGGCTGTTTATCATGAGACGCATGTCTGGCGGAGGCGGTGCACCTGGCGGAGGCGGTTCTCAGATATTCAATATTGGTAAGTCACGCGCCAAAGTTTTTGATAAGGACACGGAAGTTAAAACAACCTTTGATGAAGTTGCTGGCATGACCGGGGCCAAGGAAGAAGTATTAGAAATTGTTGACTTCTTAAAAAACCCAAAGAAATACACCGAATTAGGCGGGAGAATACCGAAGGGTGTAATGCTTTCAGGTCCACCGGGAACGGGTAAAACGCTGCTTGCAAAAGCGGTTGCAGGTGAAGCGAAAGTTCCCTTTTTCTCACTTTCAGGTTCTGATTTTGTTGAGATGTTTGTGGGTGTAGGTGCGTCACGAGTTCGTGACCTTTTCAAACAAGCAAAGGAAAAATCACCATGCATAATCTTTATTGATGAGATTGATGCAATTGGACGTGCTAGAGGTAAAAATAACTTCACTGGAGGTAATGACGAACGTGAAAACACATTGAATCAATTGCTTACTGAAATGGATGGATTCGGAACGAATGAGCACGTCATTATTATGGCGGCAACCAATCGCGCAGACATCCTTGACAGAGCTTTAATGCGTGCAGGTAGATTTGATAGAATTATTTATGTGGATCTTCCTGAATTAACGGAGCGCGAAGCAATCTTTGGTGTCCATCTGAAAGAAATTAAAACCAACAAGTCTGTTGATGTAGGTTTACTATCAAAACAAACACCCGGGTTTTCTGGTGCAGATATTGCTAATGTTTGTAATGAAGCAGCCCTTATAGCAGCCCGAAAAAATAAAAAATCTGTAGGTAAGCAGGATTTCAATGATGCCATAGACAGAATTGTGGGCGGATTAGAAAAGAAGACTAAGATTATTTCTCCTGAAGAGAAAAAAGTCATAGCATATCACGAAGCAGGACATGCCGCTGTAAGCTGGTTGCTTGAGCATGCCGCCCCATTGGTAAAAGTTACGATTGTTCCACGAGGCCGCTCATTAGGTGCCGCATGGTATCTGCCAGAGGAACGACAAATTACCACTGCCGAGCAAATGCTAGACGAAATGTGTGCTACTATGGGAGGTCGTGCTGCTGAAAAAGTGGTCTTTGATAAAATTTCAACAGGCGCACTCAGTGACCTAGAAAAGGTAACCAAACAAGCTCGAGCAATGGTTACTGTTTATGGTTTGAATGATAAGTTAGGCAATGTAACCTACTATGACAGTCAAGGTCAAAATGAATACGCGATGGATAAACCATATTCGCAAGAAACTGCTGTGGTCATTGATGAAGAGATTAGCAAACTAATTGAAGCCGAGTACGATAGAGCCATAAAAGTTCTTTCTGATAATAGAGATAAACTGGACCAATTAGCAAATATCCTCTTAGAGAAAGAAGTAATCTTCAAAGAAAACGTAGAAGATATATTTGGTAAACGCCCTTGGGATAAAGAGGAAGCCACAGAGATTGAAGCTGCAGTGGTTGAAGAAGCCACAGAGGGCAAAGAAGCTGCAGAGATCGAAGAAACTACAGTGAACGAAGCAGCAGCAGCGAAGAAAGAAGCTACGGCGAGCGAAGAAGCTGTAGAGAGCAAAGAAGTTCCAGAAGTGTAGTGGTACAATTCATAACTAAGAAAAAAACCATCGCTTATTGCGGTGGTTTTTTGTTAATAGCCACTTGGCCATCACCTTGGTTGTTTTAAGTTTGCTTTGCTACCTTTGGATAACACTTAAAACCCATGGCTAAGAAAGGTTTCTTCACAAAACTTGTTTCTTCACTCAAGAGTTCCGAAACCTCCGAACAGATAGAAGAAGGGAAGTTCGCTCCCCAAGAACAATTGCCTTTAGATGAAAGATTCGTTTCAAGATTTCATGAAGGAGGAGGTCATTTTATTTATTGCGCAAATGAAACGGATGCTTTAGCAGGTATCAGCCAATATGCGGAGGAACATAATTGGTTCGGAATGTACTTTAGTGATGAACGCTTAAGAAAACTTGAAAATAAGATCCGACTCAAAGTCACTTTTGAAAATGATGGTCAATTTCCCGCAGTTATTAGTGGATGTGAGGCCTTAATAGCCTTTAATGGCGGAATCATGGTTCATAATCACCACACAGGTGGAAGACGACTTTCAGATTTGCCCAAACATCATGTGATTATTGCATATACTTCTCAAATAGTAGCTCATTTAAGAGATGGAATGGAGTCCGTTAACTTGAAATATAGAGAGGACAGGCCCGGGAATATAGCTGTAATTCGCGCTCCTTTTGATGAAAACGTACAAATGGCTTCTGCGGATCCTAACAAGGACAGAAAAGTATTCTTAGTGCTCATTGAAGACGAGATTTAAATGTTAAAACGCACGCTTTGGGGAGCTGTTTACGCTGCCGTTTTAATAGGTTTTTTAGGTTTTAGTCATCTTGGCTCACACCTTTTGGGTGTTTTCCTACTATTGCTTATTAACGAATTGGCCAACTTGCAGCGAGTCCAAAGTAAGTTCCCGTTGTTGATTTTCGGTGGCATTTTTATTTTACTGGGAATGCTGACTGGATGGGGCGGATCAAGAGAGTTGATTGCAACCGCTCTTCTATACCTCATTTTAACTTCTTTTACGCTGCTTCGTGCCAAGTCACCGGCAAGAGAGATTACTAAAAGCTTCTTTATTATCTCTTATATTTTTCTTCCGCTTTTGTTCAGTATTCAAATGACTGAGGAATTTCCGGAACTCATCTTATTTATCTTCATACTGATTTGGTCTTCGGATAGCTTCGCATATGTTGTAGGTAGACGCTTTGGAAAACGACCTTTAGCACCAACCCTTAGTCCTAAAAAGACCCTAGAGGGTTTCCTTGGCGGAATAGTTGGAACTATAAGCGTGGCAATCATTGCGAATTACTCTTGGAATTTGTTGCCATTACACATTGGCATATCTATAGCTTTGGGTGTTAGCATAGCAGCGCCTTTAGGAGATCTCCTGGCATCTTCCATTAAAAGGGAAGCTGATGTTAAAGATTCAGGTGTATTTTTACCCGGACACGGGGGAGCTCTAGATCGATTAGATAGTTTTATTACCGCAGCACCGTTGGCAATTATAATTTATCAATATTTATCATGATTATTCACAAGGAAGGTAAAGGAACATTAGGACTAGTTTTTATTGTATTATTTGCCGTAAACGCATTAATTCAATGGGCAGCGGGAAATCAATTAATAGAAGTTTTAACGCTTGCAACTAGTGTTATTCTTTACGTAATCGTTCTTCAGTTTTTTCGAAATCCAAAACGGGTTGTGCAGGTTAACCCTAACGGTATTATCTGCCCTGCAGACGGCAAAGTTGTTACTATTGAAGAAGTATATGAAGAAGAAGTGTTGAAGACAAAATGCATTCAGATGTCCATATTTATGTCACCCTTCAATGTTCACGTTAATCGTTTCCCTCTAGGCGGAAAAGTAAAGACGGCTATTCATCACAAAGGAAAGTTTTTGGTAGCATGGCATCCAAAAAGTTCATCGTTAAATGAACGTACTACGGTAGCTGTAGAAAATAAAATATGGGGAACTGTAGTCTTTCGACAAATCGCTGGAGCTGTTGCGCGCAGAATTGTTATGTATTCCAAACCTGGAGATATGGCAGCGCAAGGTTCTGAATTTGGGTTTATTAAATTCGGTTCAAGAGTTGATTTATTTCTTCCTCTAGATTGTAAAGTTCTTGTCAAAGAAGGAGATGTAGTAAAAGGAGCTAAAACTGTCCTTGCAAATCGTGCTTAATCGTACTTCTGAAATTTAGCTACCCACCCCAGCACAAGTTTAAATTGTTCGTTTCGGTTCAGCTCACTGTTGTCCAATATAGTTGCATCTGCAGCAGCAATTAATGGGGAATCAGCACGCTCCATATCGGCTTTATCTCGGCTTTTTAAATTTTCTAGAACTTCGCTTAAAGAAAAATCCTGCCCTTTAGCATCTAACTCTGCCTTCCGGCGCATAGCTCTTACTTGGTCCGTAGCCGTCATAAATATCTTTAATTCTGCCATTGGGAAAACTACAGTACCAATATCTCGACCATCCATGACCACACCTCCATTCTCTCCCATTTTTTGCTGTAACGCTACAAGTCTGCGTCTCACAGGAATCAACTTGGAAACTTGGCTGACTACATTACTCACCTCCATAGTGCGTATAGCATCCTCAACATTCTCACTATTAAGCATAGTAATACTCTGCCCTTGAGAATTTACATTAAACGTGATGGTGAGATTTTGAAGTGCATTGATGATTGGTTCTTCCTTTATCCCATAAGCTTTTGATACCCAACCATTACGCAAAGCATCTAAAGCTACAGCACGATACATAGCTCCACTATCAACATAAGTATAACCAAGAGAAGCAGCAAGCTCTTTTGCAAGAGTGCTCTTGCCTGTTGAACTATGGCCGTCAATAGCGATTGTAAGTTTACTCATGAATACTATTCGAATTAAATATTGATACCCAAAGATATTGTATTCATCCTGCCTGCAATATTCCTGAGTTCATTGGCATAATGCAATGTAAACTTATCAAAGTACAAGCCTGTCCCCAAGGTAAATCCTCCTGAAGTTCTCCTGGTTGAAAGTGCCATTTCGTATTGCCGTCTAAAACTATAACCCAACATGAAATGTGTGCGTTGAGTGGGTAAAAACTCTATTGAGCCGCTTAGATGCCTGAGTGATCTGTTCATGATACTCTGGCTGGTCTGTGTCACATTTCCTGTAATTGGATCAATAGAACTACTATTGAAATCCACATATCCTAATTGATTGAAACGCTGTAATTCATCTAAGACAAATGTCCAACGAAAAGGTGCGTATTTTAGTTTGTCACCAATGGCAAATAATAAATTAGTGGGTAACGATTCTCGTTGGCTACTAAATGCAGTCAATTGCAATCCTGCATTTTTGAGTATTATTGTAATATCCGGTGCATCTCTAAACCTGCGCATGGCAATCAAATCTGTTGCCATCGCCCAACTTTGATAGCTCTCATAGGTACCTGAGACTAGTTTTATATTGCTTCCCATTTTCCAACCATAAGCTTCCAAGAGTTGTGTCCCTATGGATAAGCTCATGTCCCCGGCTGAAAAAGTGCCTAATGAATTTCCCCAATTATCTGTTGCGTTAAATTCACCATAACTAAGGTTTTGTAATCCAAATAATAATGCACGTCCATAAAGGGAAAAACCAAAGGTTGATTGAAGTGCCTGAACACCATTGCCCAATGAGCCAAAACTTATTTCCAATTGATGCATTGAAGTATCCGTAAGTAACAATGGATTCTGTAAAGCATAGGCACCAACTGGCGTTGGATTCAGATATGCCGTATTTGCCAAAGACGAGCTGCCGGCAAACATGCTTCGATCTAGAAAAGAAAATATCGAATGCCCACCACTTTGCGCGAACAAAGTCATGGGTAGTACTAGCGCTATGACTACTTGTTTGATCAAGTCTTTTGAGAATCGATTGAGAGTTTTTTAGCCCCTTTAACTTTCTGATTTAATATAGCTAAATCTAACACTTCTGACATTTCTGATATGTAATGGAACGTCATTCCCTTTAGATAATGAGCTTCTATTTCTTCAATATCCTTTCTGTTCTTCTCGCACAATATGATGGTGCTAATTTTAGCTCGTTTGGCAGCAAGGATTTTCTCCTTTATTCCGCCAACTGGTAAAACCTTACCGCGCAAGGTAATCTCGCCAGTCATTGCCAATTTCGGAGCTACTTTTTTCTGTGTAAGCAATGAGGTCAAGGCGGTTAACAACGTTATACCAGCGCTAGGACCGTCTTTGGGAATAGCACCTTGGGGAACGTGAATATTTATATCATAGGATTTGAATACATTTTGATCTATCCCTAGTTCACCGGCGTTAGCTTTTAAATATGCAATAGCAATTGTTGCACTTTCCTTCATTACAGCTCCTAGGTTACCTGTGATAATTACTTTTCCAGTACCTCTCGCAAGTGAACTTTCAATAAATAAAATATCACCACCTACAGGTGTCCAAGCTAGTCCAGTAACTACGCCAGCATGATTATTTCCCTCATAGATATCTCTTTCGCGGGGGGGACCAAGGATTTCTTCTAATCGATCCATATTTACTTTGGCTGTAGCCTCCGTCTCAAGTGCAATATCCTTTGCGGTTGACCGCACAAGCTTTGCTACTTTTTTATCTAGATTTCGCACACCACTTTCACGAGTATATCCCTCAACAAGTGACTTCAAAATGGGTTTTGTGATAGAAAATTGAACCTTAGTTATTCCATGATTACTAAGTTGCTTTGGAACTAAATGCTGTTTTGCTATTTCTACCTTTTCTTCAATAGTGTAGCCGGTAACGTCTATCACTTCCATCCGATCAAGAAGCGCAGGTTGAATTGCTCCAAGATTATTGGCCGTAGCAATGAAAAAGACTTTGCTTAAATCATACCCCATTTCAAGGTAATTATCGTAAAAGCTGTCATTTTGCTCTGGATCAAGCACCTCTAACATAGATGATGAAGGATCCCCTCCTGTACCGTAACTCAATTTATCTATCTCATCCAAAATAAAAACCGGATCGTTGGAACCTGCCTTCTTCATATTTTGTAAAATACGACCAGGCATAGCACCAATATAGGTTTTGCGATGTCCCCGAATTTCAGCCTCATCTCTCAATCCTCCGAGCGACATTCTCACATAAGGTCTACCCAATGCTTCTGCGATACTCTTTCCTAACGACGTTTTGCCTACCCCCGGAGGCCCGGCTAAGCAAACAATCGGACTTTTCATATCGCCTTTAAGCTTCAAAACTGCTAAATGCTCTAGAATGCGCTCCTTAACTTTTTCGAGACCATAATGATCCCTATCAAGGACTTTAGTTGCTCCTTTCAAGTCTATCTTCGCTTTGCCTTTTCCTTCAAAGGGTAAATCAAGCATAAACTCCAAATAATTTCTCTGGATTGCGAATTCCGGCATCTGAGGATTTAAGCGCTGAAGTTTCTTCAACTCCTTATTAAATCTTTCACTGCTGCTACTATCCCATTTCTTCTTTTTTGCTCTTTGCTTCAATTCCTCAATCTCAGTTTCGCTCGAACTGCCTCCAAGCTCTTCCTGGATGGTTTTCATCTGCTGGTGCAAAAAATACTCTCGCTGTTGTTGGTCAAATTCTAATTTAACCTTGTCTTGTATTTCATTTTTTACTTCAAGCTTCTTCAGCTCTAAGTTTAGTCCCTCTAACACGTTTGAAGCACGATCTTTCAGTGAGTCTAATTCTAGGACTTGCTGCTTTTTATCAAGTACCATACTGCTATTGGAAGCAATAAAATTGAGTAAGAAAGTATTGCTCTTGATATTATCAAGAGCAGTCTGGGCCTCTGAAGGTATGTTGGGACTATCCTGAATTAACTGTCCCGCAACCTCTTTTATACTGTCCATGACAATGTTGAATTCTACATCATCTTCATCCGGAACAAACTCAGGTAAAAACTCTACCCTTGCTCTATTATATGGCTCTGTGCTGGTCCATTCTAGGATGCGAAACCGCTTCTTACCCTGGATGATTATGGTGGTATTTCCATCGGGCATTTTAAAACTCTTCACAATTTGAGCTAAAGTTCCTGTTGGAAAGACATCGTCTTTTGAGGGTTCTTCTGTGTGCCCATCTTTTTGGGTAATCATACCCACATATTTAGGTTCTTCCTTGATATCACGAATAAGACGCAGGCTTTTGTCTCGACCTGCCGTAATTGGTGCAACTACACCCGGAAAAATAACCGTATTTCGCAGCGGTAGGATTGGTAATTCTTCCGGCAATTCAGCATTATTAATTTCCACCTCCTCATCCGAGGTCATTAGTGGAATAAATTCTGTGCTTTCGTTAATGATATCGCTAAGTGACAAACTGTCCATAAAATCAATTTCTTGACAACTAAACCCTCTTTGATGGCGGTCATGCTGTCATTCAATGTTAAAAAAAGGCGCTTCCAAAGAGCGCTTGGTATATGTTTCAAAGGCTATGCCGAAACTTATTGATCAAAGAATCCAAGACTCATACCTAATTTCAAGGTTATGGATCCGTCCATGGTATTTCTGATTGCAGGATTGGCCGTGATGAATTCATCGGTATAGTTAAACCCTTCAATATTTGAAACTCCAAAACCATTATAGAATACTCCTACGTTGTAAAATGATTTTAGCGACCTTCTGATTCTCCAGCCAAACCCCAATGAATAACCCCAAGTCCTACCTGTTCCGGGATATAACTCAATTTCATCTGGGTATTGTGCATTCGTATTCAGATTTGGCTGATAGGTAAGTGCATTCATTCCAAGATGAATAAAAGGCGTGTGTTTGTGACGCAAATTGTATTTACCAAACGGTATAAAATGCAGGTTAGTAAAGACACCTATTTGTAGTATTTCTGTATCCACGCGGTAGTCTCTAGACTCATTTCCATGTAAATTATCGTGACTATACAAATCACCAAAATTTACGTCTGCACCTACGCTCCATAAACTACTGAAATTATACTTAATTTGAGTTCCTGCCCCAAATCTAGACTCTTGCGTAAAAGCACTCAAAGAGTTACCGTTAACGTCTCCTATGTAATTTTGTGACATAGCATAACCACCTAATTCAAGAAATGAGGTTGGGCGCTGCGCCTTAACAATTGTGCAACAAAACACGAACACTGCTATAGGCAAATACTTATTTTTCATCATCAATTATGCTTCGCGTAAAAATACCATTTTATCGCCTTCATGACTATACAGGCGATATCCATCTAAGTCAAACGATGCAAGACTAAAAATAGTTTGTATGTTCTCACTAAAAATCCAACGAGCCATGGTTCCCCGCGCTTGTTTTGAAAATGCTGAAACCGACTTAAGCTCTCCATTTTTCATCTGCTTAAAGTCAACATGAACAGTAGGAATTCGTACTGATTTCCATTCAAACACTTTTGAATACTCCGTACTGCATAAATTGACCGCAAAGCTAGATTCTTGATTATTCAACCATTCTGTAAGAATAGGTTTCCATAAGCTATATAAATTCTTATACCCGTTAATCGGTAGTTTACTCTGCATCTCCAATCGGTAGTTTACTATATTCATTTCACCGGTAACAATGCCATAAAGGGCGCTAACAATTACTAAAGATTTTTTAGCTCGCTGTAGCGCATTATGTCCTAATGAATGAGCATCAAAACTTTTGAAAGCTTCTCCAGTGTATGCAAACAATCCTGATAGCCCCTGAGAAGGCTTTATATATTCAGAGGGAGATAAAGACCAAATTCTTTCAACAGATTGAAACAAATTGTCACTGACTTTAAACAGATGTTGACGTTGGTCAGCACTCAATGCCTGAATACGCATTACAACTTCATGAGTAGCTGCTGCAAAAGGCACAGCTGCAGAGCCAACGTATGGCGCATTTGACGGAAAACTGCCCATCCCTTTTGATGGTGATAGTAAGACTATCGGGTTATTCATGGTGTAAAAATAATAGCAAGACTTAACTTTACCACCAAGGCACAGCTTTTGTTATACAAGTTATCATATGATTGCAATGAAAAAAATATCTCTTCTACTACTCTTTTCAATATTGTTTACAGGTTGTCAAGGTCCCCGATATCACTACAAACAAGGAATGAAATTCGCAGAGGCCAGAGTCTTAAAACAATCGGTTACAGAGTTTAAATATTCGATTGATAGAAGACCCAACAATGCAAAGTACTTGTCTGCTATGAGTAATTACGGAACAGCATTATTAGAGGAGCTGTATACGAACTATCGATTCGCAGACGGGAACGATTCCCTTTCCGTTTATAAATTCTTAGATGCCGAGAAATGGACCAATTATTTGAAGCCTTACATCAGCGTAAGCAGATACGAGGGCTTTTACACGCAAGATTTTCAAAGTCAGAAACGTAGGTTTATGGCCAACGTGTACGAAAGATGTCATGATCTCATACGCCATGAACACTATGCTCAAGCCAATACACGATTGAAAGAACTTGCGCGGTTGGACAAAAACTATAAAGATGTTCAAGCACTGCTCAGGTTTAGCGAAGTAGAACCCATATATACGGAAGCGCTGCACCAATTTGAAATGGGAGAATATCGCAGATCTTACTACACGCTTGAGCCCATGCATAAAAAGTATCCTGAGCAAAACGAGTTGCAACTTTTGATGGAAGAAGCCCTTGAAAGAGGAAAATATAGAATCGGAATAGTATCTGATCCAAATCTTTCAGGAAAAGAATTATCCATTAGCTCTGCCGTACAATCAAGACTTATTAGCGAAATATACGCTATGAAAGACCCTTTCATAGAGTTGGTAGATAGGACAAATTTTGAGTTAATCCAACAGGAACAAGAAGCCATTGTGCAAGGCAGTACTGCGGGTGGTGCATTAACACAAGAAATTTTAAGTGCCAATGCATATCTAAAAGTGACCATTAATATTGCTGAAGAAATTGAAGGCGAATTACTTTCGGAAACTAAAAAAGGGTACGAACGTTACTACATAGAATCTAAAAATAAAGAAGGAGAAACAGTAAAAACTGCCAAATACAAGAAAGTCTTCTATAGAGAATTCACTAAAGAAAACAGTGTTCATTATATCGCAGAACTCATCCTAACTAATCGTGCTACATCACAAATTATCAGTGTCAAGACCTTAGAATATGATAATAAAGACAATGCACACTACATAGAGTACCGCAACGACCAACTTTTTCCAGGGTATTGGAAGTATCAGAGTAAGGTTCATGTATCTGACCGGCCTGAAATAAGTGAGTATAAGCGCAAACAATTAAACAATCTGCGCAAGGCAAGTAGAAGTCTTCAAAACCCTGCCACCATGCGTAAAGGAGCTATCAATAATTTTGCAAGAACGGGTTCGCTACATATTAAGTCGCTAGATTTAAAACCATGAAAAAACTAACGTTCGTATCATTATTGGCAGCAGTACTGCTGTCCTGCGGTAGTCAAAAGGCTATAGTCCCTGAGTGGGTTCATTCAAAACCCATAGATCAATCTAGGACGTATGTTTATGGTGTAGGGATGAGCTATATCAACCCGAATGCAGCATATCAACAGGCTGCGAGATCGAATGCACTTGCGGATTTAGCAGGCGAAGTTGAAAGTCAGATTTTTGATGAAACCAAACTGCTTCAAAAAGAGGATATAGGTGGGTTTAGCAGCGCATTTAGTTCGGAAACCTCTACTAAAAGTCACATCAAACTTGAAGAATACGAAGTGGTAGAAACGTATTCAGACGAATTAAGGTATTATGTGCTTTACAAGCTCGACTTACCCTTTTTCTTATCTCGAAAAGCTGAAAATGATGCCTTGGCCGCGAGTTGGATAAAAGAAAAACTCTTAACTGCAAATGAATCTTCGGTCAACTTAACCGAACGTTTTCATGCCTTAGCCGACGCCATTGATAAGGCGATTCAACGAGATTTTCTTATGGATCCAAAGTTTAAAGTTGAAACACAGACAAGTTTCATTAGCGCACTTAGGAACATTGAAAATGACATTCATGCAAATCTATTAGTGCCTGAAAACACCTTTTATCTTGGTCTCCCAGAACAATTCTCTGCAATCTTAAATTTTAACGATAAAGAAATGAGCGGTTGGCTTGATTTACGCTCTAGCAGTGGTAGATTTTCTTTGAGTAGTCATACGTCATCTATAGGCTGTAATAAGACAGGAAACACCAATTCAATTTCATTAGAAATTTCAATTGATTTCAACAAAATACTACCTCAGAATGACAGATTGGTTCGGCTGTGGCTTAAGGAGTTTGCCCGATGGAAAATAAGTCAAAGTGTCTACTTTCAGCATACTTTAGTAAGTATTCAAGGGCCTACCAGCCTTAAAAAGGTAATTAGTGAAGCGGTTTCTACAAAATTCACTGTTAGTGAAGAAGCACCGCTAAAAATTGCCTTCAGAGGGGAAGAACATGATTATAAGATGAGTAATAGTAGAAACAAGCATGTCGTATCGGGCAACTTTGTCCTTACTAATCATCAAGGTGATATTCTTTGGTCCAGCAATCAAATGGAAAAATTCGGTATTAGCTCAGATAAAGAAGCTTCTCGCAGAGCTGCCTACGCCGAATTCTCTAAAGACATTCAATTCTTTATACTACCTCAAATGATAAGGAATCTGAACTACTAATTACTATGCACGCATAGGATAAAAACGTATATTCGGGTATCTATGAAGCCCGAATTAACCTTTGATTTTCAAATTCGTAAAACCTGGATTCAGGTAGCGAAAATGTACAATGAACTTGTAGCACAAGGCGGAATTACCACCTCTGTGGGAATGGCCCTTCTAAATATTGATATCAATAATGGGATTCGTTCTACTGCGCTTGGGCCTAAAATGGGTATGGAAAGCACATCATTGAGTAGGGTTTTAAAATCAATGGAAAATCAAGGTTTTATTGTTAAAGAATCTGATCCCAAAGACAAGCGATCAGTGCTCATAAAACTCACGGAAGCCGGACTAAGAAAAAGAAATATAGCCAGACAAGTTGTGCTAGAATTTAACCAACTCATTTCAGACGAGATAGGAGAAAAACGTTCGTCTGAATTTCTCCAAACTATAGCCGACATCAACAGGATCATAGACGACGTAAAATCTTCTTAATATTATTTGATATACATCATCAGTCAGCATAAAACCTGCTACTTTGATTCGTTGAATTGGTGATTAAGATTCAAAGTATACATATTTTATGTTACTGGTAATGGTTTTTTAATTGAATTAGAATTACCAAAATGGATGCTAAGTCTTTAGCTTTTCATTGAACCTATGATATTAAGTTAATTAGAAATAGCTAATTTTAGTTAACTGAGAAGTAAAATTCAATTTCGCTATTAGATTCAGCGAAAACATTAATACCGCCAATACGAGCCATGTTAGAAAATAAATACTGTCCTAAATGCCATAATAACGAATACGTAAAAAGTGGTATTATCAAAGGCCGGCAGCGCTACAAATGCAAAAATTGCAACTATTACTTTTCCGTTCAGAAACTAGGCAAACGAATTGACGAATATTATGTAGTGAAGGCATTACAATTATACATTGAGGGCGTGAGCTATCGTGAAATCGAAAGAATTCTTGGTGTTTCGCACGTAAGCGTCATGAATTGGGTAAAACAATATGGAATTAAACGTCCTTTAAACGCAGAAAACCTAAATACAAGCTATCAGTTTTTAAATCACCAAGAACTTTTAAGCTTCACCTCAAAAGAAGAAAATTTACTTGGACACGGCATGCTTATCACCGAAGTTGGTGAGAAATTCATGGTGATTAAATGGCGAAACAATAGAAAGCCGTATTTGGAACAATTCTAACTCGCCTGCTCAAATGTTTCTTTTCCACTCAACATAAAATTAAGATTACAAATGAACCTCAATAACATCAATAGTTTCGCTAATTATGAAGAAGCGTACAAAGAATCAATAGAGAATCCTGAGAATTTTTGGGAAAGGATAGCTAGTGAGTTTGTTTGGCAAAAGCCCTGGAACCGCACGCTAGAATGGGAATTTAATACCCCAAATGTAAAATGGTTCCAAGGTGGGATTTTAAATATAACCGAAAACTGTATAGATCGCCATCTCCCGGAACGTGCGGAAGATATTGCACTTATATGGGAACCAAATGATCCAAAAGAAAAGGAAATTCGCCTAACCTATAAAGAATTGTATGAGCAAGTCTGTCGCTTTGCCAACGTACTAAAGTCTAAAGGAGTAAAAAAAGGTGATAGAGTAGCAATTTACATGCCCATGATACCAGAATTAACTATTGGTGTTTTGGCATGTGCAAGAATAGGTGCCGTCCATTCAGTAGTTTTCGCGGGATTCTCTTCTAACGCCTTAGCAGACCGCATTAATGATAGTCAATGTGTCTGTGTACTTACTTCCGATGGCATGTATCGTGGAGAAAAGTCCTTACCTGTAAAGTCTACTGTAGACGAGGCGCTCAAAAGCTGTGATTCAGTGCACAGTGTACTCGTTATTAAACGCGACCATAGAGAAGTTACCATGCTTAAAAATCGCGACTATTGGTATGAAGAAGCTGCGACTGAAGTTGGAAGAACATGCCCGCCAGAGCCCATGAGTGCCGAAGACTTGCTCTTTATTCTATACACTTCCGGCTCTACTGGTAAACCAAAAGGAGTGGTTCACACGTGCGGTGGATACATGGTTTATACCGCCTACAGCTTCAAAAACGTGTTCCAATACGAACGTGGTGATATTTACTGGTGCACTGCCGATGTTGGATGGATTACAGGTCATAGTTACATCATATATGGTCCTTTACTCAATGGCGCAACAACATTGATGTTCGAAGGAGTACCTACATGGCCGGATGCAGGACGTTTTTGGGATATATGTGATAAATACGACGTAAATCAGTTCTATACAGCACCAACTGCCATTCGCGCATTAATGGCGTGTGGAGATTCTTTTGTAGAAAGAGCCTCATTGAACTCACTCAAAGTAATTGGCTCAGTTGGAGAACCCATTAATGCAGAAGCTTGGCATTGGTACAACAAAAAAGTAGGGCATGAAAACTGTCCCGTAGTTGATACGTGGTGGCAAACAGAGACTGGTGGAATAATGATTTCTGGCTTGGGTTCTCATAGTCCTCAACGTCCTACTTATGCAGGGCGCCCTTTACCAGGTGTTCAACCAGTATTATTAGATGGAGATGGAAATGAAATAATAGGCGACGGAATTGAAGGTTACCTGTGCATAAAGTATCCGTGGCCTTCCATGTTACGTACTACTTATGGTGATCATGAACGCTGTAAGCACGTATACTTCAGCAACTACGAAGGCTATTATTTTACCGGTGACGGTGCCCGTCGGGAAGACGGTATGTACAGAATCATTGGACGAGTAGACGACGTGATCAACGTTAGTGGTCATAGGTTTGGGACGGCAGAAATTGAGAATGCAATCAATGCCTCGTCAGTCGTCACGGAAAGTGCTGTTGTAGGCTACCCGCATGAAATTAAAGGTCAGGGGATTTATGCTTACGTAATCCTTGAAGGCACCGGACATAATACAGAGGAGGTTCAAAAATCAATCGTAAGTACCGTTGTTTCCGAAATTGGTCCAATAGCCAAACCAGATGTTATTCAAATAGTATCCGGACTACCTAAAACCCGTTCAGGAAAAATTATGCGAAGGATCCTCCGGAAAGTTGCAGAAGGAGATACTAGCAACTTAGGAGATACCTCAACGCTTTTAGATCCTAGCGTAGTTGAAAGCATTAAAAAAGATGCTTTAGAATTACGAAAGTAGAACCCCTTGTGTAGATTCTGTATGACTTGATTTTCGGCAGTGAAGTCATTCCATTCAAAGAAGAGTTTACTTTACCTTCGTAAGAATGTTTGAAATTCGATTAGCTCAAAAAGAGGACATGAAAGCCGTCTTAGGACTGATCACGGAATTGGCCGTGTATGAGCGTGAACCGCATGCTGTCCATATAAGCGAACAAGACCTTATTAAACATGGTTTTACCGAGTCCCGATTCAAATGTTTTGTTGCCCAACATTCCCTAGAAGGCATTATTGGTATGGCACTCTATTATCCAAGGTATAGCACGTGGAAAGGCCCTACGCTTCATTTAGAAGATTTATATGTCAAGCCCGCATTTAGAAAATATGGCATAGGTCAGCAGCTTTTTGAAAACGTAATAAAAGAGGCCATAGATCAAAATGTGGGGCGAATGGAATGGACAGTCCTTTCATGGAATCAGCCAGCCTTGAACTTCTACAAAAAATATAACGCAAGCTTAGATGATGAATGGCAGCTTGGGACTATAACTCGAGAACAATTAGCAAACTATAAATGAAAAGTCCACTAATCTTTAAATTTGGTGGTGCATCCGTAAAAGATGCTGATAGCGTTAAAAACGTATCCAAAATAATTGACAGATTTGATAATCGGCCAATCGTAGTTGTCGTGAGTGCTATGGGCAAAACGACCAATGCTTTCGAAGAAGTAGTGAATATATTTGCGAAGGATGAAGTCAATAAAGATGTCAAAATAGACTCATTACTATCACATATCCTTGACTTTCATCTAGAGATAATCCAAGATCTCTTTGATCAACCCAGTGAGGTTGTCCATCAGGTAGAGGAATTAATTCAAAATACGCGTCTCAGTACCCGCAAGGATTATTCAAATTACAGTGAGGCCTACGATGCAATTGTTCATCACGGTGAATTAATTTCCACGCGAATCATAGCTGCATATGTTGGCTTAACCAATAAGACCCTCTGGCACGATACCAGGAAATTGATCAAAACAGACGACCAATTCCGAAGAGCAACCGTTCTTTGGGAGGATACTACGCGTGCTATTCAATCCAATATTGTTGAAGACAGCGTGCACCTTATTCAAGGCTTCATAGGTTCTACAGAAGATGGAAGACCCACCACTTTAGGTCGTGAAGGTTCTGATTATACGGGTGCCGTTTTTGCCTACTGTCTAGACGCAAATAGTTTAACCATTTGGAAAGACGTACCAGGAATGTTGAATGGTGATCCTAAAATATTCCGTAATACCACTAAAATTGATGCCATACCTTTTAATGAAGCGATTGAATTGGCTTTCTTTGGCGCCTCAATCATCCACCCTAAAACCATTCAACCGCTAAAGAAAAAAAACATACCGCTTCAAATTAAAAGCTTTATTGACTCTTCACAACCTGGAACTACCATTGGAGGGGTAGAACACCCGGTGCCACAAGTAGCAAACTTCATTCTAAAAAAGAATCAATTGCTATTACAAATAAGCACGAAAGACTTGGCGTTTATTGCTGAACATCATCTTAGTGCGGTATATAATCTATTTGCAACTAAAGGAATAGTGGTAAACCTAATGCGCAATACCGCAACTAAAGCCATGTTCTGTATAAACTACGACGAAATGATTGTACCCGAAGTTTTGTCCGAATTAAAAACCCAATTTGAACTTGAATCGACCTCTTCAGTAGAGCTGTTGACCATACGGCATTATAACAGATCTGACGAAGCCAAAGAAACAGAAGGACTAGAAATTTTACTCGAACAGCGCACTCCAGAAACTGTGCAGTTTGTGTTCAAAAGAGGCTAAAGCGCCTTTAATACTTTAGAAGCTAAACCCTGCCCCATCTTTTCGAAACTCTCCTTTGTCCATCCTGCAATATGAGGACTTAAAAGAACATTGTCTCTTTGGAACAGACTCTTCAGTTCATTGGGAATTTGACCTTCAAATAAACTAGTAAAACTTGTTTTTTCGTACTCCAAAACGTCCAAAGCTGCACTTAGTACAGTACCTATATCTAGGGCTTCAACAAGCGCCGCGGTATCAACTATTGGTCCTCTAGCAGTATTTATAAAATGTACTGGTTTCTTGAATTTTGAAAGAAAATGAGCCTCAACATATCCATTTGTCTCATCATTGAGTGGCAAATGTAAACTCACCACATCCGCCTGAGATTGAAGTACGTCCAAGGTAACTTCCTCTATGCCATCTGGTGTATAATTAGACTTATATTTATCATAAGCTAATACGCGCACATTCATTGCAGAAAGGAGTTTTGCAAATTCACTACCCATTATACCGTAGCCAATTATACCTACAACGAGTGACTGCAGTTCTCTTCCCTTATTTGGCTCCCTCAGCCATTGACCTTCTTGAATTTGTCTGTGAACACGAGGAAGATGATTTAATAAACTTAGCAGCATTCCCAAAGCATGTTCAGCTACCGCTCTTGCATTCCCTTCTGGAACTCTCAAACAAGATATTCCACGCTGCGTAGCTTCACGCACATCAATGTTTTCTAACCCAGCGCCAAGCCTACCGATAACCTTTAACAATGGGAATTGATCCAAGAAGTTACAATCAACCTTCATCCTTGAACGAATAATGAGCACTACAGCATCCGAATGACTCTTAACCAATTCTTCCAGTGGCGCTTGAAATTCTCGAACCAATAACAGACCTCCTTCTTGTAATTCTTGTTCAAGAAATGGATGTGTATCATCAAGTAGAAGCGCTTTCATTAGTATCCAATAATCAATCGGCCTATTTGAAAATAGATAATTAGCCCAATCACATCATTCGCTGTGGTGATAAATGGACCGGTCGCTAAAGCCGCATCAATTTTTAATTTATCTAGCATGAGAGGAATAAACGTTCCAAATAATGATGCAAATACTATTACAGTAAATAGAGAAGTACTAACCGTCAAAGTGATAAGTTGATCATAACCCAATAGTAGTCCAGCACCGTACATGACTAATGATAAAATAACACCGTTAAATAAGCCGATAGCCAACTCTTTGGTCAACTTTTCAATCATTTTATTCTCCTTTCTAGCACTAGCTAAAGCCTGCACCACAATGGCGGATGACTGTACTCCAACATTTCCTGCCATAGCAGCAATTAACGGCATAAAGAAGGCAAGAGCTGGAACAAGTTTAATATCCTCTTCGTTTTTCCCAATAATTAACGCGACTATAATGCCGCCAAAAAGGCCAATTAATAGCCAAGGGATGCGAGCTCGTGTGACCTCATAAACGCTATCGTCACTTTCAACCTCATCAGTTAGACCCGATGCCAATTGGTAATCACGTTCTGCTTCTTCACGAATAAAATCTACTATATCATCAAGTGTGATTCGCCCAAGGAGTTCACCAATTGCGTTTACCACTGGAATGACAAATAAATCATATTTCTGCATGACATTGGCCACCTCTTCCGCAGGAGTAGTGCTCAAAACAGTATGTTCTATAGGTCTATACAATTCAGAAATTGGGACGGTACGCTTTGCGGTCAAGAGCATTTTTAAACTTAACGTTCCTACTAAAATATCGTCATCATTGATCACGTAGACCGCATGTACCCGATCAATTTTAGCAGCTTGTGAACGCATCGCGGCTACACAACGTATAGCAGTTAAGCGCTCATTCACCACCACTAGTTCCGTGGCCATCAACGCTCCAGCAGTATCCTCTTCATGAGTTAAAAGTTGTGCTATGTTTTTGGCCTGCTCAACATCTTCAACTTGCGCTAAAACCTCACGAGTCATGTCTTCGGATAATTCCAACAGCATGTCTGCCGCATCATCCGAATCCATATTACCAACCAACTCTTGGGCTATCTCTTCTGTTGAATATGTCGCAACCAATTCCCCACGCTCCTCTTCGTCAAATTCTACTAAGATATCTGCAGCGAGTTCAGGATCAATCTTTTCAAAAAATTCGGAACGCTCTTCTGCATTAAAAGATTCTAGGACCTCTGCAATATCAGCAGGATGGATTCCTTCAATGATTTGCGCGAATTCTGCCTCATTAGCCACTGACAAGGCTTTCAACATACGCGCTTTAATGTTCATTTCTTCCAACTTCAATCGCCTTTAGTAGTTCAACAAATTCTATATGTGAAAGCTGTTCTGCACGCTTTACAAGATAGGGATGGTCGAAACCTTGAGGCAAGTTAAGGACTTTCAGCGCATTACGCAGTGTTTTTCGACGCTGTCCAAAGGCTGCCTTAACACCTCGTTTTAATAATTTAAAGTCAATATTGGCAGTACTTTCCTTGCGCACCATATGCATCACACCACTTTCTACTTTTGGAGGAGGGCTAAAAACTTCGGGCGGCACAGTAAAATCATAGGTCAAATCATAATAAGCCTGGCACAGCACTGATAAAATACCATATGTCTTATTTCCCGGAGGCGCGCACAACCGTTGAGCCACTTCCTTCTGAAACATCCCTCCAAAAAGAGGAATCTGATCCATATGTTCGAGTACCTTAAATACAATTTGGGAACTAATGTTGTAAGGAAAGTTCCCAATCAATGCAAACTTCTCATTACCAAAAGTTAATGAGGGATTCCATTTCAAAAAATCTTCTTCTAAGATTCGAGCGCTAAGAGCATTATAATTTGCTTTTAAATAGCTTACACTCTCCTGATCAATCTCAACGACCCAAGTTTCAATGTTAGGTATTGAGAGCAAATATTTCGTCATCACGCCCATTCCCGGACCAATCTCAAGTACTTTTTCCACTCCTTCATAGGGAACAACATGTGCAATGCGTTTAGCAATGCTTTCATCCGTTAAAAAGTGTTGTCCAAGGTGTTTTTTTGCCCGTACTTGACCTCGATAATTCATAGAGTAAAGGTAGTACATTCCGTCTGCTCACTTCTCATAGATTAAACGTAACTTAGACGAACCTATTACAAACCTTTATACCACTGACCATGGTACAACCAACAACTCTCGGTGAATTCATCGTAGAAAATCAAAAGGACTTCCCTTTTGCAACAGGAGATCTTTCGCATCTTCTTACCTCCATTCGGCTCGCTGCTAAAGTGGTGAATAGAGAAATCAACAAGGCCGGCCTTGCTGATATTTTGGGTGCCATGGGCCAAGACAATATTCAAGGAGAGGCGCAACAAAAGCTTGATGTTATGGCTAACGATACCTTCATGCGTGCGCTTCGTTCTATGGGCCAAGTCTGCGGTGTTGGTTCAGAAGAAGAAGAGCACTTTGTTAACTTTGACGACGACATACATTCTAAAGCCCAATACGTAGTCCTCATGGACCCCTTAGACGGTTCAAGTAATATTGATGTAAATGTTAGTGTTGGTACTATTTTCTCTATCTACCGCCGGATTACTCCTGAAGGAACGTCCGTTACTTTGAAAGATTTCCTTCAATCCGGTGATGCTCAAGTTGCTGCGGGCTATGTAGTATATGGTTCATCAACTATGCTTGTTTATACGACTGGAAATGGTGTAAATGGATTCACATTAGACCCTTCAATTGGTGTGTTTTGCCTGTCTCATCCTAATATGCAAATACCAAAATCAGGCAAAATTTACAGCGTCAATGAAGGAAATTACGTGCACTTCCCTCAAGGAGTAAAAGAATATATCAAATACTGTCAGCAATATGATGCAGCAACAGGAAGGCCATTTACTTCAAGATATATTGGCTCTCTAGTTTCTGATTTTCATCGCAATCTTATCAAAGGTGGGGTGTATCTTTACCCCACAGGAACGATGGCACCAAATGGTAAGCTTCGACTCCTGTACGAGTGCAACCCACTCGCATTTATAGTTGAACAAGCCGGCGGTACTGCTACGAACGGTAAGAAGCGAATTTTAGAACTCGAGCCTAGTGAATTGCACGAAAGGGTTCCCTTCTTTATTGGCTCTCCTGAAATGGTGGATATGGCCCATGCGTTTTTACGCAAGTACGAAGAAGAATAAAATTGAACATAGCAGATTTACTCTCCCGATTCCACAGCCATCCCTTAGTTGATCGATTAAGTACTGCAAGCTCCTCAGGCACCAAATTAGCTCTAGGGTTTAATGCTGCAGGAGGTTCTCATTGTGCCGTTTTAGCCGCTTCAACCTACGAACGCAGCGGCAACATGCAATTCATCATTGCAAATAGTAAGGAAGAAGCAGCATACATTCAAAATGACATTGAAAAACTCCTTCCTTCAGTTAAAAGCTACTTCTACCCTGCTTCATACCGCAGGCCCTATCAGGTAGAGACTACAGATAATGCAAATGTGCTGCTGCGTGCTGAGGTTCTCAATCATCTCAGCGCAAGGAGAAAACCCCCTATTCTTATTTCCTATCCTGAAGCGTTGTTTGAAAAGGTAGTTACCAAAAAGGAATTAGAATCAAATACACTTAAAGTAAATCTTGGCGATGTATTGAGTCTTGACTTTCTCAATGAAACCTTGTTTGAATACCAATTTGAACGAGTTGATTTTGTCATTCAGCCCGGTCAATTCTCTATTCGCGGTGGTATCGTAGATCTATTTTCATTCTCAAAAGATCATCCTTATCGCGTGGAATTTTTTGATGATCAGGTAGAGAGTATTCGATTTTTTGATATTGAAACTCAGCGCACAGTGGGAAAAGCCACTAAAATGAATATTGTTCCAAACGTAGAGAACAAAACTTTCCTTGAAAGCCGGGCCTCTCTGCTGAGTTACCTGCCAAAAAATGTCCAAATCTGGATAGATACGCCTTCCATGGTGATAAATACCCTGACGCGATTAATGGAATTAGCGGAAGAACGCTACGAGGAACTTGATTCCACTATACAAACTGCTGCGCCAAATGAACTCTTCTTAAGCGGAGATGGATTTAAACGTGATTTACTTGAATTTACCCTTATAGAATACGGCCGTTGTGAATGGTCTTCCGAAAAACTAGAAAGTAAGGCATTGCCCCAACGCTCCTTCAATAAGGACTTTAATCTACTTGGTCAAACCCTATTACGAAGCGAAAAGGAGGGCTTGGAAACCGTAATGATGTGTTCAAATCCAAAACAGATTGAACGATTCTATGCAATATTTGAGGATCTGCAATTAAAACCTCAATACCAAACCACTGTAGGCTCCTTGCATGAAGGCTTTGAAGATCTATTAGCCAAAACATTTCTATATACCGATCATCAAATTTTTGATCGATACCAGCGCTTTAATATTAAAAACAATGCCCGAAAGAAGCAAGCGATAACATTAGAGCAACTCAATGCCCTTGAGTTTGGCGATTTTGTCACTCATATAGATCACGGCGTAGGTAAATTCGGTGGACTCCAAAAAGTAAATAATAATGGTAAAATTCAAGAAGCCATTAAACTCATTTATCGAGACGATGATATTCTATACGTAAGTATTCATTCCCTGCATAAGATTAGCAAGTATAACGCGAAAGACGGTACTGCGCCTTCGCTTCATAAATTAGGTTCTGCTCAATGGCAAACACTAAAGAAAAAAACCAAAGCAAAAGTCAAAAAAATTGCTTTTGATCTCATTCAACTTTACGCAAAGCGCCGTGATGCAGTTGGTTTTCAGTGTGCTCCAGATGGATATTTACAACATGAATTAGAGGCGAGTTTTCTCTTTGAAGACACACCAGATCAAATGTCCGCTACAGAAGATGTAAAAAGGGATATGGAAAGCGCCATGCCCATGGATCGATTAATTTGTGGAGACGTAGGCTTTGGCAAAACCGAAATTGCCATCCGTGCGGCCTTCAAAGCAGTGGCAAACGGGAAACAAGTTGCCATTTTGGTTCCTACAACTATCCTAGCTTTTCAACATTTTAAAACGTTCTCAAAGCGCTTAGAAGGATTCCCTGTAACAGTAGATTACATCAATAGATTCCGCACTACTACTCAACAACGGGAAATATTAAAAAAATTGAAAGAGGGCAAAATAGATATTTTGATTGGAACTCATAAATTAGTCAGCAAGTCGGTAGAATTTTCTGATTTAGGGCTTCTAATCATTGATGAAGAACAAAAATTCGGCGTAGGCGTAAAAGACAAAATCAAAACGCTTAAAATTAACGTTGATACCCTCACACTAACTGCTACCCCGATTCCAAGAACGCTTCAATTTTCGTTAATGGCAGCCAGGGATTTAAGTATTATGACCACCCCTCCTCCAAACAGGCAACCTATTGAAACCCAAATAATAGGATTTAGTGAGGAGACTATTCGTGACTCTATAAGCTATGAAATACAACGTGGTGGACAAGTTTTTGTCATTAACAATAGGGTTAGCAACATACAAGAGGTAGCCGGCATGGTAAGCAGATTGGTACCAGATGCTCGTATAGCAGTTGGCCATGGTCAGATGGAAGGGAAAAAGCTAGAAAAAGTGATGCTTGATTTTATGAATGGGAAGTACGACGTTCTTGTCGCAACCTCTATCATAGAAAGTGGACTTGATGTGCCCAATGCCAATACCATCATTATCAATAATGCCAACCATTTTGGTATGTCTGATTTACATCAGATGAGAGGAAGGGTGGGTCGTTCTAACAAGAAGGCTTTCTGTAAACTAATTACTCCTCCTATGAGCACTCTTACGGATGAGGCAAGAAAGCGATTACGAGCATTAGAACAATTCACGGACCTAGGTAGTGGGTTCAAAATTGCAATGAAAGATTTAGAAATTCGCGGCGCAGGAGATATGCTTGGTGGGGAACAAAGTGGCTTTATTACGGACATGGGGTTTGATACCTACCAAAAAATTCTCGCAGAGGCTATCAAAGAATTAAAGCAAAATGAATTCAAACATTTATACGATAAGGAGAAAAAGGAGAAAGGCTCAGATTTTGTAGAGGATGTCCAAATTGACACGGATATGGAGTTGCTGCTACCTGACGATTATGTCAATAATATTGAAGAACGACTTAAATTATATCGGAGGTTAGGAGAGTATGAGACTCATGATGACCTCTTGCTGTTTGAAAAAGAACTTGAAGATCGTTTTGGACCTATACCTGAACCTGTTGCAGCACTGCTTTACTCCGTTCGAATCAAATGGTTAGCTAAACATATTGGCTTCTCAAAACTTATCTTAAAAATGGGTAAATGTATTGGTCATTTTGCTGCGGAGAACAACAGTGAATATTACCAACTTCCTATTTTTTCTGCCATATTGAGCTACTTGCAACTCAATACTAAGAAAGTTCAAATAAAGAAAAAAGGGGAGAAACTTACTTTTGTGGTCGCGGAAATTTCCCATTTACAAGAAGTCTATGAAATGCTCGAATCTATAGTTGAAATGGAAAAGCCAATGGAAGCAAAATGAAGGTAACTGAATTCATTGATTCACGTTTAGAAGAATTGGCTTTGTACAAAACACAATTTGAAAGTTCGTTCTACTTTTTAGAGGATGACGAATTGTTCTTCATACCCACCGGTGAAAAATGGTCGGCAATTGAGTGTATTGAACACATCAACAATCTAAATGAAATCTATCTTCCGCAACTAACAGAGGTATGTAATAAAGGAAGAGCGTCTCAAGAAGTTCTCATCCAATTAAGTTGGTGGCAAAAGCGACTGAGAAATATGATGTCTCCGTTAGAATATACAACAGCAAAAAAAACTAGAACGAGGAAAAAGTTACAACCGCGTCGTATTAGGAATCCACAACATAAGATTAGTGCGCAAAAGGTGATGGAAAACTTCATTTCTGACCTTAGCCATTTGGAAAAACTCATTCGCATCATACCCAGTAGCCCTGAGTTAAGGAATAGCAAGGTAATGAGCGCTGCCCCTCCTATTAAGTTTAAATCATTAACAGCCTTGGAAATACTCGTACCCCATATTGGAAGACACCTGTATCAAGCTGAGCGTATTTTAAATGGTGGTAATATTCAAAAAAAGGCTAAAAAGGAAGATGAAGATCTTATTATCCCTTCCAATGATTCGTAGTTAAAGCTCCATCAAGGGTGTTCTAATAAAAAAAGCCCCGCATCTGAACAGATGCGGGGCTTATGTTTACAGGAATGTGCCTACATCACTTTTATCCAAAGCTTACCATTGTATTGACCGTTAAAGTTAGAATTACGTGCCTGATTGGCAGCTTCGTAGTTATTGAACTTTAACAAAAACACATAGTACATGCTATTATTTGAATCTTGGAAGACATCTGAACCAACACCCTGAGAACGCAACTTATTTTGAAGTTTGACTGCATTATTCTGTGAACCGAACACCCCTGCAGTAACATAAAAACCCTTTGACCCCGCTTGGACATTACCAGCATACTGATTGGAATCATACCCCTTAATTGAGGAGTTCACATTGCTGCCGCCTTGTGGCGTTTGAGGATAGTTATTCCCTGTGGTATTGTTACCGGAGGTTCCGTTTATCTCACCACCATTCATTGTAGAATTTACTCCACCAACATTGTTTCTGCCGTTCGCTCCAGCGGATTGAGCGCTCCCACTATTAGCTGCTGCATCCTTTGCCGCTTCGGCCGCCGCTTCAGTGAGTTCACCTTTCATTGCCTCTTTTTCTGCATCAAACAATGACTTCTGCTGTTCAGTAATTTCATCTTTAAATTCATCTAAACGATCATTGAGTAAGTCTTCTAGATCGCCTGACTGACGGCGTTGCCGGTCTTTCAATTTCTTAATTTCATTCTCCAATCGCTTGTCTTTCTTACTTTCTCCAAAAGTGTAACGAAGCATAAACTCATGTGAATTTCCTAGAGCAAAACCATAAGTATTCAAAGAAAAATCGTAGGAGTAGCCTAAGCTAATATTAGCAGTTACGTGAACGCCAGCATTACCTGTAACCGCATAGGACGAACGATATGCTGCCCCCACGTAAAAGTACTCTTTGTGATTAAACATCAAACCTGCATCTACTTGGGGGATGGTCACTTCATTTGCACGAATCGTAACGAATGGACTTAAGGTCATGAGTCCTTTCTGCATTTGCACATTGTACTGAGTATTTACTACATAATGGCGCATGTAATGATATTGATAGGGACTATTGAAATTATCACCAAAATCTACTTTAGGTGCCAAAAGATTTGGCACTGCTGCGCCTATATTGAAATCTCCAAACTGAAGATTAAACCCGAAATTCATGTCAAATTTTGCACTACTCAATTGCGTGTACAAAACAGGATCCAATTCGTCAGGTACGCGAATACCTGAAGAATTAATAGTGTTATTTACGTAGCCTGCACCAAGACCCAAACTCAACGAGTTTTCATCGGTGAATTTAACATGCCACGCATAGGATCCGTAAAAACCTGACCTACTTACGATATCTGTTGCGTCATTAAAGGCGTAACCGCTGTAGCCAAACTTTAGGTCATCACGATTACCGTTAAACGCCATGAATTGCGTTTCTGGTGCACCCTGAATGTCAGTCCATTGCCTGCGATTTAAAACGGATATTTCTGTTTTTCCATCAATCCCACTAAAGGCAGGGTTGAACAAATATGAAGTGTTTAAATAACTTGATATTAGTGGTAATTGCTGTGCATTTACATTGACTATTCCAACCAAAAATGCTGCGAGTAAAATTATTTGCTTTCTCATGATTAGAAGTTGTTTAAGATAGTTACTGCCGCCTTAACCCTTATTTTGTTGTCATGGGTCAAAACATAATAATACGTTCCATCACCCAATTGAGAGCCACCATCAGTAGTACCGCCCCAGCTATTATTATACACTTCCTGGTTATATACTGGCGTTCCCCAGCGGGTGTACACGGTAAATTCACAATCGTCACCGTCTGTAACACCGCTGAGATTGAGAACATCATTTTTACCGTCCGCATTTGGGGTAATTACATTCTGTAAGTTTCCATAGATACCTGCATTAATCACATTGGTATCTTGTTCCGAGACAAATACCTGAACACTAGCTGTATCTGTACAACCATTGATGTCTTCCACTTGTATGAAGTACGTGATGGTATCCGTAGATGGAATGGCTAAAGTAGATTCGCCCAATTGATTACTGAAATAAGAGGGCATATCCGCAAACCAATAATAACTTGTTCCTCCTGATGAACTTAGTGTGGTTGTTTCTCCTGGGCTAATGACCTGCGGAGAAGCAGAAGCTGTTGCAACAATTGTGTAATTATAGACGTCAAAGGTATCTACCGTTCTACATTGATTTACACCAAATGCCTCAACAATATATTGACCTGGAACACTGATGAAATTCTGTTTTCCAACAAAAATCCCACCATTCCATGCAAAATTTAAGGCATTACTTTGGAGAGACACTAAAGCACTATCATAAATACAAATCCCTAGAGAATCATTCGGAAGAATTGAAATGGTTGGGAAAGGCACAAAGTTTACAGTAGTTTCACTAGTAATGTATTGGCACGTCTCATTAACAATTCTCAATCGATAATCCGCGGTATCTGCCACTATAGATGTGTCAACGGTCAACCATGGAAGAGTATCATTAAGTAGATTGAGCCAATTTGCACTTCCTGACGGGTAGGCAATTTGCCACTGGTACTCCCACGAATCGTTGAGGATGGTATCGGTGGCCGTTAACAATGTTGAATCTGTTAGACATAACGTAGTAGTTGGTAACGTCTGGCTAGGCCAAGGTAGGTTGACCACATCTGATTTGGGGACAGTATCTACGAATACCCAAAAAGCATTTGAGGTATCTATACAACCACCGGGAACTGAAGTCACTTCTAAAAACCATTGGCTTGCATTAGTCACATCAACCATTGATGTTGTATCCCCAGTATAATACCAAACGGTATCTCCAAATAAATCTAAACTATCTGCCTTCAACCACCTGTATTGATAGTTGGTAATTCCGGGTGAAGGGAATGCAAAATGTTCAAAGGTCGCGATAGTTCCTTCGCACATTTGAATAGAGTCGTTGCCAATAAAGTTGATTCCTGCTCCATTATTTGCGAAGAACTCTGATGGGGGAGAATATGAATTAACTATGGTATCATTGGATTCAGCATCACACAGGTTCGAATTAACCTCAATAGAGTACGTGCCTGAAATCATTACCTCTAGCGTATCGTTTGTTTCACCTGCTAAGCTTGACCCGCCACTTAGCCATTGATACGAATAACTCTGTCCTGGAGGAGCCTGATTTGCAACTAGTAATGCGGTATCTCCTTCACAAAAAGTAAGTGACCCTGCCTTGTCAAACCAATTAAACGCTGTGAAACCAGTGGTTGGATTCGCGCCAATGATCACATTGTCAATAGTGTCAGAAATAACTACCGGATTAGATGAAATCAATCGAAACTTATAAACGCCCTGATTGATATTTTCCGGAATCAAGACGTCAATTTCATTCCCTGTGCTCACTCCAAAAGCAACCAGTGGATTCATAGAAACAATGTTTCCTGTGAAATTCCCATTGTTGTCACTTATTTCTACTGAAAATAAATTTCCAATATTGTAGGGTGAGAGAATATCGAAAGCCATCACCAAGGTATCGTTTTGACACGCCTGTAGGCTAATAGTTGGTGTGGTCGTACTTTGACCAAAAGCGGTTAGACTTCCCAACAAAAAAATCAATGAGATTATATGTTTTCTCATGTAGAATAGTTTTGGGTTTTATTATTAAGCGTTACACTTGCTTAACAGAACTAATTTCGCACTTGTTTAACAATAACCATGCAACTTTCACTCATTGAAAGACCTTTTCTATCAACAAAAACTATCAGATGAAGTCAATTCCACTCAAAAGACTATTAAATGAACTCATTGGATTCGATCATTTAAGCGGAACTGAACTACAACAAAATTTAGTTTCATGGCTTGATAAAAATATGAGCTATTATAATTGGACGGGGTTTTACTTCATGAATGAAGAGAAGCAGCAATTAGAAATAGGTCCATACATTGGCGCAAAAACAGATCATAATGTTATTCCTTTTGGAAAGGGCATTTGTGGTCAAGTAGCCTTGAGCGGCAAAACCTTTGAAGTGCCCGACGTGAGTGCCCAAAGTAATTATTTATCCTGCAGTATCTCAACAAGAAGTGAGCTTGTTGTACCTATTTACGCGAACCATAAACTGATTGGACAGATTGACATTGATTCACACCAACTGGATCCTTTTACTTCCGAAGACCATGAACTATTGGAAAACGTAGCTGAATTTGTCTCCCGTAGACTCTAAACTTGCATTCTTATTGCCTCCACAGGGTCTAATCTTGAAGCCATCCAGGCTGGTATAAATCCTGAAATAAGCCCAATGGCTCCGCTCAAAACAAGACCGACTACAATGTTTTTAGTACTTAAGAAAATATCAAACTCAAATATATTTGCAGCCGCGAATGCCCCAATATAAACTAGAAATAAACCGGCTGCACCACCCAAAAGACAAAGAATAATGCTCTCAGTAAGAAATTGAATTAAGACAATAAAGTTTTTAGCTCCAAGTGCTTTTTGTATTCCAATTTCATTTGTACGCTCTCTAACACTCACAAACATAATATTAGCAATACCAAAACCTCCCACTAAAATTGAAAAACCACCAATTACAGTTCCAACAAGACCAAGGACACCAAATAATCCATCGAGCTGATTAGAAATTAATGAGGGATCATTCAAAGCAAAATTATCATCTGCTCCTGGACGGAGTCGCCTGATTGAGCGCATTATTCCAGTAAGCTCATCTTTCAATTGCGCCAAACTAATACCCTCTTTGGCACTAACCATGATTAAGTTTCCATCATTACGGTCTGTATTAACCACGGTTCTTACGAATTTGAATGGAACCAATACCATCTTATCATAGCTCTGACCTACTAAACTTTCGCCTACCTTTTCAAAAACGCCAATAACATTAAGTTTTTGTCCTCGAATAGAAACCTGCTCGCCAATTGGATTTTCTCCGGAAGTAAATAATCCATCTTTTAGATTAGATCCAATGATACAGTATGGCTTTCCGCTGTTCATCTCATTTTCTGTAAAATAGCGTCCAGATTCTAATTCAAAATCCCAAATCTGATTGTATTCATAGGTGATACCTAAAACCTCAACACCACCCGCATCCATTCCGTTTCTTTTGGCGGTAGCGCCTCCTAGTGATGTACCGAAAGCTATATTCTGCGCAAATTGGCTTCGTTTCCTCAAAAGATTACTTTCCTTGCTCAACGGCACTGGCCTATTGAGATACTTCCACCAAGCGTATTCACCACCGCCACCCCAAGGCCATTTTTGAACGTAAACTACGTTGTCCCCTAACTGACTAACACTATCTCGAATGTTTTTTTCAAGCGAATCAACAATAGAGTAAACAAGGATAATTGCAAAGATCCCAATCGTTATACCCAAGAGAGACAGAAACGTTCTCAACTTATTCACTGTCAATGAGATAACAGCAAAAAACAAACTTTCTTTAATCAGACGAAGAAGAACAATCACTAGGTGGTAGGTTTCTCTCAAAATTACTCAGAAAAGCGCATAAAAAGGCATCATTTATAGTACTTTTGAACTTTCTCTTTCTACACACTATATCAGTTTCAAGAAATGCGCATCAAAAACGCCCTTATTTCAGTTTTTCACAAGGAAGGACTTGGTCCAATTGTGGATTGCTTAAGTGCAAATAATACAACTATATATTCAACGGGTGGCACACAAGCCTTTATTGAAGAACGAGGTATCAAGGTGGAACGTGTAGAAGACCTCACCTCCTATCCGTCCATATTGGGCGGTCGCGTAAAAACGCTTCATCCAAAGGTCTTTGGAGGCATTCTAGCAAGAAGAAGTAACAAAGAGGATCAAACACAAATGGCGGACTTTGAAATCCCCTATTTTGATTTGGTTATAGTGGACTTATACCCTTTTGAGGAAACGGTAGCTTCAGGGGCAATTGAAGAAGAGGTGATTGAGAAGATAGATATTGGAGGCATCTCTTTGATACGCGCAGCGGCCAAAAATTTTAAAGATTGTTGGATAATTTCCAATAGAAATCAATACGATAACACTCTTGAAGTTTTAAAAAGTGCAGAAGGTCCAACACAGGACATTCGCAGAAGGTATGCTTTGGAAGCATTTGATGAAAGTAGCAATTATGACACCGCTATATACAGATACTTTGCTGGCGATAGAATGGATCTAAAGCTCAGCGGAAGACAAAAGAGTGAATTGCGCTACGGAGAAAACCCGCATCAAGAGGCGGCATTCTTTGGCAATTTAGATGACGCATTAGAACAAATTCATGGTAAGCCATTAAGCTACAATAACCTTCTTGATATTGACGCCACAGTGCATCTAATCAGAGAATTTGAGGATGATACTACTGTCGCCATCATAAAACATAATAATGCTTGCGGTTTAGCTAGTAGAAGTACCTTATCTCAAGCATGGGATGATGCGCTTGCTGGCGATCCCATTAGCGCTTTCGGAGGGGTGATAGCAGTGAACAAAACTGTAGACAAAGAAACGGCTGAGAAGATGAATTCACTTTTCTTTGAAGTTTTAATGGCCCCCAAATTCAACGAAGATGCTCTTCAAATTTTGAAGAGCAAAAAAAATCGAGTGCTTCTGATTTTAAAAAATTTCGAGGTTCCTTCCTACAATGTACGAACTGCACTTAACGGCACATTGGTTCAAGCAAGAGATTTGGAGTCGGATGATGTTGACAAGATGAAATCAGTCACCGCAGTTTTTCCTAATAAGGAGCAAATAAATGATCTTCTCTTCGCTGCTAAAATTTGTAAGCATACAAAATCAAATACAATTGTATTAGCTAAAGGGGGACAACTTTTGGCATCTGGAACAGGACAGACTTCAAGAGTAGATGCGCTAAACCAAGCCATTGACAAGGCAAATCGCTTCGGATTTGATTTGAATGGAGCTGCAATGGCCTCAGATGCTTTTTTCCCGTTTCCAGATTGTGTGGAGATTGCGCATAATGCAGGAATTACTTGCGTAATTCAACCTGGAGGATCAATTCGTGATAAGGAAAGTATCGCGTTTTGTGATGATAATAAAATAGCAATGGTGACTACAGGAATTCGTCACTTCAAACACTAATTTTTCTTACCTTGAGAGCATGGGTTGGTTAAGTTTTATGACAGAAGATATAGCTATTGACTTGGGTACGGCCAATACGCTAATCACATATCAAGACAAGGTGGTAATTGATTCGCCATCTATTGTTGCAATGGACCGAAGAACAGGTCAAATTATTGCTGTGGGCAAGGAGGCGCGACAGATGCACGGCAAAACGCACGAAAATATCAAGACAATACGTCCTCTTAAGGATGGAGTAATTGCTGATTTTGAAGCTTCCGAGTACATGATTAGAGAACTCATCAAAAATATCCCTGCCTTCAAGAAAAGACTTTTTCCTCCAAGTCTTCGCATGGTTATTTGCATTCCATCAGGAATTACCGAAGTCGAAAAACGTGCCGTAAGAGACTCGGCTGAGCACGCCAATGCCAAGGAAGTCTATTTGATTCACGAACCAATGGCTGCAGCTGTGGGCATAGGTGTGAATATTCTTGAACCTAAAGGCAATATGATTATTGACATAGGCGGTGGAACTACAGAAATTGCCGTTCTCGCTATGGGCGGTATTGTATGTGATAAATCAATAAAAGTTGCGGGCGATGTCTTCACCAATGACATTGCGAACTATATGCGAACGCAGCACAATCTATTTGTAGGAGAAAGAACAGCAGAAAACATTAAAATTTCTGTTGGTGCAGCCATGGAAGAATTAGACGATGCCCCTGAACCATTCCAAGTACAGGGACGCGATCTTCTTACTGGCAAACCTAAACAAGTAAGCGTGAACCATGGGGAGGTAAGCCGCGCTCTTGAAAAAAGTATTACTCGTATTGAAGACGCCATCATGGAGGCATTAAGTAACACGCCACCGGAATTAGCCGCTGATATTTTCAATAGTGGAATTTATCTCGCAGGGGGTGGATCTATGCTTCGCGGATTAGATAAGCGTGTCTCATTAAAAACAGACCTTCCAGTATATGTTGCTGAAGACCCATTGAGAGCTGTTGTTCGCGGAACAGGCGTTGTTTTGAAGAACATTGAACATTTCAAAACAGTTCTAGAGAACTAACAGTACCCTATGCAGCAACTGGTACTCTTCTTAACGAGGTATCGCAATAATCTGTTGCTCATGGCGCTGCTATTGTTCGCAGTAGTTCGCCATTCTCTAAAAAATAAGGTTTCAGAACATTGGTTAAATTCATTTGGATCACAAACCAGTGCACAATTTTCGAGCCTGACAAACCATTGGAAATATTATTGGAAACTAGATGCAATCAATCAGGAATTAGCAAGAGAAAACGCATCCTTACGCGCATCAATAAGATATTCTAATGCTCCTCATTTCAGCGCTATGAGCTCGTATGATTTCATACCAGCTCGAGTAGTTGATTACACCTTCAGAAAAAAGAACAATTATATCCTTATCAATGAAGGAGAAAAACTCGGTATCAAACCTGGTATGGGGGTGATAAGTGGAAAAGGATGGATTGGAACCATAATAGAAACTACGCCAAGCTATTCATATGTTCTCCCGTTCATTCATATGAAAGGGGATATTGGAGCACGAATCAATGGCAAAGGTCTTGGACAACTCAGTTGGTTGGGGAAAACAGGCCAGGCAATTCTTAAAGATATTGAACGCGAATATCAACCCGTTGCAGGGGATAGTGTTTATTCTTTTACTCGAGTAGAAGTAGCTCCTCCCGTTTTAACAGGGATTGTAACGAGCGCTGTTCAAAGTGAAGAGGACTTAAGTTGGGATGCAGAAGTAGAGTTGATTTCTGACTTCACCAGTTTAAATTGGATTTATGTATGTCGTTTCAAGGATGAAAATGAAGTAGATTCCTTAAGATCAATTATTGAATGAATATACTGCGCATCATAGGAATAGCATTGGCTGCCATTTTTGTTCAGTGGCTTCTAATTCAAGATATGCCACTAACTGAATTTGGCAACCCGTACATGTATCTATGGGCGTTTTTTATTATCCCTTTTCGAACTACTAAATCTACAACTTACATTTTAGCCTTTTTAATAGGTTCTGTAATGGACAGCCTTGAACAAAGTGGTGGTGCTCACACTATTGCATGTTTGACTGCGATTGTAGCAAAGCCATCCGTAGAAAATTTCCTTTATGGCTTTAAAGAAGAAAACTCTACAGATACGCTCAGTTCACTTTCATTGGCTAAATTTTTGCCTTTATCCTCCATTATAGTGTTAATCCATCATAGTGTATTATTTTCTGTAGAAAACAGCGGATTTTCGGAATTTTCTGCACTTGGACTTCGTATCTTGGTTTCAACCCTCAGCACTGTTGGGTTACTAACCATCATACATTTACTCTTGTCCAAACGCTATGCAGCATAAAACCGTATTTTTCTCGGTAATACTGGTCATCGTACTGGTGTTCGGTGCACGTCTTTTCAATATTCAAATTCAGAATGATGAATATGCTGCACGAGCAGAACGCAATGCAACACAAGCAGAAAAATTATATGCACCTAGAGGGTATATTTATGACCGAAACAAAGAATTATTAGTAGGTAATAGTCCTACCTATGATTTAATGGTTAGCCCTTATTTAGTTAAAAACTTAGATACAGTTAAGTTAGCCGAGCTCTTAAACTTAACTAATGATGATATCTATAATCGGTTAGTAAAAGCAAAAAAGTATAGCTATTTCCGCAGCAGCATGTTTATGAAAATGCTGCCTAAGCAGAAATATGCTATGATCAATACAGAACTGCAAAAGTTCGCTGGTTTTTATTCTCAAAAACGAATTTTAAGAAACTATCCAAAGCCAGGTGCTGCCAATGTAGTCGGTTTTATTGGCGAAGTAAATACCGAATTCATCATAGCCAACGAAGGCTATTCGAGTGGTGATCTAGCCGGTAAAAGTGGCATTGATAAAAGTTATGAGGGTGCACTCAAAGGCAAACATGGTAAGCGCTTTTATACTGTTGACCACAGAAATAGAAGGATAGGTAATTGGAAAAACGGCAAACATGATGTCTTTCCAGAAGCGGGCAAGGATATCGTCAGCAGCATTGATTTAAATCTTCAGTTATACGGAGAACAGTTAATGAAGGGTAAACGGGGAAGTATTGTCGCAATTGAGCCTTCAACAGGAGAAATACTCGCCTTAGTAACTGCACCTAATTACAATCCAAACGAATTGGTGGGGAGAATGAGAAGTAAAAATTATACCGCCCTTTACTACGATAGCATCAATAAACCGTTATTTGACAGAGGCATCCTTGCAGAATATCCTCCAGGATCACCATTTAAATTACTAGGTGCTTTGATTGGATTACAAGAGGGAGTGATTACACCGCGAACTACTTTAACCTGCACACACGGATGGCACTTTGGTTCTGTTACAGTCGCATGCCACTGTAAAGGTGGTAAATTGAATTTGCAAAACGCGATTTCTGAGAGTTGTAATAGCTACTTCTGTTCTGTTTACCAGCGTACAGTGGATAAAGGAGGTAATTCTAGGAAAGGAATGCAGAATTGGTCTAACCACGTCAAAAGTTTTGGTTTAGGTAGATATTTAGGAAATGATTTACCCACGGGCAAAAAAGGATTAGTTCCAGACGTCTCTTTCTATGATGATTTTTTGGGTTATACCTCATGGAAAGGAGCCACTTCTATAAGCAATGGTATTGGACAAGGAGAATTACTTGCGACACCCATACAACTGGCTAACATGACCGCTGCTATTGCAAATCGTGGTTACTATTATACGCCTCACATTGTAAAGCAAATTCAAGGAAGTAATCTAGACAGCTCATTTACCATTCGTAAATACACCACTATTGACAGCACGCATTTTGAGACTGTAATTGGTGGGATGCTTGCAGTTTTTGAGACTGGCACGGCAAGATCCATGAAATTAGAAAATATCGCCCAATGTGGAAAGACCGGTACAGCACAAAACCCACATGGTCAAGACCATAGCATTTTTGTAAGCTTCGCCCCAAAAAACAATCCTAAAATAGCCATAGCTGTCATAATAGAAAATGGCTATTGGGGCTCTAGATGGGCGGCACCTATTTCTAGTCTATTAACCGAATTCTATCTAACGGATACCATTACGAGACAAAATGTAGAAGAGCGAATGTTAATAGGACATTTGCACGACGAATACCGTGCTCAGCATATAAAAGTTTATGGAGAAGACAGCACCTATATTGAGAGTTTCTAATGGCGTACCTCAGCAATAATAGAAGTCGCGTAGGATTCGATTGGCTGTTAGTCAGTTTATATTTTTTGCTTTGTATTTGGGGCTGGATCAGCATATATGCTGCGGTTTATAATGAAGAGTCAGCTAGTATTTTCTCCTTAAATGAAGAATACGGAAAGCAAGGTTTTTTTATTTTAGGTGGCCTCGTGATCATCTTCCTTACCATGATCACCAATTATAGAATTTGGACAAATTTTGCCCCATTGTGGTATGCCCTAAGCATATTGCTTTTAATTCTTGTTCTAATAATTGGTAAAAAAGTAGGGGGAGCAAGAAGTTGGTTTGGTCTAGGAGGATTCAGCCTACAACCCTCGGAGGTTGGAAAATTTGCTACGGCATTAATGCTGGCCTTTTATGCTGGTCTTCCCAGAAAGACAATGAAAAACTGGCGCGATAGGTTGATTGGGTTATTAATCTTAGGTACTCCTGGGTTACTCATAGCATTGCAGCCCGATATGGGTTCCACTTTAGTGTATTTAAGCCTAGTCTTTGTTGTGTACAGAGCCGGTATGCCAGGATATTATATTGGAATAATTTTAGGATGTGTTATTCTTGCAATAGGAGGACTTATCCTGCCTTTGCGCACCTCCCTGATCATATTACTCGGCCTTGCCATACTTGTATTCTTTTTGCTGCCAAAGCAGCGCAAGCATATCTTATACAATCTATTTTTTACCACTATGTCTGCTTTTCTTCTTTTCGGCGTAGGATTTATGATGGAAAAAATATTGGCGCCACACCAGCAAATACGTATTAAAGTGTTGCTTGGTTTAGAAGATGATCCTTCAGGGGCAGGCTACAATACCTTACAATCCTTAATTGCAATTGGCTCTGGCGGTTGGACTGGTAAAGGGTTCTTAAACGGTACACAAACAAAGTTAGACTTTGTACCTGCTCAAAGCACCGACTACATATTTTGTACAATTGGTGAAGAATGGGGGTTTATTGGGACTTTTTTATTAATGGTTGCTTTTGCACTTTTAATTGGTCGTATAATTTGGTTAGCTGAACGTCAAAAGGATAATTTCAGCCGATATTATGGCTACGGAGTGGCAAGCATATTTTTCACACATTGGGTAATTAATGTAGGCATGACCATAGGTTTATTTCCAACTGTGGGTATTCCTCTTCCCTTCTTTAGTTACGGTGGCTCCTCTCTTTGGGGCTTTACTTTACTACTTTTTATTTTCATAAAACTAGACGGAGAACGACAGAATAGATTATCCTAACCAACCAATTGTATTACACCTAACAGAAAAAACCCCGTGAAAGGCTTGCCTTTCACGGGGTTTTTTATTTAACTGAAATTCATTTCTAAAACATCATCCAACGCTTATCGTCAACATCTGCTTTATCTTGAAGTGCCTTAAATGCTTGACCACTCACAAGGTTCCGCAAGCTTTGCTGCGTGCTGCGTGCTTGATTGGTATAATCAACAGCTTGGGCTGGTTGAGCTGCTTGAGTAATGACTACGAAAGCCCCATTCTCTCCAATGATAACCTCACTCATTTCACCTGCAGTTAATCCGCAAACTTGACCAACAACCTTTGACTCATTTCCAATGCCTGCAATATTACTTTGATTCAATTTAAAATTCAATATTCGCACTTCTTTGATAGCAGCATCAGCAACCGCCTGAATATCCTTAGCACCAGATCGTGCAGTCTCTAATCTATCTTTTATTATGGCCTTCTTTGCTTCCTTCTTAGCACCCTCCATACATTGAGTTGCTACGGCTGCATAAGTAGAAGTGCCTTCTTCTAATATATCTGTAAGGATAACCACTACATATCCGTTACCATCATTTTCTAACAGGCCTATATTTCCGATTTCACGATCTTCTTCCCAAGCCCAACGCACTATGCGGCGTGAAGCACCTAGACCAGGTATTGATTCATCAAATTGACCAAGATTTCTTGCGATTCGCAAAGATAAATCGCTATCAACAGCTAGTGCTCTATAATCATCCGATCCCTGCGCTGCTGCTGCATAAGATGATGCACTTCCATATAGGGTTTGAATAGTTTCATCTGACGGTAGTACTTGACGAATAACTTGACCAATTTTATAAGCTGTATTCTCACCTGATTGGTCTGTGATTTCTATGATATGGAAACCGAACTGAGTAGGTACTAAACCTAAGTCACCCTGTGCACCGTAGTAACAGAAATTCTCAAAAGGCTTTGCCATCATACCTCTAGAGAAGTAACCCAAGTCTCCGCCGTTGGCCTTGGCCGTGATATCTGATGAAAAAGCATCACTCACAGATTCAAATTCAGATCTATTCTCTTTTAGATACGAAAATAAACTATCTGCTATGGCTTTAGCTTCCAGAGGTGAACGAGTAATACTAGGGTCCACTCGAGTTGCACCAGCAAAAGGAATTAGAATATGACGAGCTTTCACACTGTCTGCTATGTTTTTCTTGTCTACCAGCTTGACTACTGCAAAAGCATCACCAAAATCAATAGGCCCTTTTTGATAACCAACATCTTGACCATCAACAAGGGTATCAAGCCCCGTACCAACTAAATCGTCCAAAGTAAAGTACTCCGGAACAAAACGAATATCACTATGTAAATTCACGAATACACTGTCGTCTTCAGCAGAAAACCACTCTAGCGATAATGAGGCTAATTCAGATTGAAGAGCATCCCGATCTGCCTGAGATGGTGCTAGAGGAAAATTGATAAACTCTATGTTCCTTCCGTCCTTTTGCGTAAAATTATCCTTGTGGTCTTGGTAATATTTCTTGGCGTCAGACTCGCTAACCTCAATTTCATTCTCATTTACATCAATGTATGGTACATAAACGTATTGAGCTGGATATTGAGCATTAGCTCTTGAGAATTCTGCCTCTACAAGTGATGCAGGCATGAACAATGCTTTTTCAATTGCATTATTAAATTTGAACGTGTTTGCTTGATTTGCTACTGCATTTTCAAAAGACAACCATTGTCTCCACATTTCAGCGCTTTCTGCATCAACGTCTTTGTTCTCTCTAACCTGCGAGAGGTAGCTGGCAAACATATTAGGATCAAATTTCCCGTTTTCTCCGGTAAAGCTTTGACGAATATTCGGATTAGTGATGACGTCCAAATAAATTTCTTGTTCGTTTACGCTCATGCCAGAAGCTGCTAATTCTTCATTGAGAATAGCATCCGACATAAAACCATTCCAAACGAAATTTGCGAGTTGTATGCTACTTGAGTTTGCGTAGGTTTCTGGATTTCCAGCTCGGAGTTCTTCGATTTTTTGACTCATCTCCATTCGAGAGAGTTCAACACCGTTGACTGATCCCACGACGTTGGGATCTCCGAAAAATCTTGAGCCTCCCGACTGAAATAAGTCACCTAGTAGGAAAGCCATAAGTGCTACAAACACTACAACGATCAATAATCCTGAGCGTTGTCTGATGCGTTCAATTGTTGCCATTATTCTGCAATTATTGTGATGAGTCTGCGAATATAAGATTTTGAACCCATTAAATGGCCTTTACTACTACCTCTTCGAGTCTATTTAAGGTAGTTTTTTCTACTATGAACAAGTATTGATTGCTTCGAATGACTGTTCCTTTAACGGGGATACTCTCATACAGGTCTAAAATATAGCCACCAAGGGTGTTGTAATTATCACTTTCTGGAATAGTTAAATTCCATTTTTCATTGACATCACTAACTTCTAAACGAGTTGAAAATAACCATTCGTTTGGACGAATCTCTTTCTCCAATAAGGTCTCTGAATCATGTTCATCCTCTATTTCACCAAAAATTTCCTCTATTACATCCTCAAGGGTAATCATACCGCTAGTTCCGCCGTGTTCATCCAAAACAATTGCCATATTTCGTTTTTCTTTGGTGAATAGGTTTAGAATTTCATCAGCTGTCATACTCTCTGGAATAAAACTTACAGGTCGCAGAACTCTTTGCAAATTATCTGGGCGTCGAAACAATTCAAACGCATGAACGTAACCAATAATCTTATCTATATTTTCATCATAAACGAGCAGCTTTGAATAACCACTAGCGATGAATAATTCATGGACTTTAGCCAATTCGGATTGAACTTCGACACCTTCTATCTCCGTTCTGGGAATCATAAATTCACGAGCCTTTGTCTCCGGAAATTCCAATGCGTTTTTGAAGATCTCAAGTTCCGGATCTATCTCTCCCTCACTATCTGCAGCATTGGGAACGCGTTCACGCACAAAATGATCTAATTCCACACGTCCAAAGTCACTACTCTCTTTCTCTGTTTCAATCCTGAAGATATATTTTAAGACCAATTGGCTAATACCCAATAAAAGAGCACTAGGTGCACGAAGAATCCAAAAAATCACATAGGCTGGTGTACTTAAAACTTTCATCAAGCCCTCAGCATTCTGTCTAAAGAGTGTTTTTGGTAAAAATTCTGCAAAAACGAGTATGACCACAGTGCTTATTGATGTTTCCAATAGAAGCACGAAATATTCTAAAGCCGACCACCGAGAAAAGTAGGGTTCTAAAAATTGGTGCATATAATTCCCATAGAGAACCAAGGCCACGTTATTTCCTACTAGAATGGCGGCAATGAATGCCGCTGGTCTATCTACTAAATATCCTAAAATCTTATAGTTCCAACCGCCCTTTTGACGTTCAAGTTCTACGTGAAGCTTATTGATACTTAAGTAGGCCATTTCCAACCCTGAAAAAAGAGCTGAAAACAAAATAGAAACAGAAATTATGGTTAGTATTTGCACCTATTTATCCATTTGCTTTAAACGTCCTTTACGACGCAAGAAATACATGAATACTGAGGCGCCAAAGAACAAGGAAAACTTGATTGTTCTATTCCAATCGCCCCAGCCCATATAAACCTCTACTATACTTACTGCAGCAACTGCTAACCAAAGCAGCTCTACTACACGCATTGCCTTATTCATCGTCAATAGTTATTTCGCCTTGTACCTTGTAAATCTGGTAACTGTTAAATTCTTGGTCCGCTTCAAAGCCCACCCCGGTGATACTTTGGCCGTCAGTTTCAATTTGAACTGCTCTATCCGTATATAATTTTTTTTCTTTTCTGTCCCAATACAGTAATTCCGTTAGCATACGCTCTCCTTTGCCATTTCTTACTACGACATTACCTCCAATTGCCCACAAATCACTAGATTTCTCTTGGCGTGCAGTATCCGAAGTTAATACTGTAGAGCTTATTGCGGGACCGTTGTAAAACAGCACAGTAAGACCATTACTAAAAAACGTATATGGAGGCTCCATATTTCCAAAGTCCTGCACTAAACCTGCATTTATCTCCAATACATTTATACCGCTATCGCTATATATGATGTTCGCATGCCGCTGCTCGTTTAACGGATAATTTAATATTGGAGCATTGATCGCCTCTACTTCAGACGTTTCATTCTTGCACGAACTAAGACTCAGCGTTACGAGTACGACTGAGCATAAATAAAAAAGACAATTATTCAACTAATGCTGTATTACCATGGAAATCAAATTTAGGAGAAAAAAAACTCCCCGCGGCAAAGCCGCGGGGAGCAGAAGAATATCTTTTAGTTGAATTAATAAAACTTGATAGTAACTGTTTCATTTATCCAACAACCTATAGAGATTGAATCACCTTCTTTAAATCCTAACTGGAAGGCCACCCCTTTATCTGGTACTGCCGCCTTATAAATGGAAATTAACTTTGATGTTTTATCCGATATGCTCGGATCAACACTACGAGCATAATTCAATTTGTTAATTGCTGCCCAATAAACCGCGTTTTTTTCTACCGCGTTTGCACCGCAATCCCCTGCTGCATCAGCATAAAGAGTAGCTAAATACAAGTATGGATTCCCCCAGTCTTTGCGAAGCTGACCCGCTTTCAAACAATTACTTTTTGCCGAAGCGAGCGCGCCCATTTTATTGTTCACATAGGCAAGACCCATATAATCGTCTGCAGTTTTCCTTAGATCTTCTTCTTGATCTGCTGCCTCCTGATAGTACTTTTTGGCCATGGCCCAATCGCTCTTGCGTACGCCTAATTTTGCCATAGATCGAGCGGCACCTGCTGACGGCTCTAGACTATATAAACGCTCCGCGATGAGAAGGAATACCGGGTTATCTGTACAACTTGCCATTTCTCCATCTTCGCCTTCACGGTCTTTCTGAAGCATCTTAGCAGCTCGCTTCAACCATTCTGTATCGTCTTGATTGGCAGTAAACTTCTCTTCATTATAGATTAATGCCAACTTTTCACAGGTTAGCAGTGGAGATAGCGCCTTTTCAATGTTACGCTGCACCTTTTCATAGTTTGGAAGACTCTTTTTTGCACGTTCTAATAACTTTATTTCAGTAGAAGAAAGCTCTACAGAATCAGCCTTTGATGTCAAATTTAAAATCTCATTGCTATATCCCATTGAATTAAATTCAAGTGCTTCAATGGCATTATTATATACAACAAACAATCGATCAACATCTTTGGTAATGTTAAACAACTTGATATTTGTCAAGAAGTAAGCGTTCAATTGAGAGGCAGACATTTCTTTTCCTGCTACTGTGTAAGCAGCATCAAATAATTCTGAAGCTCTTTCAACACTATCCTTATTGTATTTGATGTATTTAGATGCCTTTTCACACAAGACGTATCCCTCTGAACCTACATATTTTGTATTGCTCCCTGGAAAATACTTCAGACGATTATCGTATATCTCCATCAAAAGATTTACAAATTGCTGACGCTCATTGGCATCTGTGATAGATGCAATTTTAGTTTCAACAATCTTTGGCCCATAAATGTACGTGGCTTTTTTAGCCTCTGGACAAGTTTCATAGACCTTAAACCAAGGGTCAAATGCCGCCGCATAATCTTTGCTTTGGTAAAATGAACCAAAAATGTTGTAGCTCTCGTAACACGTAACTGAATCTGCTACCGAATTACCCCAAATACTCTGGGCGTTTGCATTCAGTGAAAAAATCACTGTGGCAAGAAGGAATACTATTCGCTTCATAATTATCTATTTATCTATATCTAAATTTCTGGAACCACTTATCATTTAAAGTGACGCCGAGATTAAAATTCCAATATTCCTCTCTCAGGTTTGCTGTATTTCCATCCCAACGTTGTCCTCTCCCAAAACTTATATTCAAAAAGCTTGCCTTTTGTTCACCGGGAGCAAGAGAACGATAAATTACTGGAAAACTAATTCCCGCATTTACTTCTCTAGAGGTATATCCTTTGCCGTCCCACTGATATTGCCCAACTTCTTGAAAAGCTCCAATTCTATAGCGGGCTAACACGAAGTAATTTCTACTTTTACCCAAGGAAGAAAACGCATATGCCGGCACCAAAGCTGCACCAAAGCTTATTCTTTCACTATTGAACATATTTGAACCAGGGTCACTACCACCATTCGGAATGAATGAACGGTACTCCTCCCAGAGGGTCATCCTGTAATCTACTAACACATCCCAAGCGCTGATACTCGCATTATTAAGCGACTTGGAAAAACCAATACCCACTCCATAACTAGAAGGAAGAACAGCCTTGCCTTGTTCACTTAAATCATAGAACAAGGTGTCAACGGCAGTCTCAATTATACCGCTATTAATAAAAGTATATTGAGACGTAATCTGACGAGCATTTAACTCTTGACCCAAGGCGTACACGGCACCAGCAGTAAAGCGATATTCGCCCAAATCAAACTTCATTTGCGTACCAAAATCAAAGGTAAAATCGCTAATGCCAGTCTGTTTCGAATTACTTACTGATAGAAAATCTGGATTCGCAATTATAGTTTTATTACTCTCGTCAATTTCACCAAAAATATATTTAGCATTGACGCCAACGGACAGCCATTTAAATGGCTGTGAAGCAAGCCCAAAATTAAACCTATCATAACCACCAGAACCTATAGAACGGTATTCAAATAGACCAAAATCATCTGAAGAATCGGCAACGCTAATACTGTAGCCCTTGGCGGCCATTGGTGATACCGAAAAAGAACCAGCGAAATAATCATTGAATTTGAATCCGAAGCCAAAAAAATCAAAGTAGGTATTGAAATTTGCTTGATCAATGTCCTCATCCGTTATTCTATGACGAAAAGACCTATGAGCGCCGCTCATCTCAAGCGTGGCAAAATCCATATTCATATACCCTGCTGGGTTCAGCATATTAATGGAAAAGCGATCTACATTTGCTATGCCCGTGCCTCCCATAGCAAGGTAATTTGGCGTCACTCCAAAAGAGGTTTCCCCAAATCCATTTATACTCAGTGGACTTACTGAATTGGTTTGAGCCAAAGCAGTGTTGGATAGCACAAAGGTTAAACCAATGGCAATCGAAATAAAGACTTTAAAGCGTTCCGTTTTTAAAAAAATAGTCATGGATGCGCCGGAGGGCATGTAGTTCATAATTAACGGGTGCAAATATGTAGTTTTTTGAGTGGTTAGGCAAGCGATTTGAATGACCTCCACAAATGAATACTTTTTTTAACAGAAACCTATTGATGTACTCTTCTATCATTGCAGCAATTTCCATCTGAATAGCAACATCTACGCCAGACCTTAAACTACCCATTGTTGTGGAGCCTAATAATTTCGAATCCTTCATATACTCTGCTTTTGGCAGATTGGCTGTCATTTTATGCATTGATTCGAACCGCATTTCCCAACCAGGTGAAATAGCACCTCCCAAAAAGACACCCTCTTTCACAATATTATATGTAATGCAAGTTCCCATGGTCACGAGTAAAAAAGAATCGTTCCCTTCTAAAAAGTGTGAATTGCATAACACCCAGCGATCTAATCCCAAGGTTGACATTTCCTGATAATGACTTTTTAGGGGCATAGCATCATCTGCAGCGAGAAGGCGAATTGGGTTTTTCATACCCGTCAATATGGAATCATTTCCCGTGGCATAGCCAAAAAGCAATTGATCCGGTCTCTTGGTGAGAAAATCTATAAACTCCTCAGAAGTCAATCGGCAGAAGTTATTAGTTGCGGTATCCCATGCCTTAACTGTTGTGTTACCTAAATCAAAAAGTATTGGTTGCATAACATTATTGCCAAATGGTTACAGCAATTTAGGTATTGAAGACAAAAATAGTTGACTTTTTTTAGTTAACCCTTTCCCAAATCGGTGAACCCACCTATATTTGCCGTCCTCTTCAGGAGGTGATGTAGCTCAGTTGGTAGAGCAAAGGATTGAAAATCCTTGTGTCGGCGGTTCGATTCCGTCCATCACCACAGAAACGCCCGGCTTTTTGAAGCTGGGCGTTTTTGATTTAATAAGTTCAAGCAATACTTCAACTATATATAATTACCTGATTATATTTACGTTTCATAAAATTGAACCCCTTGAAGAAACCTGTATTTCTCCTTTTATTTATCCTTTGTGGTTTCGCGCTGCAAGCTCAATTAGCTATTAATGAATTCAATTGTGTCAGGGGGTATACAGATGAATTCGGTGATGACGTAGATTGGATTGAAATCCACAATTACTCCGCCGACTCGGTGCTTCTTTCAGAGTACTATTTAAGTGACAATCCAGATAATTTAGATAAATGGCAATTCCCAAATACCTATTTGGGAAGTCAAGAAATACTGACTATTTGTGCTTCAGGAAGGGAAAACATGAAATTACCCAACCACTGGGAATCTCTTGTGGTTGCAGAAAACATTTGGCAATACTGGCTTGGAAGCTCGCCACCAACACCTGATTGGGGCAATTGGAATACACTGGGCTTTAACGATCAAAGTTGGAATTCAGGTCAAGGTGGTATTGGATACGGTGATAATGATGACAATACGATTATCGCAGTAACCCCCTCTTTATATCTAAGGAAAGAATTCCAAGTGATTGATGTAGATGATATTACCCAACTGCTCTTTCATGCAGATTATGACGATGGATTCATTGCCTATCTCAATGGAATAGAAATCATGCGGTCAAGTAATTTCAATTCATTTAATCCCGGTTATGCAGAATTGACCAATGCGAATCATGAAGCAATCTTATACAATGGCGGCATTCCTGAATCCAAATTCTTCAACACTAATGACATCAAAGAAATATTAGTAACGGGAACAAATATTTTGGCGATTCAAGTTCATAATGCATCTGCAACCTCTTCGGACATGAGCAGTAATTTTTTCCTCTCCGCCGGAATAGCAGGGGCAACCTATAGGTATCAATCCTTACCTAATTGGATTGTGCCTCCTGCCATAAATGCTCATACCACTTTTAAGCTATCTCACGGCGAAACCATCGTGATAAGTGATACGAGCGAAACCGTCATAGACAGCATACTGATACCTAACAACATAACTAATTCTATATCATACGGAAGAATCCCTGATGGAATAGGTAGCTGGTGTTATTTCAATAGTCCTTCACCAAATCTATTAAACGATCAGAATGTTTGCTTTTCATCCATAACAAGTGAACCCAATACCGATTTGTACTCCGGATGGTATCCATATCCTTTTCAAGTCAATGTGTCTTCCTCTTCCAATTCAACCACCTATTATACAACTAACGGTGATATTCCAGATACAGATGACTTGGTTGTAAATGGCCCCATCAATATCAATTCTTCCACGGTATTGAGTTTAAGGTCATTTAGTAGTGGCAATCAGGAACTGCCAAGCGCCGTTGTTGACAGAACCTTTATAGTCAACGAAGAGAATCACAACTTACCCGTTTTTTCCATCATCACAGATGAAGACAATTTATGGAATTGGTTCACAGGAATCTATGTTTCCGGCCCTAATGCCGGTACTGATTATCCCTTTTTTGGAAGTAACTTCTGGGAACCGTGGTCAAGAAAGTCTAGAATGGAATTTTTTGATGCATCTAAAACCAAACGATTTGAAGCCGAATTCGATTTGGAAATACATGGTGGCTGGTCCAGAGCACAACCTCAAAAATCTTTTAGAATAGATACCAAGCCCACGTATACAGGAGATGTTGAATATTCGCTAATAGATAAGAAATCAAGCATCACACAGTACAACAATTTCAATATACGGAACGGTGGTCAGCATAATTGGTCCGACCGTATACAAGATGCATTGATAAGTCGGCTCGCAGAGAACTCTAATATAGATAGAATGGGTTACCAGCCATGTATTATGTATCTAAATGGTGAATACTGGGGGCTCTACGGGATCCGTGAAAAGATTGACGAGCATTATGTGGAAAGCAACCACGGCATAGACAGTAGGAAAGTTGAATTATTGAATAAAGACGGTGCACTTTCCGGTTCAGTTGATCATTTTCTAGAAACCTACAGTCTTATCATGAATACCAATGTTAATGATGCCGATTTCCTAGACATTATGGGCTCAAGATTCGACCTGAATAATTATGTAGACTACTTCATATTCCAAACATACATACAGAACATGGATTGGCTGGGAATTGCTTGGGGACTGAACAACATAAAACTATGGAGGCCAGATACAACTGATGGGAAATGGAGGTATGTACTTTATGATACGGACGCCTCTTTTGGTTATTTTGGTCAAAACATCTTTGCGAACTACCTCTATTTTGCAAGGAATCCGAGTGCCCCAAATGCACATGCGCAAATCTTTGATCGTGCCTTGTATAATAATGAGTTCAAATGCCAATTCACAAATAGATACGACGATTTAATCAATACCACCTTTCAAACTTCAAATTTCAACGCGGTAACCATTGAGTTGGCAGAGAGTATTGAAGAAGCCATTCCTGACCATATAGCGAGGTGGAGCGGTCAAGTTGGACCCGGTTCCAAAAACCAATGGGAAAATGCTGTTACTGGTATTTCACAATACAACACCAGTCGCATTGCTACTGCGCGCCAACACCTCAATCAAACGCTATCATTACAAGGAGAAAGACTAGTTAACCTGAATACCTTTCCTGTTCAATCTGGAATCATTCAAGTGAACAGTATAAAACCTAATCTTCCTTGGAATGGAACGTACCACGGTGGTTGCCCCATCTCACTGAAGGCAACTCCGCAAAGAGGCTTCATTTTTTCACACTGGTATTCAACCGCCTCAAACTTTAATAATGTAACTGCGGATTCTATTCAAGTTGGACTCGCAACTAACACCAATTTTGTTGCGCATTTTGACACCTGTGAAAATGTGATTGATGTTGATGTGCTTGCAATAAACAACCGGCTAATTCCTTCTATTTCTGAAGGGGTATCAGGAATAACATATGAGTGGCAATTAAACGGTAATGTCATTTCCGCGGATAGTCTCATTTATAATCCTATCAACGGCAATTACAAACTCACAATTCGTTTTGATTCGTGTGTAGTAGAATCGAATGTATTTGCTGTTCAAAACGAATCATACAATGTGCTCTTGTACCCAAATCCTGCAGTACATGAATTACATGTGCAATTTTTGATAGGTCAACAACAAAACGTCACGGTGAGATTACTGAACACTATCGGCCAAGTATTACAAGAAGAATCTCTAGAGAATTTTATAGGTCAATACAACAAGAAATTTGACGTATCAAGCTACGCCCGAGGATCTTATCTTATTCAAGTAATCACACCAAATGAAATGTACTCGGAGAAATTTATTCTCACGAAATAACCATTTTTAATCTACAGAGCGTCCAGTTATTATTGTTCCAACTAACGCTTGATTAGACGGATGGTTTCACTCCCTGTAGCTGAAGTAACTTTGGCATAATACACTCCAGAAGCATAGATAGATGCATCTATGGTCACTTCTAGTCCCTGGTTACTTTCAAAATGTCCGACTAATTGGCCCTTAACATCATATACCTCTACATTGAATGACAAACCTATTGTATTAGACACCAACCAATAGTCAGAAGATGGATTTGGTCTTACTATAAAGGCAGTTGCTCTATCATTTTCTTCAATAGAAAGGGGCACGTTAGCATATTTAATATCATCAAAATAAAAAGTAGAGGCAATTGTTCCATCACCCACATTCGCACTACCTGCAACAAAATCAAACATCAAAGCGAAAGTTGGCAAATCCGTTGGAGCGTTGGTAAAATCAAAGGATAATGTTTCCCATTCTTCTGTTTTAGTTGTTTGAACACTTCGTTCTTCGCCCCAAAATGGCTTTTCTGCCTTGAGCGTAATGTATGTTCCTATTGGAGCTGATGTCAATACTTTCATTGTAATCACTGGGTGATTTACGAAATCTACATTGTTAGAAAACGTGATGCTAGTTCCTCCATAAGGAGCTCCAAGGTATTTAATAACCTTACCAACATTTGGACTACCGTTGTCCGCACCCACAAGTGGGTTGGGCAAGCTCTCCATAATGGCACTTTCAAAATCAAAGAAATGTCTATCTGTTGTTCCTGATTCAAAAGTCACCGGTAACCCAGATCTTGGAGTAGCTATAACTCCAGGAACCTGCTGAATATCGTCAACATAAAATACTTTGCCCCCACCGTCAGTAAAAGGTTGCGGCATGATAACCAAATCTACACTCCCATAGGGAGCGGGAATTCCAAAATCAAATGTCAATGTTTCCCATGCGCCGCTCATTGTGGTCACAGCATCTACTTCACAGGTATACGGGTTTTCTAATTTTACTTTAATTACCGTGCCTACAGGTTCGTTTGTATAAACCTTCATGGACAGAACACTCGTTGCTGCACTTGAGAAATCTAATGAAGAAATGTTGGTTATTTTACCGCCGGCCCAGATATCAGAAACATTGACTTTTACGATTTCCGCGACGTTAGCACTAGAATTACCTGTGCTGTTTGGATTGGGAACTATAGTGAATGTAGCTCCGTCATAACCGAGCATGCCCGGAGTATTGTTTTCAAAATCAAAAGGAAAAGATTGCCCGAAGCTGCTGAATGCTACAATCATGAAGAATGCGAAAAAAGTCGTTTTCATAATCAGTTGTGGTTTTTAGATGTGTTTTTAGAGCGGTAAAAATAGACAATACCTGATACTCCTAGAGTATACACATGTTAATAACTCCAAGAGGCTTTTATCAAATCCACCTATTGAAAAACGAAATTTGAAATAATCCATCTGGTAGGATTAAAAAGCACATTATGCATCCGCTTAAAAAAGACGAGCACGCGCTCATTAATAAAATGAAGTTTGAAACAAAAAATGTTCTCGAACATCTCAATCGTGTTGCAGATCAAAGCAAGAAAATCAATCGTCATGAAATTGAACGCAGACTAGCTGAACTGTCCAGATACTCAAAAAAACTTGCGCTAATTCAAAGGAAGATAGATTTGGAAATCGAAAAGGAAATTTAAAAGTGAACTTTTTTTTAGGGAAACCGTTGTTGCAACAACTAAATTAATCAGTACATGAAAACAGTCCTTCATTTAGCATCTGGGAGAGGCTCTGCAAATCACGGTTGGCTTCAAAGCCAGCACAGTTTCAGCTTTGCCAATTACTACAATTCCAAAAACATGAACTTTGGACTATTGCGCGTACTCAATGACGATACCGTTGCACCAGGAAAAGGTTTTGGCAAACATCCACACGACAATATGGAGATTATCTCTATCCCACTTAGCGGTAATTTAGAACATGAGGACAGTATGGGTAACCAAACAATTATTCGAGAGGGAGAAATACAGGCAATGAGCGCTGGTGCAGGTATTTTTCATAGTGAGTTTAATGCTAGTAAATCACAAGAAGTGAAATTCCTCCAAATCTGGATTTTCCCAAGAGAAAAAGACGTTACGCCCAGATACGATCAAATACAATTACCCGATCTAACTATATCTGAAAAATTGCACCAAGTACTGAGCCCATATGAAAGTGATGAAGGTATTTGGATACATCAAGACACTTGGTTCCATATGGGGACGTTTAGCCGGGGAAGACACGAAGAGTATCCGGTAAAAAGAACCCAAAATGGCGTTTATCTATTTATAATAGATGGCTCTTTTGAAGTTTCTGGACAACGCTTAAATAAGCGTGACGCCTTGGGATGTTGGGAAACAGAATCCATTAGCTTGAGGAGCCTTGAAAACGGGAGTCGCATATTAATCATTGACGTTCCCATGAATTTGAGTTGATACTTAGTACCTCTGGTAAAAGAGAACAATAATTATTCAAAGGTGTTAAATTTGTATGTGTAAACCGTATCGTCATGAATAAGCCCATCAAAGGATTTTCAAAACTTAGCAAAGCAGCCAAATTAGAGTGGTTGACTCAAAATAATTTTGAGCAGCCGGATAAAACACTCGAGTTATTCCAAAGCTATTGGCACAATGACAGCAACGTGCAACAAAAGCACGATGACTTCATTGAGAATACAATGACCAACTACTATATGCCATTTGGTGTAGCCCCAAATTTCCAAATTAATGGTAGGCTATACACTCTTCCTATGGCAATTGAAGAAAGTTCAGTAGTCGCCGCTGCTGCAAAAAGTGCAAGCTTTTGGTTACAAAGAGGAGGGTTTAAAACTGAAGTTATTAGTACGGAGAAAATTGGGCATGTCCACTTCATGTATGAAGGGAACACCAATCCCTTTTTCAAAGATTTCAAAAAGCTTGAAGTTCAATTGCGAGAGGCAACCAAACCCTTGACGTCCAATATGGAAGCAAGAGGCGGTGGAATTACGTCTATTAAGTTAGTTGATAAAACTGCTCAATTAAGTCACTACTATCAATTAGAGGTGTGTTTTGAAACGTGTGATTCTATGGGGGCGAATTTTATTAATTCCAATTTGGAAGAAATGGCTAAAAGTCTTGAATCATTTACTTCAGCACATTTGGACTTAGATGAGAATAAGCTTGAGGTTGTGATGCGTATACTGAGTAACTACACACCAAACTGTATTGTACGTGCCTCCGTTAGTTGTCCAATTAGTGATTTAGAAAGTGAGGGCACCACCGGTGAAGACTTCGCAAGGAAATTTAGACGGGCAATAGCTATTGCAAATGCTGAACCGTACCGAGCTACCACGCATAATAAAGGAATCATGAATGGCGTAGATGCTCTAATTATTGCCACAGGAAATGATTTCAGAGCAGTTGAAGCCGCATGCCATACGTATGCCTCCAAGTCCGGACAATATAGCAGTCTCACCCACTGTAAGTTGGAGAATGGGATATTTACCTATTGGATTGAAATTCCCTTAGCATTGGGTGTAGTAGGTGGATTAACTAAATTGCATCCACTTGTTATAAAAGCCCTTGAAATGTTGGGTAAACCAAATGCGGAAGAATTAATGGGCATTGTTGCGGTAAGTGGTTTAGCGCAAAATTTTGCGGCACTCAGAGCGCTTGTAACAACTGGGATTCAAAAAGGGCATATGAAAATGCATCTTATGAATATTCTAAACCAACTCGAAGCAACCTCAGAAGAGAAAGTGTTAATTACCCAATTCTTTAAGGATAAAGTACCCCACCATCGTGAAGTTGTGAATTACTTCTGTACTTTGCGCGGACAGCCTGAACCAAAGCTAGGCAGATCATAATCCATGCTAAGTTACCGCGCCAACGGAAAGCTCCTACTTACCTCTGAATATGCAATTACTCAAGGTGCAAAAGGTCTTGCTTTGCCTACTCGTTTTGGTCAAAAAATACAATACAAGCCAAAACTAAATGGAGATGGTATTTCTTGGTCTTCCGCAGGGAATGATGGGAAAATATGGTTTTGGGCAGAAATGAGTCAGTCACTTGATATTCTGAAAACTTCCAATGAAATTGTTGCAAAACGATTAATCAGAAACCTTCGAATAGTTAAAAATCATTCGACGCTTTTAGATAGACCTGCAAGCTTCGTGACCGACCTAGAATTTCCAGCTGAATGGGGACTTGGAACGTCCAGTACCTTCACTAGTCTTTTAGCTCAATGTGCCCAGATTAATCCGCTTAAAACATTCAAAAATGAGCACGGAGGAAGCGGATATGATCTGGCCTGTGCGGCAGCAAATGGTCCAATAACTTACCAATTACTTGAAGAAAAACCTGAAGTCATAAATACCTCAATTCCCTTTGACTTTTTAGACCAACTCGGATTTGTTTATACAGGGAGAAAGCAGTTAACCTCTGAAAGCCTCAGCTTAGTGAAAAACAAACCGTTTTCAGATAAGCAGATTGATAGGTTTAATATGCTTACCGATAATTTTTTACGATCTAGCTCAATACTAGAATTAGAAAAAGTTATTGAAGAACATGAGGCCCTGCTCGCTGAACATTTGCAACTTCCAAAGGTTAAACAAGAACTTTTTGAAGAACTGCCAGGACAGGTCAAAAGCCTTGGTGGATGGGGTGGAGATTTTGTTTTGATCACTCGTCTGCGTTCTTCAGAGCAATGGCTCAAAAAAAAGGGGTTTACAGTTGTCTTTCCTTTCCAACAACTGGGACTTTTTCGCTCTTAGGATTGGGCACAATATTTGGTAGATTTACGACAATGCGTACTATCGTTACTTTATTAATCTTTCTCTTTTCCTGCGCTCCTTTGAGCGCGGCCCACCTTGTTGGTGGAGAAATTTCATATCGTTGCGTAGGATCAAATGCGAATGGAAATGTATATCAGATTAAATTGACGGTATATCGCGATTGTAATTCTTCAGGAGCGCCTTTTGACAATTTTGCTCCAATTAGCGTTTATGGTGGGGCGTCTCAGAATGTTGCCGTACAAAACCTAAGTGTTGCGCGAGGTCAGATCACAAGTATTCCAGCTGTTGTTGCTAATCCCTGCCTTCAAACTCCACCTAATGTTTGTACGGAAAAAGCAATTTATCAAACCACTGTGACTCTTCAGCCCAGCACCCACGGATACACCATTGTATACCAACGATGCTGCAGGAATAACACAATAACAAACGTAGGTAATTCAGGAAATTGGGGTTCTACTTATCACATCACCATACCTCCAAACGACAATCGTTGCAATGGTTCTGCCCGATTTCAATCGGATCCACCAATAGTTATGTGTAAAGATGATTTCCTAAATATTGACTTTTCCGTACTTGAAGATAATGGAGATTCTATTTATTACTCCCTTTGTCAACCTATTACAGGAGGAAGCCAAAACAACCCTGCTCCTAACCCCCCATCCCCACCACCCTATTCTGGCGTTCCTTTTCTTTTTCCTTATTCAGCAGCATATCCTTTACCTTCAAGCCCACAGATTACTTTGGATCCTAATTCAGGGATTTTAACGGGAACACCTACTGGAACGGGTCAATATGTATTTGCAGTTTGTGCCTCAGAATACGATTCTAATGGTGTATTATTATCTACACTCAGACGGGATTACCAATTCAATGTAACCACATGTCAGAGCAATGTATTGAGTGATCCTACACCCCAACTATATCAACCAAATACCATTTGTAACGGAACTACTATTACTATGAGTGATAGCTCCATAAACGGCACCAACTATTTATGGTTATGGAATGACCCCAACAATCCGGGAGCATCTTCAACAGGCCAAAACCCAACTTATACCTATGGAGACACAGGTACTTATACCATTCAATTAGTAATCAATGTGGGTTGGCCTTGCACGGATACAGCTGAGGTAACCTACGAATTGTACAATCCCATTAACGCTGGGTTTACCTCTAGTGGCCCAGTATGTTTTGATGAAAACCTGATTACATTCCAAAATCAGAGTTCTAATGGAGGATTAGCCCAAGCAACATGGGATTTTGGACCCAATGGCTCCTTAGCTACATTTAGTGGGTGGAATCCTCCGCCTGTTAGTTTCTCTTCATGGGGAGATCAGATTGTGACTCTTACCGTGGAAGAAAAAGGCTGCGTAGGCACCTTTGTAGATACGGTTAGAATATATAGGCGACCTGAAACTGCAGTAAACGTTGAAAACCAAATTGGATGTGCTCCCTTTACTATTGAATTTTGGGACAGTACCATTACTGATGGACAAGTCATTTACAACTGGGATTTTGGAGATGGAGTCCTTAGCAACGACAGCGCACCCGTGTACACTTACACAGACCCTGGTACTTACGATCTCACGCTTACCGTATTCTTTATTGAAGGCTGTTTGGATACCATAACATTAAATTATAACGATTACATTACCGTATACCCCTCCCCAACCTCCGTATTTATTGCAGACCCCACTTCTGCGACCATTTACACCAGTACCGTTGAAATAACTGATTTGGCCTCTGACCCAACAGACGCTCTTATTACCTCTATGGGAGACGGTACTATTTATTATGATTTACGAAAACTAAATCATTCCTACAACGATACCGGATGGTTTGAAGTTGAACATGTTGTTATTAATACTTTTAATTGTCCAGATACCTCCACAGCTTTAGTTCGAATTAATCCAGAAACGCTCGTTTTTGTACCTAATGCATTTTCTCCAAATGGAGACGGAACCAATGAAATGTTTGCTCCCACGGCAGTAGGAGTTAAATCTTACGAACTGCGCATTTACAACCGTTGGGGTGAGGAGATTTTTAAAAGTACAACGCCTGAAATTGGCTGGAACGGCACCTTTCCAAATGGCAAACCCGCGTCATTTGGCACCTATACTTGGTCCATTTTTGCTAAAGGCGCTAATGATAAAGTGATTACGAAAACGGGCCTTGTAACCCTTCTCAAATGACCTATTTCACCAGAATCCAAATCGCTGCAATAGAGACAATCACACTTCCTAGCACGTAAACGAGTGCTTCTAATTCCCTCCCTTCTTGTAATAATCGCACCGTTTCGTAACTAAACGTACTGAATGTTGACCACCCGCCACAAACCCCGGTTGCCAATAGCAATTGAAGCGTACTCTTTTCCGGTGATATCCTATAAACATACACCAAGGCAACAGATGCCATGATGTTAATTAAGAACGTTGCCCAATGTAATTTGGTCTGTGCTATGCCCACGGCCAACATTCCTTGAGTAGTACCAAAGCGCAATACGGCTCCTATACCACCGCCTAAAAAAACCGCTAAAATTGCTGTTAAAGAACTCATGAAAACTTGGAATCAATACGCACTAAAATAGTTGAAATGAATATTCCCCATAATGCCCCTGCCAATAGGTCCAATGGGAAGTGCACACCTACGTGAATTCTTGAAAAGCTCTGAATAAACGCGACCCCAATAAGAATAGGGAACCAAGAGGGTTTCAACCACTTGCGCATTAGAAATGCTAATCCAAAAGTATTTGCAGCATGAGCAGAAAAAAAACCATATGCAGAGCAATGGACAAGGATTCGAATGCCTTCAAGTTCTTCTTGACAAGGACGAGGACGAGCTATTAACTCCTTAACAAAATTCGCACCCTGATCCCAAAGTAATAGACCAACTAAAGACAACGCGATTCTAAATATCCACGTACTGTGCGAATTGGAATTTTTAATTAATCGTCCAATAAGAACAGCATATAACGGCAGCCATGTAATAGCATTTGTAACCGCCAGCCAAAAGGTATCCCAAGACGGGCTAAATAGCTGATTCAAAATCAAGAATAACTGCTTATCCCATTCCAATAGGGCATCCATTATGGTGTTCACAATTCTTCGTTTAGTGCAGACCAGATGTTATCCTTCAATGCCATTATGTTCAGACCTGTTACAGAAGAAATAAAAACATGAGGCACATCTTTTGGAAGCTGTTGCTGAATTTCCGCTTGCATTTCTTCGTCTAACATGTCGGACTTGGTTATTGCTAAGATTCTATTCTTATCTGCTAACTCTGGGTTATAGACAACCAACTCATTGAGGAGAATTTCATATTCTCTGTGGTAATCATCCGCATCTGCAGGTACCATAAATAACAACAATGCGTTGCGCTCAATATGCCGTAAGAATCTATAACCTAATCCCTTCCCTTCGGAGGCTCCCTCAATAATTCCTGGAATATCCGCCATGACAAACGAGCGATAATCGCGATAATTCACCATACCTAGATTTGGAACTAGAGTTGTAAATGGATAGTTGGCTATTTCTGGTTTGGCTGCACTCACCACACTGAGCAAGGTGCTTTTACCAGCATTTGGAAAGCCTACTAAACCAACATCTGCAAGTACTTTTAATTCAAGGATAAACCATCCTTCCACTGGGTCTTCTCCAGGCTGAGCATAACGAGGAGTCTGAAACGTAGACGATTTGAAATGAACATTCCCTTGGCCGCCACGTCCGCCTTTTACTAATATCTTCTCTTCTCCCTCTTCTGTAATTTCAAAGAGGGTTTCTCCTGTCTCTTCATCTTTTGCGATTGTGCCTAAAGGGACATCTATGTACCTGTCTTCTCCATTGGCGCCTGTCTTTTCCTGACCTGAACCGTTATCACCTGAAGAGGCCTTAATGTGCTTTTGATACTTTAATGGCAAGAGTGTCCACATTTGCGAATTTCCGCGAAGTATAACATGTCCGCCTCTGCCACCATCACCGCCGTCAGGACCGCCCTTAGAAGTCATACGATTTCTTAAAAGATGAGTAGATCCTTTTCCACCTCGACCGCTTTTGCAGTAGATTTTTACGTAATCAATAAAGTTGCTTCCAGCCATAATAAAAGAGCAGTTCGCCATGTGACTAACTGCTCCGTAAAAGTACGATTGTTAAAACGGTATTGAAAACCGTCTAAAGAGAATCAATTACAGCGATTAAGCGATCCGTAATTTCTTCAATTGAACCCAATCCATTTACACCACAATACTTGCCCTGTGTATCGTAATGATTTTTTACCGGCGAAGTTTCCTTGTTATAGGTGTTAATTCTATTTTGTATCACTTCCGGATCGGCGTCATCTGGACGTCCAGATGTTTTACCACGTTCAAGTAAACGTGTTTTTAATTCCTTTTCTTCCACTTCAAGCGCAATCATGCTTGTTATACTCACATTCCGTCCGTTCAAGAAGGAATCTAGTGCTTCTGCTTGCGCATTTGTTCGCGGAAAACCGTCAAAAATAAATCCTTTCGCATCCGGGTTTTTATTCACCGCATCCTCTAACATGGAAATGGTGACCGAATCCGGGACCAAGGCACCCTTGTCCATATAGGATCTTGCAAGTAACCCGAGTTCCGTTTCATTTTTAATATTGAAGCGGAATAGGTCTCCTGTGCTAAGATGCACTAGAGAATAACGTGTAACTAAAAATTCGCTTTGCGTTCCTTTACCAGCACCTGGGGGGCCAAACAGCACGAGATTTAACATTTCAAGAGTTTTACTTTCAGCCAACGAATATACCTACCAAAGATAGAAATCCGTACTATTGTACCCGATTTGAATAAGATTGATGATTTCACGTCAAAACAACCAATAAAAATCAATGAGAACACCCTATTGTGTAATAATGGCCGGAGGAATTGGCAGCAGATTCTGGCCCATGTCCACAGAACAAACACCAAAACAATTTTTGGACTTCCTTGGCACGGGAGAAAGTTTAATTCAACAGACGTACAGAAGGGTAAGACGTATTTTCGAACCAGAAAATATTCTCATAGTTACACATGCCAATTACCGCATACAGACTAAAGAGCATTTACCGGAATTACCCGAAAAAAATATCATTTTAGAGCCTCTTCGCAGAAATACTGCTCCATGTATTGCATATGCGGCTCTAAAAATAAAAAAACGCGATGCTTCTGCGAACATATATATTACACCTGCGGATCATTTAATTTCAGATGAAGAAGCCTTTGAAGTTCAAATTCGTAAAGGGTTGGAGAAAACTGAAGACAGTGACTATTTTGTAACCATTGGAATCAAACCGCATAAGCCTGAAACCGGTTACGGATACATCCAATATGATGAAACAAAGTATGAAGAAGATATCTTCAGCGTTAAAGCATTTACAGAAAAACCAGATTTAGAGCACGCCAAACTATTCATCCAAAGCGGCGACTTCCTTTGGAACGCGGGCATGTTCATTTGGAATATTGAAGCCCTCAGTGCAGGCCTTGATAAGCATTTACCAGATCTCATGAGCACGCTAGGGCAGGCTTGGAATGATTTAGATACCAAATACGAAGCGGAAAGTATTGCAAAAGTGTATTCTGAATGCGAAAATATTAGTATTGACTACGGACTAATGGAGCGCGCCAATAAAGTCTGTGTAATCCCCACTGTAATGGGTTGGTCAGATATAGGTAATTGGGGTGCTGTGTATGATCTCAGTAAAAAAGACCATAACGGTAATGCTATTGTAGGACAGAACATCATAGCTCAGCATTGCAAAAACTGTCTAATCGTGAATGGTGCTGAAAATAAAGCCCTAGTAGTTGACGGTCTTGAAGAAAAAATCGTGGTTCAAACTGATAAAACTTCACTAACTTTTCCTCTAGGAAACGATCAGGCCATCAAACAAATTGCGAAAGCTGTTCGTGTAGAATTGGGAGAGGATTTCGTTTAAAACCTTGATTTTTTATTCGTGGAAAACAACAAAAAACCGCTAGGTTTTATAAATGCGGCCATTACTAGGTGGCCAATTATAAAACCCTTATTCAGCTTCTTAAAGGATCGATTCTCTATTATAGACCTTGCAAATCCAGATGCCACCATAGAAGGCATAAAAAAGGATATAGAATTCCGCGGCTTTAGTCTATGGATTTTAATCTTCTCTATTTTCATTGCTTCAATAGGACTAAATGTTAATTCTACTGCTGTAGTCATTGGAGCTATGCTAATTTCCCCTTTGATGGGACCCATTATGGGACTTGGCCTAAGCCTAGGAATAAACGATTTTAAACTCCTCACTCGTTCCCTTAAAAACCTTGGTGTAGCCATTGGTATTGGACTAGTGGTCTCTGCGTTTTATTTTTTGGTATCACCAATTTCTACGCCCTCCAACGAACTTTTCACACGCACAAACCCGACTCTTTTAGATGTATTAGTTGCTTTCTTTGGCGGACTTGCAGGAATTTTAGCAGGTTCTAGAAAGGAAAAGAATAATGTAATACCCGGTGTAGCTATTGCAACCGCTTTAATGCCACCATTATGTACAGCTGGATATGGACTGGCTCATGGAGATTGGCATTATTTCTTTGGTGCTCTTTATCTTTTCTTAATAAACGCAGCACTCATTGCAACATCAACTACACTTATTGTTAGGTACTTAAGATTCCCATTGCAAGAAATATTAGATCCTGTACGTGCAAAAAAAAGCAGTCGATATTTCACCATTGGACTCATTATTATTATTGTTCCATCTATCTATATTATGTATAGAACAGTTACCGATTCTATCAACCAGGGGAAAATTGAAACTTATCTTACGGAATACGTAGATTATCCTGGTACTGAAATCCTCAAGGAGAAGGTAACCTTTAACAACGGAACCCCGGAAGTAACTCTGGTGCTATTTGGTGATCGTGTTCCTATAGAACTTGCTGAAAAATGGTCCACTTCTTTTAGTCAAAAGTTCAGCGGAACGCTATCTATTGTCCAAGATGAGAAGGAAGCTCAAGGATTTGAGGAAATGTCTAAGATGGTGCAGCTATATTCTGAGGGCCGTGACGAAGCAAGGTCATTTCAAGAAAAAATAAGCTCCCTTGAAGGCGAACTCGTTCAACTAGAGCAGCAGCTTATTCCAAGTAACTTAAGCGCTGAAATTCGTATCAATTACCCGGACTTGGAACGCTTTTCAATCGGGACACTGCAATACGACATAGATAGTATTTCTGATGGTTCCTTAGTGCCCGTAGCTTTCGTCAATTGGAAAGCATCGGTGGATTCATTGACATTAGGCCAACGTAATCAACAACTTGAAAATTGGCTCAAGCTCCGCCTTGAAAAAGAAACTGTTCTTGTTCAGCCTATGCCCTAATAGACCACTATAATCAAAGCTTACCCACCATGTTTTCTGGTCTTACCCATTGGTCAAATTCATCCGCAGTAAGGTAGCCTAATTGGACAGCCTCTTGTTTTAATGTGGTTCCGTTTTCATGCGCAGATTTCGCGATTTTTGCCGCTTTTTCATACCCAATCTTTGTATTCAATGCGGTAACTAACATCAAAGAGTTATTGAGATGGTTTTCAATAGCGGTGTAATTGGGCTCTATACCCACCACACATTTCTCAGTAAAACTCACACATGCATCACCAATCAATTCTGCGCTCTGCAAAACATTATAAGCCATCATTGGCTTGTATACATTCAACTCATAATGACCTTGCGCGCCTCCTATAGATACAGCCGTTTGATTACCCATTACTTGTGCACAAACCATAGTAATAGCTTCTGCTTGCGTTGGATTCACTTTACCCGGCATGATTGATGACCCAGGCTCATTTGAAGGAATGGTTATCTCCCCTATACCTGATCTAGGTCCCGAAGCAAGAGACCTAATATCATTGGCAATTTTATTCAAGCTTACAGCTAATTGATTAAGTGCTCCGTGTGTTTCAACCAAAGCATCATGGGCAGCTAAGGCTTCAAATTTATTTTCTGCTGTACGGAAAGGCAAACCTGTAAATTGTGCAATGTACTTAGCCACACCTTCAGAATATCCTTCTGGTGTATTGATTCCAGTTCCTACTGCCGTTCCTCCAAGCGCTATTTCGCTTAGGTGATCAAGCGTGTTTTCAAGAGCCTTGAGTCCATGGTTTAGTTGACTAACATAACCGGAAAACTCTTGTCCAAGAGTTAGCGGTGTGGCATCCATAAGATGAGTACGACCAATTTTGACCACCTTCCAAAATTCCTTACTTTTTGTCTGTAAAGTATCTCTAAGCAGTGTCACCGATGGTATAGTATTCTCAACAATTTTTTTGTAGATCGCTATGTGCATTCCCGTGGGGAAAGTATCATTAGAACTTTGGCTTTTATTAACATCATCATTAGGGTGGATTGTTTTTTCGCCTTCACCCAAGATGTTTCCTGCCAATACATGGGCACGATTTGCAATAACCTCATTCGCATTCATATTACTCTGAGTACCGGAACCCGTCTGCCATATTACCAATGGAAATTGATCATTAAGTTCACCGGCAAGAATTTCATCACACACGGCGCCAATCAAATCGCGTTTCTCTGCAGAAAGTATACCTGCATCAAAGTTTGTGCATGCCGCAGCCTTTTTCAAGTAGGCAAAACCTTCAATGATTTCCAACGGCATAGTTCCAGAAGCACCTATTTTGAAGTTCATTCTGGAGCGCTCAGTTTGCGCACCCCAATATTTATCTGCAGGCACTTTTACCTCACCCATGGTGTCGTGTTCGATTCTATATTCCATATTATTCTGAATAATTGATACTTGGTCGTGTAGGCACAAATTTAGGCAACAGAATTTCTGCAACGGCATCCTCTAGCGCTATATTCTTTCATTGCATTTTTTATTCAAAATTGAATCTAAATGAATTGCACTATGTATCTTTACATCTACTTAAATGATAACGTATGAAATTTATCGGTTTCCTTGTATTCTTGGTCGTTGCCCTAATGGGTTTTTCAATGCTTGCCTTCTTGGGTCTTTTCGTAGGCTACTGGTTAACATTGATTGGCTTAGAATCTGTAAACCCGAAAATTGCTCACGCAATTATTGGTCATAAAGAAGAAGAATCTGCAGAGTAATTTGCGGACATAGTAAAATACAAAAGCCGGCTAGAAGCCGGCTTTTTCATTGAATATCGAATAAATTGGAGGCATGAGCGCTGCTGCAGAAAAAGAACATACAATATCAATAAAACCTCACGAGGCGGAAGTTCTAAAGAACCTTGTTCAAAAGTATAATGTCAACAATGCTCTAGAGGTTGGACTCGCCTATGGTGCAAGCGCTATGACTATGTTAGGTGCCAATAGCCAGCTAACTTTAACAAGCTGTGACCCTTTTCAACAAGCAGATTATCAAAATTCAGGGTTAGATAAGATAGCTGGCGCTGGTTTTCAAAGCCGCCACACACACATTAAAGAGCTCTCAGACCGAGCGCTTCCTAAGCTTTTAGTGGAAGGTAAAACATACGACCTAGTCTTTATTGACGGCGACCATAAATTCAGCGGAGCCTTTGTAGACTTTCATTTTGCAGCCCAGATGATTGAAAATAATGGAATAGTAGTTTTTCACGATATGTGGATGCGCGCGCTAATTCTCATTCGGTCCTACATTAATAACAATCGACCCGATCTCATAGAAATCCCTTTGAATTGCGCCAACATGTGCGCTTTTCAACGAATCGGTCAAGATAAGCGAGACGGCATGGTTTTCAATGAATTCTTTACCAGAAAAGGGTATATCAAATACCACATCAACAGAATGGCCTGGGAAAGAAAAACCGTATTTGGAAAAACTGTTTTCAAAATTAAAATGATTCTTAAACGGCGCTAAACTCTTCCTCCTTGAAAGACTATGATGGTATTTCCATGATAATCCTTTAAAGAATATCTTCAATCTTTTCAGCAGGACGGGCAACTACGGCACTCGTACCATGAACTACAATGGGGCGCTCCATCAAACGCGGATGTTCAATCATTGCTAAAATAATTTCATCTTCACCAAGGTCTAGATCTCTGTATTCCTCTTTCCACAATATCTCGTTCTTACGGACCAATTCTAAGGCATCTATTTCAAGCGCATCAAGGAGCTCTTCAAACTCTTTAGCTGTCATACTTTCTTCGTCATTCATATAATGACGAATCTCAAATTCAATTCCTTTTTGCTCTAGCAGTCCAATTGCTTCCCTAGACTTTCTGCATCGGGGATTATGGTATACTTTGATCATCTTAATAAATTATGTGCAGCGCGCCTTCTTCATTGACATCACCACAACGGTTCGTTGCATTGATTTGGTAAAAATAAACTCCAGCGGAAAGAATGCTGCTATCGTAATCTCCTTTCCATTCAAAGGAGACCACATTTGTTTCAAAGACTTTTACTCCCCATCTATTGTGGACAATCAAATGAAAAGCATCCCAATTCTCACTCGTATTCACCATAAAAGCGTCATTTACTCCGTCATTATTTGGTGTTATGAAGTTTGGAACTGTAAAGGGCTCACCAGCGAAATAGACATCAAAATTCTCCACTAGTGTATCCGAAATATTACAAAGACTGTCATAACCTACAATACTGATTTCATACAGCCCGCTCTGACTAATTTGAAGTGGGTTTACAAATCCTGCCGACTGACCGTCTACAAGCCATTCAAAACTTTGATACGTAGCATTAATTATGGCATTAAAATCTGCGGACTCTCTGGTTTCGCACGAATCAAGCGTGGTATTAATTTGCATAAAAGGCGGAATTCGGAAGTTGAGGGTATCGGCAATAACTTGAGACCGATTGCAATTCGTGTCCAATACATTAACAGTAATCAAGTTAGATGCCGGAATTGGCGCACCAAATTGCACTTGTGCAGTTGTGAAGAGCTGTCCTGAATTGTTCCACTCAAACACATAATCGGAAGCTATGGAAGAATCACTTACCAACCTTGCCGTAGCATTAACTATGCGAGCGGGATCACAATAATCATAGTTATAATCAATCCATACCGGATCAAATGCCGGATTCACTTGGAGGGTAAATAAGGTTGTATCCCATGTATCACAGACGGTATCTTGGCCAATGACTTGTACGTTATAAATACCTGGAGCGCTGTAAATATGAGGTGTGATAAAACCAGTATCCAAGCTCGTTGCTCCATCATCCCAGTCTATGATGTAAGACTGTACATTTGTGGAGCTATCAAGAATATTGAACGATTCCGGGATACAAAATATGGGTGGTTCTGGGGCCAATTGTAAACGTGCATTTTGAATATCCATGTCAATCACGGTTACAGCAAGATTGCAATTAAAAGAACCATTGACAGATGAATAAACATTTGAGGGATAGGTAGGATATGCACTATTTCCTCCGCAGCCTGCGCAAACACCTTGAAAAATCCTACCTTTTTTGTCAAACCTAGAGGTTCCGCCATCCACATGCTCCCGGCCAGAAGAACCATAATACGTTGCCAACCGAGCTTCTTTCCATGATGGGTCAAGAACCAGGAAATAGAAATCTCTACCGTCTGTAGTTGTTCGAACCGCGTTAGGAGTAACGGTAAGGCCATTGGTATTGCCCTCAGTGTTGGGCGATCCGCCCCAACCGGAAAAATAAGTATTCCCGCAATCATCAACGAGTAAAGCCGTTGGGCTAAGATCTATTGTGGCATTTGAACTATCTCCAAAAACAAGCATCCGTCGGTCAGTAAATTCTCTGGCCGTGCTATCAAATTTAATTTCCTTCAAGTATTGGGCACTTCCAGGTTGACCCCAAAAATCAGGACTTGATGACTGAATTCCGCCTTTGTGCTGTCCCACAACAGTAAAAACAGTTGCTGTGTCCTCAGGAAAGTTAGGCTCTATAAAGAAGTGTTGGTTGTAAGATTGATCTATGGAGCTTTGAACTGCACCTATGGCAGGGTTAGAAAAATCCCGTAAATCAATTGCCGCCAGTAAAGAGGAGTGATTCCCGGAAGAGGTAAAAGAAATTGAATCGCCACATGCCTTGAAATGGGTATCAGAAGACTTCATTGCCCCCGCTAGAAATACCTGAGAAGAATTTGACAAACTTCCCTCTTTACTGGTTAAACTGAGACTATATAGGGACTCGTGTCCAGCAGTTCCTAAATACGTACTGTAAATCAAAGGCCCCATGGTTCTGGGCAATACAGTAAGTACACCATCCAAGCCACCTTGGTGATCTGTAGCACCAGGAGTGATGGGATAACCTGATGAATCAGCAGTGGCCACTAAATACACCGGACCACCGTTGCGCTGGACCTCTATTTCCCCACGAAATCCATCACCGTAATTAAAGCGGAGACTGTCATTAAAACCTTCGTTATTACTTCCTCCTAAATACGTTGATCCCATGAGCTGCGCTCCATTGGAACTGATTGAACAAACGAACATATCCGTACCATTTTGGAAGGTAAAAAATTCTATATCTGCTGAATTTCCGCCACCAAAAGTGGTGTCTGATGCACTAGCCGTAGTAGGAAAATCAGAGGACCCTGTTAAACCAAAAACATAGAGGTTTCCGTTTTCATCGCAATCCATACTATGTGGTTGATCTAGTTCTGAACCGCCCAAGAACGCAGACCATAATAATTGAGTGCCGTCCGCACTGAATTTTGATATGGCACCGTCAAAAGTTCCACCGCCGTAGGTGATGTCATAACTTCCTAAAGTAGTAGGATATCCCGTACCAAAAACGATTCCGCCACCAAAGGCATTACCGTTATCATCAAAAGTAGCCGTATACCCAAAGTTATCCGAAGAAGAACCAGAATACGTGCTAAAAATATAAATTGGGTCTATTATTAGTTCTTGGGTGCGATCATATTCACCAAGATTTATTTTTACTTCATCCTTGCTACGCAGGTATTTAGCGCGAACCTCGTTGTTGCCTTGAAACGCATAGGGAAGTTCTTCTTTGAGGACTCCAATAGCAGTCTGGATACGCACTTTTTTAGGTAGAACATCTAGACCCTCAACACCACCATATACTGTAGTAATTTGAGACGGATCAGCGCCTGATTTTACAATCCAATCATATTTAACACCGCCGGCAGAGGAATAAATTACAATATCTATTCCGGGGTATACGTCTTCTGCAATAAGGCTTTGGAAAGAGGGCACGTTACTGCGCCAGTTAGACCTGTGCCCCAAATAAAAATGATTTTCATGCGAATACGCATCCCTGCCCCGCCAATTTAACGCACTAGAATTCTTAAACTTTAAAGAGAAATGGGCATAATGAAGCGTGTCCGCATAGTGATGCTTTTCAGGAGCATCGTGATGATGTTGGTCCTGCGGGTTCAGAATACTAAATATTAAAGAGTCTGAGGTTACAAACAAGGAATTCGCACCAAAACGATAAACAAACTTCGAAGGATTCTGCCACTGCCCGTCATTGCGAACGAAACCTTGTTGAGCACATAGGCTCAAAGTCGAAAAAATGGTTAAAAGAGCAAATAATTTGCGCATACTTCAAGATAGCTACTTATTTAACCCGTAACCATACATTTTGTGCACCAAACCTCCTCGTTCACTAATTAGTACTGATCAGCATTGGCACTCTCGCCTTGTTGCATAAGGAATGCCTTCAAAAACTCGTCAATATTACCGTTCATTACGCCGTCAACATCAGAGGTATCATGGGCCGTTCGAACATCTTTGACCAATTTATAGGGATGCATCACATAGTTGCGTATTTGTGAACCCCATTCAATTTTTTTCTTTCCAGCTTCAATCTCAGCACGCTTTGTGTTACGGGCCTCAATTTCCATCTCATACAATTGAGATTTCAAAAGCTGTATGGCCTTCTCTTTATTACCAAGCTGCGAGCGAGTCTCTGTATTTTCAATGATGATTCCAGAAGGTTTGTGACGAAGACGCACCCCAGTTTCCACCTTGTTCACGTTCTGACCACCTGCACCAGAAGAACGGAAGGTATCCCATTCTATATCACTCAAATTGATCTTGATATCAATAGTATCATCAACCAAGGGAAACACATAAACAGAAGCAAAACTTGTATGGCGTTTCGCGTTTGAATCAAAGGGTGAAATTCGCACCAGCCTATGTACTCCGTTTTCGCCCTTCAAAAACCCAAAGGCGAAATCCCCTTCAATTTCAATAGTAACCGTTTTTATTCCAGCTACATCTCCTTCCTGCAGGACTAATTCTTTGGTTTTATAACCTTGCTTTTCTGCATACATGAGGTACATACGCATTAGCATGCTCGCCCAATCGCAACTTTCCGTACCCCCAGCTCCCGCTGTAATCTGAAGAACTGCACTAAGCTTATCTTCCTCTCCGCTCAACATGTTTTTAAATTCTAGCTCCTCAATACAATCTTCACATTCCTTAAATGCAGATTGAACATCGCTTTCCTCAAGTTCACCTTCCTTAAAAAACTCTAAACTCAATTCAGATTCCCCAAATAGTACCTCAGCTTTTTCGTAGCCTTCTACCCAAAACTTTACTCCTCTTAGGGCCTTCATGGTTTTTTCAGCTTCTTTTGGGTCATTCCAAAATTCCGGGGACGCTGTTTTCTCCTCCTCATTAATGATGTGTATACGCTTCTGTTCAAGGTTTAAATAACTCTTCAATCGCTCCAAGCGCTCACCTAATGATTTTATTTGTTCAGCTGTTACCATAGGCGAGCAAAGTTAAGCATCCCTTGTTATCTTCACGAAGATTATAAAGTACAGCTCCAATGTTGAAAATCGACCTCCGTAGCGATACCGTAACCCGCCCATCCAAAGCCATGTTTGAAGCCATGATCAGCAGCCCTGTGGGCGATGATGTGTGGGGTGACGACCCCACCGTTATAAAACTAGAAGAGTTGGCGGCGGAAAAGTTCGGTACAGAAAAAGCACTCTTCTGTGTTAGTGGAACACAAGCCAATCAGATTGCCTTAATGTCTCATTTGAGTCCTGGTGACGAGGTGATCTGCCACTCCTATGCGCATATTTACAATTACGAAGGTGGAGGAATTGCCGCAAATGCACATGCATCTGTAGCGTTTACTGGAGATACGCGCGGTATCATGCATCCTGAAGGTGTATTAAATTGTATCAAGGCGGACGACGTTCATTATCCTAAATCAAGAGTGCTTGCGTTAGAAAACACATCAAACAAAGGTGGCGGCACCTGCTATCAGTGGGAAGAGATTGAAGCATTGCGCGCAGTAGCCTCCAAACACGGACTAACCTTTCACCTTGACGGTGCACGTTTATACAATGCACTTATTGCCAAAAATCAGAGCGAAAGCGATTACGGAACTGCATTCGATTCCATCTCCATCTGCCTTTCAAAGGGTCTTGGTGCACCAATAGGTTCTATCCTTTTAGGAAATGAAGAGTTCATTCACCACAGTCGTAGAATACGCAAAAGAATAGGCGGCGGATGGCGTCAAGCAGGACTGCTGGCTGGTGCCGCTATCTATGCGCTAGAAAATAACGTAGATCGCTTGGCCGAAGACCACGCTGCTGCGAAGGATATGGCCGAATTTTTAAACGGACAATCTTGGGTCAAAAATGTGGTTGCCCCTGAAACCAACATCTTGATCTTTGGGTTGAATGAAGATATGAATCAAGAAGAATTCATTGCCAATCTTGACTCTAAAGGCATTGGTATCAGCCAAATGGGCCCAGGAAAATGCCGTATGGTATTCCACTTAGATGTGAGTGCCGCAGATGTAAAGGAAGTAAAGTCTGTCTTAGCTTCTTTATAACCAAAGAACATAGTGGGTAGAGTAAAACAATGTGGTCATTGTAATAAGGATCACTCGGTCATGTATAGGGTACAATACAAGCAAGATCAAACCTGGCACTTCCTTTGTAAGGCTTGCGTACTAGCGGTAAAGCCTGGCAATAACCACTACAGATATGGCGGTACTTGGAAGGGGTAATTTGACTTATGTGTTCCAGACAATAGATTGAGCTCGCTTTTAATTGCGTTCGCTTTCCACTTGTTGGTAAGCCCTACCTATCATCTCAAAAGAATATCCTCTGCGTTGCATAGCTCCAATGAGCTGTTCCTTAGTCTTAGATTCAAACCAGCGATTAGTCAAATAAAAGGCATTTTTCTCAACCACCTCAGCATCAATCAAACTTATGAGCCTGTTAATGGTAACCCTAGGAATACGATGCTCTAGCAGGCCCGCCCTAATCCTTCTGGGTGCCCAGTGCTTTTGGTTCAATTTACCTTGCACATAAGCTTGAGCAAATCTGTACTCATCTAAGAAATTTTCCTCCATCAAAGTGGCAATAATTTCTTCATGTAGATCTATTGGAAGCTTGATCAAATGGAGCTTGCGCTTTACCTCGTGCGGGCTGCGTTCTTGATAGGCACAATAATGCTGTAATTTCTGAAGAGCTTCGGAAGTTGTCATGGTCCAATTTTAACGAAAAAACCCCAAGGGTCGCATGCGACCCTTGGGGTTTTCTTTACACTGTTCAAGTTTACCTAAATAGGATTATTTTCCTTATCCAATAACTTCCATTCAAGCATGGTGAAAGCATCTCGTGGCACAACTACGATTTTCTTTTTAAATCGCTTTTGCCAATCCTTTTTAACACTCTTAAAGAAGCCCTTGGTAATGTAGGCCTCAATAAAAGGATGAACATGAACAAAAACCTCTTTCTGCGTTTTGGCGCTAAGCTTACTTGCAATGTTATCAATCACCTGTATAGGAGCTTCTACCAAATTATCTGGATTCTCTTCGCGCGTAATAATGTTTGTCTCAGGACGCACGCGTTGACGTGTTAATTCCAATAAGCCAAATCTTGAAATAGGCAGAATTTTATGTCTTGCACGATCTCTCTTCATTTCGTCGCGCATCTTATCATGAATCGCTTTGCGATTCTCAGCGCTATTCATGTCAATGAAATCAATCACCACAATACCACCCATATCACGTAATCGCAACTGACGAGCTACTTCTTCTGCTGCCAATAAATTCACTTGAAGAGCATTGGCTTCTTGATTCTCAGCGGTATTCGTTCTATTTCCTGAGTTGACATCAACCACATGCATGGCCTCCGTATGTTCAATAATCAAATATGCCCCTTTAGGCATGCTTACAGAGCGCCCAAACGCACCTTTAATTTGCCTGTCCACACTTGCGAATTGAAACAACGGCATTTGACCATTGTAATACTTTACCATTTTGGCAGCACCAGGCTTGATGGCCTCAAGGTAGTCCTTGACTTCTTCAAAGAGCTCTTGATGATCAATAGTTATTCCCGTAAAGCTATCGTTGAATACATCTCTTAAGAATGCACTCGCTCGATTCATTTCTCGAAAAATTCTAAACGGCTTATTTCTCTTCTTGACACCTTTATGGAGCGATTTCCATTTGCGTATCAAAGCATCCAAATCTGCCTGCAAATCTTCCGCAGTCTGTCCGTTAGCGACAGTACGTATAATGACACCAAATCCCTTTGGTTTGATGCCTCTGACCAATTTTTTCAGCCTATCCTTTTCTTCTCTGTCGCGTATTTTTTGACTTACGCTAACTCGATTAGAAAAAGGAACTAATACTACAAAACGACCGGCAATGCTCAACTCTGCTGTAATACGAGGCCCTTTTGTAGAAATGGGTTCCTTCGTAATTTGGACAAGGATTTGATCTCCTTGTTTCAAGACATCCCCTATATTTCCTTCTTTCTCAATGTTTGAGGAAGTCTGGAAATTTGAAATATCCGCTTGTTGTTTGCCTTTAAGGGTTCTACGTAAGTAGCTCTGCCAGGAATTTATCTGCGGCCCGAGATCATGGTAATGCAAAAAAGCATCTTTATCATAACCAACATCTACGAAGGCAGCGTTAAGGCCAGTGGCCAATTTTTTGACGGTGCCTATGTAAACATCGCCAACGGAGAAGCTATCATCTCCTTTTTCCTTTATGAGCTCTTGTAATCTCCCGTCTTCAAGTAGTGCTATATCAGCACGGTCAGAACTAGCACTAATTACTAATTCTGTTTTCATACACTAGAAGCTTATTTCTTCTTGTGACGATTCTTTCTAAGACGCTTTTTACGCTTGTGCGTAGCAATCTTATGTCTTTTTCGTTTTTTTCCGCTTGGCATAATGCAAAGTTTTAGTGTTATTAATTCTATAATCCCTCTACGAAGGTTCTTATTCTCTTCGCTTCAGGGTATGCGTTTAAGTAGTCATCTGCAACTTCAAAAGCGTTGGTGGAATCACCAGATTGAAGCAAAGCTTGGACTTTATTCAGAGCATACATTTCATTTTCTGGAAACAGTTGACTCAATTGATGAAACCGATCAATCGCTTTTTCCCACTGACCAGACATCATGGAGAAGTTACCTAGCCACATCAAGGCCTTTTCATGATTGGGATCATCACGAAGAACATCTAGTAACATTCCAATTGCAACCATTGGAGCTCCTTCACCACTTTGAATGATGGCAACTGCTTCATCCACTTTTACATCCAAGGCATTTACCTCCTCTTTCACTTCCATTTTTTTCTCTTGATACGGAGTTCGAGGAAGATTGAAGATGGCTACTGCTGCAACAACGGAAACAGCCAATGCTATGTATGTATTTCGTGACAAATTACCCTTCTACTGGAACGTTTTCTTTTACACCTTCTACAAATACTTTCGCAGGCTTAAATGCTGGAATATAATGTGCAGGTATAACGATGGTGGTATTTTTAGATATGTTTCTTCCTGTTTTCTGAGCACGCTTCTTCACTATAAAAGAACCAAACCCACGTAAATATACGTTATTGCCATCTTCTAAGCTGTGCTTAATCTCTTTCATGAAACTCTCTACAACTGCTTGAACTTCACCTCTCTCCATTCCTGTTTTGTCAGAAATTTTAGTAACGATATCCGCTTTAGTCATTTGCTCTGTATTTTTAGGTCTCTGTGACCGGTTATTGAGGGGCGCAAATATAAGCCAATATCCTTATTTACAGCAGTTAATGTATAAAAAAAATATCCACCAAGAATGCCTTCAGATTTACTAAACACCTTTAGAATCAGTATTGAAGACTTTTACCGGTCTAACAAGCGCTCCATGCCATGGCGAAAACAAAATCCCGTTCCCTATGAAGTCTGGTTAAGTGAAGTTATTTTACAACAAACGAGGGTAGCACAAGGCATTCCATATTTCAACAAAATACTCCAAGCTTTTCCTACTATAGAAGATCTCGCAAACGCCAATGAAGACCATCTTCTTTCCTTGTGGACTGGGCTTGGCTATTACAACAGGGCTAGAAATCTTCAAAAAGGTGCGCAACAGGTCATGAGAAATCACAAGGGAGAACTGCCAAAATCTTCTGTTGATTTGATAAAAATTACTGGAATTGGGCCATATACTGCAGCGGCCATATCGAGTATATGTCACGGTGAAAAAATTGGCGTTGTAGACGGAAATGTATTTAGAGTCCTAAGCCGATTTTTTGGGGTTTCAACACCAGTCAACACCACTGCGGGATTGAAAGAATTTCAACTACTCGCCAATGAAATCGTGCATCTTTCAAACTCTTCTGCAGGTTATAACCAAGGAATCATGGAGTTTGGCGCTTTGCATTGTACACCTAAAAAGCCCCTTTGTATGATGTGTGAACTAGCGGACATTTGCACTGCTTACAATTCAGGGAAAGTGGATGTGTTGCCCGTGAAAAAAAAGACCGCCAAACGCACAACTGAAGAAATTCATTTTGCTGTTGTTACAAGTGAAAATGAAATCGCAATGAGTAAAAGGGGAACCAAAGGTATTTGGGCTGGATTGTATGAATTTCCCCGTTTAGAAAAACCACCTGTTAAAGGTTTTGAGGCTGTAGATAAAATTGTGCATAAACTCAGTCACAAAGATTTACATTGCCACTTTTGGGAGGTAACAGAAAATGAGATGAATGAGTCGCTCACTTATTATAGTAAGCCTGAAATTAGAAATTTAGGTATGCCTATTATCATCGCCAAATTTGTTGAAAAGATTGGGTTTCAGTAGTGTGTAAAATCGCTAAATTTATAGGATAGAATAAGAAGAATAATATCAAGACATGGCTGGTACATTGAACAAAGTAATGCTGATTGGAAACTTGGGTAAAGACCCGGAAATCATGCATTTTGACAACGGGGGTTCATTAGTGAAATTTCCTATTGCAACATCTGAAACCTACACTAATCGCGACGGACAACGCGTGACCAATACGGAATGGCACAATATTGTAATCAATGCGAAAGGCCTTGTTGATGTGGCCCATAAGTACCTCAAAAAAGGCCACAAAGTCTACCTAGAGGGTAGAATAAAGACTAAAAAATGGCAGGACCAAAGTGGTGCTGATCGCTATTCAACGGAGATCCAAGCGAATCAAATGACTATGCTTACTTCTAGGGCAGAGAGTGAGGGTCTAGCAAATGATTCCCAGGGAAGCTTTACCAAAACAGAAACAATAAATCCTATTTCCTCACAGCCCCTGCAGTCTCCATCAAACGAGTCAGGAAATAATACTCAAGAAACGGACGACCTCCCTTTCTAGTTGTAGAACGAATCAGTAGATCTTGGACCCCGATCCCTCAAATGTAGTAGCATCAATTTTCCTTAACTCGGGCAATAGCTTGATAGGGTTTGTGATTCTTACTGGCATCTTATTTCTGTTATTAATCTGTTCTGCACTTATCTCTGGAAGTGAGGTGGCGTTCTTTTCATTGAATGCATCTGATTTAGAAAGCCTAGAAGAAAATAATGCAGAAAACGAAAAAATAAACAACCTTTTAGAGCAGCCTGAAGAATTACTTGGCACCATACTGATAACGAACAACTTTGTAAACGTTGGAATTGTAATTCTATCTTCATTCTTATTAAACGAATACTTTTCACCTGAGAACTGGTCAGTATTAGCGGTATTTCTTGTGGAGATTTTGAGTATCACAACCGTTTTATTGCTCTTTGGAGAGATTCTTCCAAAAGTTTATGCACGAAACTCCCGCCTTCCGTTTGCAAAGTTGGTAGTTGGGATATTGAGCAGTATTCATAGAATGCTGCTTCCACTGAGTAGACGCTTGAGCAAAACTGTAAATAGACTATCCATTGAAGGCAAGGGACCAAGCCTAAGTGTAGATGATCTTGAACAGGCTTTAGAACTCACAAGTGACCACAACACCAAGGAAGAAGAGCAGCGTATTTTAAAAGGAATCGTGCGCTTTGGATCTACTTCTGTTAAGGAAGTAATGACCCCGAGAACCTCTGTGGTAGCCATTGATCAAAGAACCGGTTATCACGAAGCCTTAAATAAAATGACTGATAGCGGTTATTCTAGAATTCCGGTTTTTGAAGAAAATCTAGATCAAATAAAAGGTCTCTTGTACGTAAAAGACCTTCTTCCACATATCAATGCAAGTGAACATTTTGGTTGGCAAAAGCTCATGCGCCAGCCCTTTTTTGTTCCTGAAAGCAAAAAAATAGATGACTTACTTGGAGAGTTTCAACGCAGACGAGTGCATTTAGCAATTGTAGTTGATGAATTTGGAGGAACCTCCGGTGTAATTACCCTAGAAGACGTCTTAGAAGAAATTGTTGGAGAAATTTCTGACGAGTTTGACGATGATGATTTGAGCTACAGCAAACTAGACGATTATAACTTTGTTTTTGAAGCATCTATTCCCTTAATTGACCTTTGTCGTGTGCTAGATTTACCAAAGGATAGATTTGATGCAGTAGATGGGGAAAGCGATACTTTGGCAGGACTCGTTTTAGAATTGGCTGGGAAATTTCTGGATAGAGGGGAAGTAGTGCAATATGACGAATTCACTTTCCTAGTGGAAAGTACTGATCAGCGGAAAATAATACGTATTAAAATCACCATCACTCCCGAGAAAGCCCAATAACAATGAAGAGTTTTAAAATTATTGTCCTACTCGCTGTTTTTATCTCAAGTTGCGCATCTGACCCTACTGCACGGCCAAACGGGTTTTTGAGAATAGGAATGCCTCAAAAAAATTATATACCGCTTCCAGTGCAAGGGTGTCAATTTTCTTCAACCTTGAATTCATCCGCAAAAATCATTTATAAGGATTCCGCTAATTGTTGGATTGATATTGTTTACCCCACTATTTTGAGTACCATTCAATTAACCTACAAACCTGTAGAAGACAATCTTCAAGAATTGTTTTTGGATGCACAAAAACTTGCTTACAAGCATACCGTTAAAGCAACTGGAATGCGAGAACAAATCTTTTCTTATGATAGTGCTAGGGTATTTGGGATGTATTATGAAATGTCTGGCGCATCCGCTACAACAACACAATTTTATGCGACGGACAGTTCTCATCATTTTCTGAGAGGAGTATTATATCATTACAGCACTCCAAACCCGGACAGCCTAGCTCAGGTAACTTCATTTATGCGGGGAGAAATGCAAGAGTTTATTTCCAATTTGTATTGGACAAATGAATAATCGTAAACTTCTTTATTTAGCCTCAAATCCCACGGAAGCGAGTCTAATTGCAAGCTTCCTTGAAGGCAATAGCATCCGGGCAGATCTTGAGCACCTTACTGTGGCCTCAATATTGCCGATCGGGGGAAGTTTCAGCGTAAAAATTTTTGTCTTTAGTTCACAATGGGAACGAGCACTAGGGCTGCTTAAGATCTTCTTAAAGCAAGAAACAAGGGATAACTGATTGAAGCTAAAATCCCAATGCTCAATACCAAATGTACGGGTTGCATCAATTGAGGTAGCCCTAGGAAATACAACACCACACCAACCATCCATTCAAGAGCAATGCCAAAAATCAATGCATTGAAACCAGGTATATTCAATCTATGCACACGTTTTTGATAGAAAAGAACGCTCGTAATAGCTAGAATAAACCATGCAAATGATCGGTGTATGCGTGGCATTAATGCTTCTATATTTGGAATGATTTCAAAACGGTTGGAAATGCCATGATCAAAAGATGCATCCACAAGTTCACGTGTTTGCGTTCCCAAGAAAATCTGAACTACTACTGCTATCAAGAGCACCACTAAGGTTCGTAATATGGACTTTGGAAGAGCTTTAGAAGCATTGTCATTTCGTGCTCGAAGTACAAGTAATAATAAAACGATTGCAACAGAGCCCATCATATGAATAGTAATTTGATTCGGAACCAAATTACCGTCAACAACCAACTTCCCCAACCAAGCCTCAAAGCCCAGAAGAATAAGAACACTTCCAGATATCAATGCGTTCCAAAACGACTTACGAATCTGGATGAAACCTATCAAAGTCATTAATAGAATGGGTAGACCAGAAAGTGCACCTATAAGACGATTGATGAACTCAATCCATGTGTGCATAGGATTAAAAATCGTGTATTCGTGACGATCAAATTTTGTCCAATTTGCTAAAGAAAATTCTTGGGCAGCTATCAAATCTGAGTTTGCCACCCAAAAATAGTTGTCCAAAAGAATCATCTGCCCTTGCTTAAATTCTTTACCTGAACGCCAAGTCAACGTCTCAATATTGGACGGGGGAATAGTGTATCCAAAACATTGTGGCCAATCAGGACAACCCATTCCAGAACCCGTAGCTCGGACTATAGAACCCGCGAGTATCACAAGAAATATACACACCAATGAAATGGTTGCTAACTTTTTAATTATTGGGCTAGCCATAGACCTTATTTAGAGACAAATGCTTGGTAGAAATCACCATTACCAACCTCTGAAACCCGAACCATAATTTCATTTAAGCTGACTAAGGTTGAATCATAGACGACTAGGGCAGTACTATCAAGAAAATTAATATTAAAATTCACCACACCCTCACTATTGCCAAGCTTACTCTCAATAGCACCTTTACAGCCCATCTCGCAAGTCATTCCAGAAATAAATAAAGAAGCATCTGCATTTGCACTTACCTCAGCGTTAGACTGCACCTTTGCAGATGGTATAATTAACTGCTCGGGTTGCGGACTTGAACAAGATATCAAAGCAACTGTTGCTGCAAATATGAATAGGGTTTTCATTATAGCTATTTTTGACAAAATTACAAGTGCAATTCACTTCGAGAGTGCTTTTTGTTACAATTTTACCTTATGAATGTTTCAAAACAAAACAAGCCGCTCATCCCTTGGTTCATATTTATTGGATTAGCTCTTATTTGGGGATCGTCTTTCATCTTAATGAAGAGAGCTCTTGAAAGCTTTAGCTACAGTCAAGTAGGCTCGTTACGAGTTAGTATAGCAGCTATTTTCATGGTAATTATAGGTTTTAGACAATTCAAGTATTTCAAGAAAAAAGACTTGATTCCTCTTCTAATTGTGGGCTTCTTGGGTAATGCTATACCCTATGTTCTCTTCCCTCTTGCCGTGAATCATTTGGATAGCGGTGTTGTTGGCATCATCAATTCTCTAGTTCCACTCTTTACCGTGCTTATAGGCGGTTGGTTCTTTGGTCAAAAAGCGGGCAAAACCCAATGGCAAGGAGTGGCCGTTGGTCTGCTAGGAGCTGCCTTGCTTATTCTACCCATGAATAGCATACTTAATGGCGCATTTGAAATAGAAGGTGACCTAGCCTATGGTCTATATGGAGTGCTCGCAACCATGATGTATGGCACTTCCGTGAATACCCTAAAAATGCAGCTACCCCATTTAAAAGCGCTTACCGTTACCACGCTCAGCCTGGCGAGCGCTGCACCATTTACGATAATTTACAGCTTAAGTTCAGGTTTTTTTGATGTATTTGCAAGCGATCCAAAAGCTTGGACCAACTTCGGATATATCTGTATTCTTGGAATATTAGGAAGTGCCTTCGCTGTCATTTTATTCAATCGACTTATACAAATGACAAGTGCTCTTTTTAGCTCATCTGTTACTTATGCTATTCCTGTAGTCGCAGTAATTTGGGGAATCTGGGACGGCGAGCAAATTATATGGAACCACCTACTCGGTTTGATAGTGATTATTACCGGCATTTATCTTATTAATAAAAAATAAGGCTACTCATCCATAAAAAAATCCCCCAACAGCATTTGCTATTGGGGGATTTACGTTCTAATAGACTAGTTATTTAAAGAGCTTAGCTTTTACATCATCACCAAACTCAACTGAATCAACTATTATGGTAAAGGTTTGCTGACCAGCACTTTGCTTGCTAACCTTTGGCATCTTTATGCCATTATAATCGCCCCATTCCTTAACAGTCATAGAGACAGCCATTTCTCCTTCAGGAGTTTCTGTTGTTTCTGTGCTCTTATAAAACAATCCAGTTTCTACATCAAAGTATTTCGTTTTCTCGCCTTCGCTAACTTGATAAACTGCTCTTCCCTCCATCAAGGTTTGGCCGTCAAAAGTGAAAGATTCCAAATCTTGCATCCAAGCAAGCTCATCAATTACATAAGAAGCTTGTTTCTTAAGGTCATCTAATTCGTCACCTTCAAGTTCTTTTTCACCTTGCATTCCACTCTGTTTGCCCACTCCATCAACGTAGGTCATTTTCATTACAGTCATACCTTGCATGCTTTGCTCCATCATAAATTTGTTCGGGGCAATCTTCGCGGTACGCATTTTTAGTTGCCCTGGCATACCAGGGATTTCTAAATGTGCTTTCATATCCATCGCTTTCAATGAAGACAATACATCTACACCACCCATGGCCTCATAATAGTTGGAAAATACCGTTTCCAGCGTTATGCCCTCTGGCATAAATAGGAAAGTTGGGGCATCCGTTGGCATCCCTTCTGCATCATAGTACTCTACTTCACCAAAAGCAGCTAAACCTGCCGCTACGTCTTGAGCTTTACCAACTACACTAATTGTAAGGTTATCAGTCTTCATGTATGTATTGGATACGCGCATTACATCTTCGGCAGTAACTGCTTCTAAACGGGCTAAATAGTTGTTGTAATAATCGGAAGGTAGATCGTACCGAGCAATGTTAAGTGCAAAATTAGCTGCACTCGAAGTACTTTCTAATGAACGGCCAAATGCTCCGCTCAAAGACGCTTTTGCAGCAATTAAGTCTTCTTCTGTCACCGACTCTTTGCGCATTCTCCCTATTTCCATCAAAAATTCAACAATAGCCGAATCTGTAACTTCATTACGCACTTTGGCCGACGCTCCGAATGTACTGTTGAGTTCATCAACACCAAAGTTTGAATACGCACCATAAGTAAAAGCCTTGTCCTCACGCAGATTCGTGAATAACCTACCGGACATTCCACCTCCTAAAATTTGATTTGCAATTCGCAATGATTCGATATCCGGATGGCCTTGAGGCAGGTCAATCACATTACCCAACCAAACCACAGATTGCACAGCCGATGGCTTGTCCACCATAACGATTCGCCCTGCAGACGGTATAGAAGTTTTCTCGTATTCATGTGAAGGAACATCTGCTGGCTTCCAGCCCTTGAATGCTTTGCTCAACTTTTTCTTGGCATCCTTCGTAGTGATATCTCCAATGACAACCATGTAGGCAATGTTTGGACGGAAATATGCAGCAAAATAATTTTTGCAATCTTCAAGTGTTACTCCTTCTACCGTTGATTCCGTCATCACTTCGCCGTAAGGGTGCTCAAGGCCGTAAAGAGTAGCGCCTCTGAGGTTTGCAGCTATTGCATCTAAATCGTCCGCGTTCGCTTTCAAGCCAGAAGTCATTTGCGATTTGAGCTTTTCAAATTCTTCAGTCTCAAAACTTGGATTCGACAACACATCCAACATGATTTCAACCAAATCGTCCGTATACTTGCTCAGTCCGCCCACATTCATGGAACTTGCTGATGTTGAAAATCGAGCACCCATGAAATCAATCTCTTCATCAAGTTGAGCTTTGGTTCTAGTAGTTGTTCCAGAGCCCAGAAGGTTGCCGGCAATACTTACATATCCTGCCTTCTCTCCTTCAACGATTGGGTCGCGATCTAAAATCAGAGACATGGAAATGCGGGGTAATTTATGGTCTTCTACCACAAATACTTTTAAGCCATTCTTCAATTCAAAGCTCTCATATGAAGCAATGACTGGTACTCTAGCAGGACCCGGAGCAGGCGCTGTAGTGCGATCAATGGTAGTTTGTGCAGTCAATGAGAAGGCTGCAACTATTGCAAAAAGGGAGTATATATATTTTTTCATCTTATGTTTTATTCAGCTGATTCTTCACTTTTTGGCAAATAACGTAGGACAACTCTATTGTCTTTTACCAGGTATTTTTTGGCTACACGCTGAATATCTTCGCGTGAAACGCTACGGTAACGCTCTATTTCTGTATTGATATAGTTTGCGTCACCATAATAAGTATAGTAATCCGCGAGGGATTCTGCAATACCTGCCATGTTCGAGTTACTCTGAATAAAGTTGCTTTCCATCTGATTTTGAATCTTTTGGAATTCACGTTCAGAGATAAGGTCATTTTGAAGATTGGAAATCTCTTCTTCTAATGCAGGAACCATATCATCAATAGTTTTCCCAGCATTAGCAAGAGAGAAGGTAATGAATGCACCGCCTTGCTCTAGGGAAAAAGGAAAGGCAACTACTTGTAGAGCAGTTTGATCTTGATCAACCAACCTCTTGTACATACGAGACGAAGGACCGCCGCTTAAAACTGAACTTGCCATCTGAAGCGCATAGGCATCATCTGATGTTTGCGGAGGCATTCGGTAACCCATCATAATCGCCGGTAATTGAATGTTATCATAAATAGTTGCGGTTTTCTCACCACCTAATGCTGGCTCTTGAACCGCTGGCTGCATTACTTCTGCACCTTTAGGAATCTCTCCAAAGTAAGCCTGGATAAGCTCTTTTGTTTTTTCAATATCAATATCTCCTGCAATACTTAATGTCGCATTGTTTGGAACGTAGAATTTCTTGTAGAAGGCCATGAACTCGTCCAATTGGGCCGCATTCAAATGATCCATTGAACCAATAGGAACCCAATTGTAAGGATGTTCAGTATACATGCGCTTCATCATGTTTTCCAACCAAGAACCGTACGGCTGATTGTCTACACGTTGACGTTTTTCTTCTTTAACTACTTCACGCTGTGTTTCAACACCTATGTTTTGAATGTTGGCATGCAACATTCTCTCACTTTCCAGCCATAAACCCATTTCCATCTGATTAGAGGGTAACAGTTCATAATAGAATGTTCGATCCTGCGAAGTATTTGCATTTAGAGCACCTCCTGCGTTAGTCACATAGCTATCGAATTCCCCTCGACCTATATTTTCGCTTCCTTCAAAAAGCAAATGCTCAAAGAAATGTGCGAAACCAGTGCGTTCCGGATCTTCATTTTTGCTACCAACGTGGTAGAGAACAGTAACAGCAGCGATAGGGGTGCTGTGGTCTTCGTGAAGAATTACGTGTAAACCGTTGTTTAAATCGTACTCTTCAAAATCAATTTTGTTTTGAGCACATAAGACAGTTGAAAACGCCAAAGCACCCAAGATCATGAAGTTTTTCATTAAAGATATTTTAGGATAGTGCTTCAAATATAAGGTCTCATTACCTGCAAGTCTAAGAAATGCTATTCAACTTTTTGAAATCTTACTTATTTTAACGCTTTGTTATTAAAGCAGTTGTTTTATATTTGCAGCCCTTAAAAAGAAGTATAATGTACGCAATTGTAGAGATAGCAGGGCTTCAATACAAAGTTGAAAAAGACCAACGCTTGTACGTAAACCGCTTAAATGTTGAGGCAGGGAAGAAAGTAAAATTCGACCGTGTTCTCCTCATAGAAGAGAAAGGTGATGTAAAGGTTGGCGCCCCAGTTATAGACGGAGCTAAAGTAGATGCTACCGTTAACGGCGAAGTAAAAAGCGATAAAATTCTTGTCTTCAAGAAGAAGCGTCGCAAGGGTTACCAAAAAATGAATGGTCACCGTCAGATTTTTACTTCAATTACTATTAATAAAATCACTGCCAAGGCTCCAGCAAAAAAGGCTGCAGCCAAAGCAACTGAAGAAAAGGAAGCTGCTCCGAAAAAAGTTGCAGCCAAAAAGCCAGCAGCTAAAAAAGCTACTACTGCTAAGAAACCAGCAGCAAAGAAGCCAGCTACAAAAAAGGCATCTCCTAAGAAACCAGTGGCTAAAAAAGCAGATAAATAATTAGTTATGGCTCACAAGAAAGGTGTAGGTAGTTCGAAAAACGGACGCGAATCAGCAAGTAAGCGATTGGGTATCAAAATCTTTGGTGGCCAAGACGCTATCGCAGGGAATATAATCGTGCGTCAGCGAGGAACCAAGCATAATGCGGGAGAAAACGTAGGTATTGGAAAAGACCATACGTTATTCGCACTTGTAGACGGCAAGGTTGAGTTCCGCAAGAAAAAAGACAATAGAAGCTATGTAAGCGTTGTTCCAAACGCATAACATTTCACTCGTTTAGACTCGAAAGAGCTGTGCTTTATAAAGTACAGCTCTTTTTTTATCTCCAAACTTGGCGCAAGTAAAGCCCAAATTGAGAAGTAGTCTCGTCCATTGCCCTATACTGATGCAACTCTGCTCCACTAGAGCCGTCATATTGGGTTTTAGAAAACAGCATGATGCGCATTTGAGGGGTGAAAAATTTACCAATGAATGGCAACCTATGTAAAAAAGCGAAATCCCGCATTCTATCCAGCCAGGGTTCCGCATTCAGTCTTTTTATTTTTTTGGAGTGACCTATAGCCGCACCTAATTTGTCTAATAACTCATAAAAAGAGGCGTTTTCTGCCACTGCTATAATAGGACCAACTATTCTTTCACGATGCGCTGCAACAGTTATGGATGCAACATCTCTAACATCAACGATTCCTGTAGAACCGTCCGTAGCAATTGGCATCTTACCGTCCTGAAGCCGCGCCCATAATTCTTGCGGAGGTCTTTCTTTGGGACCAATCCCTAAAATTACTCCAGGTCTAATAATCGAAATCGACATACCCTCTGCCTGAGCTTTCCAAACCCGGAGTTCACTTGCAATTTTTCCTATTGCATAATTAGACAAAAAGGCAGCCGAACGATTAGGATGGAAATTAGCTGGACCAATCCATTCCTGCTCCCCAAGAGGTGCTGTACCTCCCATTACTGCAATAGAACTGATATGGGTAAAGTGATTGATTTTCAATAATTCACCCAATAGGAGCATTTGATCCGTTAGTTGTTCATTAGGTGTATTTGCTGAAGTAGATGGACTAATGTTAATTGCCGCGGCTGCATGTATTATCTCCTTTGGGGGCGCAAAATCATGAACGGCACAATAGTCCATAATTACATCAAAAGTGAAATGTCCATCACCTAAGTCACAATCTATCCAATGAAGATTGTGAAATAAAGAAAATTGTTTGGAGTCCAAATTCAAAAAATCTTCAGTCATCTCAATTTGACGCATAGAAGAACTTCCTCGTTTTGCACAAAGAATAGCTCCTGTATGGCCCTCACACTCTAAAAAACCCAATAGTTCTGCAAGTATAAACGAACCTAATTGGCCTGTTGATCCGGTAATAAATAAGGTGTCTTTTGAATCCATTGGCTTTTGTACGCTGTAGTGAAAGTAGTGGTTATTACTTTTGCAGCAGAATTCTTTGAATATGAAAAAAATAGATATCCAAAAGGCACTGGAAAAGGTAAGTACCACCAAAGCAGAAAACATAGTTTCTGCCGGTTTGGTTCGCAATATTCAAGTATTTGGTGATGAGGTAATTGTAGACGCTGAAAGTATCAGCCCCACCTTGCAGGCAAAGAAGAAGTTAGAGGTAGATATCATGAAAGCTATTCACGAAGAAGTAAACGTGAAAGCAAAAATAGTGGTGAACATTACCGTTAGTGAAAAAGCTAAGGAAGAAGCCAGCAATGTAATTAAAGGGGCTCCAATACCTGGCGTTCAAAATATTATTGCAATTGCGTCTGGTAAAGGCGGCGTTGGTAAAAGTACCGTTACAGCTAATTTAGCTGTAGCCCTAAAGAAAATGGGCTTTAAAGTAGGACTAATAGATGCAGATATTTATGGTCCCTCAATACCCTTAATGTTTGATGTGCAACATGCAAAACCCATCACCGTGCATGCAGATGGAAAAAATAAGATGGGACCTGTGGACGGATACGGCATTAAGGTGATGTCAATAGGCTTTTTTGCAAATATGGACCAAGCAGTTGTTTGGCGTGGAGCTATGGCAACAAAGGCCTTAACCCAAATGATACACGATACGCACTGGGGAGAATTAGACTTTTTATTGATTGACTTACCCCCTGGAACGGGTGATATTCACTTAAGTATGGTTCAAAATGTTCCAGTTACAGGTTCCGTAGTCGTAAGTACACCTCAGAAAGTTGCCTTAGCTGATTGCCGTAAAGGAGTGGCCATGTTCCAAATGGAACAAATTAATGTTCCTGTGCTGGGTATTTTAGAAAACATGAGTTACTTCACCCCTGACGAATTGCCGGAAATGAAATATCATTTATTTGGCAAAGAAGGAGCACGAAATTTAGCTAAATCGCTACAAGTTCCCTTTTTAGGTGAATTACCGTTAATTCAAAGTATCAGAGAAGCGAGTGATGTAGGCAGGCCTGCAGCTCTTCAAGAGGGAACAAATATTCCGTTGGCTTTTGAAGAAATCGCTCGTAATATTGTAGGTGAGGTTGCAAAGCGCAATAAAAACTTACCGCCAACAGAGATTGTCCGCATAACTACTATGGCTGGATGTTCTCCAAAAAAAAATTAATTGAATACGCTAACAGAGAAAATTGAGAGAGCCTTAGACGAAGTTCGTCCATTTCTTGCCAATGACGGCGGCGATGTAAGTCTTGTAAATATTGTTGGAACAACAGTGGAAGTTCAATTTCACGGGGCCTGCGTAGGCTGTAAGGTGAGTGACTTTACTCTTAAAGGCGGAATTGAGTCTACTATAAAAAAATATGCGCCTGAAATAGAGCGCGTCATTGCCATTGAGGCGTAAACCGTAACAATCATGCTGCAAATTCAGCGAATCAGACAAGAGCCCGAAACCATCATAAACGGTCTAAAAAAGAGAGGTGTTGATGCTTCTCAAACGGTTCATGATTTACTTGAAATAGACGGACAGCGTCGTGCCATTCGCCACAAAATGGAGGAAAAGCAAGCACGAAGCAATGCTCTTGCTAAAGAAATTGGAACATTATTCAAATCCGGTAAGGGTGCTGAAGCCAATAGCTTAAAAAATGAAACAGGGTTGCTGAAACAGGATATTAAGGATCTGAGTGAGGAGCTACATACTCTTGAAGAAAAAGAACATACACTATTATTAACCCTACCGAACGTACCTCATCCAAGTGTCAAGGCCGGAAAAGATGAGACGGATAACGAAGAGGTGAGTCGAAGCGGAGATATTCCGAGTTTGCATGAAGATGCAAAACCACATTGGGACTTAGCATCCGACTACAACTTAATAGACTTTGAATTAGGAGTGAAAATTAGTGGTGCTGGATTCCCTGTTTACGTAAATCATGGTGCGCGTCTCCAGCGCGCTATGATCAATTTCTTTCTTGATGAAAACAGAGGCGCAGGATATACGGAATACCAACCGCCTCATTTTGTTAATGCAGCCTCTGGATATGGTACAGGTCAACTTCCCGATAAAGAGGGCCAGATGTATGAAATGCCGTTGGACGGGCTATATGCAATACCAACTGCAGAAGTGCCAATCACCAATATTTTTAGAGACGAAATTGTAAATGCCGCTGATTTCCCCATAAAAAGTACTGGTTATACACCCTGTTTTAGACGTGAAGCAGGTTCTTATGGGAAAGATGTTCGTGGACTAAACCGTTTGCACCAATTTGATAAAGTTGAAATTGTAAGCATCACTGATCCTTCCAATTCTTATGCTCTTCTAGATGAGATGGTGGCCCATATTGCAGGGTTGTTAGACAAATTGGAATTGCCCTATAGGGTGCTTCGATTGTGCGGTGGAGATGCAGGGTTTACATCTGCATTAACATACGATTTCGAAGTATACAGTGCTGCCCAGCAACGTTGGTTAGAGGTAAGTTCTGTTTCCAATTTTGAAACATTTCAATCTAATCGTCTCAAATTGAGGTACCGCGATGAAAACGGTAAAACACAATTGTGTCATACTTTAAACGGTTCGGCCATGGCCCTGCCGCGTGTTTTAGCCGCATTGCTAGAAAATCATCAAACTCCACATGGAATTAAAATTCCTAAAGCATTAGCTGAATACACAGGATTTGATATCATTAAATAATGAGAAGATGTAGCCTACTAATTCTTGTAATATGGGTTGTTACCGGGTGCACCCAACCTGAACCTTGGCGTGTAAAAATGACGGGGATGCTTGATTCTATGGTCGTGCTCAGTAACAGTCACGAACAAGTAATTCAAAGCGTGGATAGCACTAAAGTTCAAGAAGCTTATTTAGAGTTGGGAGAACTTCAAGTATTCTTTATTGCCAGTGTAGATGAGATGATGGAGATTGGCGTTCCCAAAAACATGTTCACAGGACCTCTCTATGAGATGGAGAATTGTGTTAAATATTATGGCCGCGTAATCGGTAGCTATACCACGGAATTGACCCCAGATTACAACTCCATACAGCTTAGCACATTACTTTCAGAAGTTGAATCAAATGCGCTTGATAGTTCACTTGCAGTGAAGTATTTTAATGATGAAGCCTTTGCATTGAGAGATGCCAACCAAAGAATCAATAAGAGCTATGGCGCATGTTTTGAATGCTTGAGAGAGCATGACGTGTTACTTGCCAAATTAGACTCGCTCAAGAACTTTATCTTAGCGACAAATGCACCTAATTAAATTTCTTTTAGTTCTTCTTCCCTTCGCGAGTTTTGCCCAAAAAGCAAATACAAAAAGTTCCATTAGCGATTGTGATACACTGCTTATTAACGGTGAGTACAAGGCTGCCCTAGAATGTCTTGAACCAATCTATAATAAGAACCCTTCAGGACCTGCTTACGAAAAACTACTTGATACTCAGCTCTTATTAGAAGACAGCCTCGCAGCGCTCAGGTTAGTTCGTAAACAAAACAAAAGGTTTGGTGCATCCAGGCCTCAATATACCGTTGACCATTGGGTACTGAGTCATTCTCTAAATAAACGGGGGCCAAAATGGGAAGAAATAGAACTAGAGGTAATTAAAAACCCGTTTACCTCAAGAACTGTAGTTAGAGTATTAGAAAAATATGGATTATTGCAGGAGGCAGTCAATATTTTCGAACTTGCCGAAAGTAAACAACCAAAGCTAAGATCCGCCTTTGAGCGGGCACAACTATATGCACAGCTGGGTCAAATAGATAAACAATACACAGCATACTTAGAAGCAATTCAGCAAAATCGCGGTTACCTCGCAAACATTAAGTTACGCATTACTCAGAATATTAATGATGACGAGCGCGGCTTGCATGCAGAAGCAGCAAAAAAAGCGTTATTGACTAAAATCAAGGAAGGAGGAAATGTTTCTGTTTTTGAGAACCTACTCCTTTTTGTTTATCGAGAAGAAGGTGATTTTGATAAAGCATTTAGGTGGCTAAAAGCTAAATCTATAAGCAACGATTTCAGAGCTAATGAATTTATTTCCGTGGCGCGCGAAGCCATTGAAAAAAATCAAAAAGCCACCGCCATTGAAGTCTATGACTTCATGATATACAATCGTCCCAGCATCCTATTGGGTAATTGGCTTAATGAAGTATTGATAGATCAACTCACATTGTTAAGCTCAATGCAATTAGAATCGGCCCAGCAATTGATTCAAAATTTTAAACATCAAGAATGTGGACCCTGCTTTGGTTGGGAATTAGCTCGAGAGGAATTTGTCATTAAGTCAAAGGAAGTTGATAGCGCATCCGCCTTTGAATACGGGGAGACTATGGAGGGTCTTAGGTCCATTTATGCAGAGAATCTTTGGCACGGATTAACGTATAAGAGTTTCGCAGAAATTTTGCAATTAACAGGAGACTTTGATAGAGCGCTGATTGAGTACGCCCGGGCAGAAACGCTATTAGGAGATTCCAAAGAGGGGGATGAGTCTAGATTAGCACGTGCAATGTGTGCCTTTTATGGTGGAGACATTGATTGGGCAAAAACACAATTGGAAGTGTTACTGCAATCTACAAGCAAAGCAATAGCCAATGATGCTTTAGAAAATGCATTATTGATTGCTGCCAATACGGTTGAAGACACCCTGTTCGAAGGCCTTCAAATACTGCGTGTTCCTATGCTTTTAGAGATAATGAACAAGAATGAAGAAGCCCTCAAAGCCTACGAAGAAGCGGGGCGAATCCTTTTGGCCAATGAGGTTTATGACGATCTCCTCTATAAGATGGGGAAAGTTCAGTTAAAATTAGGTAAATATGATGCTGCAGCCAGTACCTTTTTGGTTTTACAAGGCGCCGCTGGGGAGGGAATGTGGAAAGAAGAAAGTTATTTTTATTATGCTAAAAGTCTATATGACTCAAAGGATATAAAAGCCCAGCTAGCCACTGAACAATATCTGTTAAAGTATCCTTCAGGGTTTTACAATGAGCAGGCCCGGTTAATGTACCGTACCTTTGATCTATGAGCGAACACATTTATAATGTTACCGTAGTGGTAAACCCGGTGATAGAAGAACGTTGGCTAAAATGGATGAGGAAGGAGCACATACCGAATGTTATGGAAACCGGCTTGTTTTTATCTTTTGTTTTTACACAAGTTTTCCCCGAACAAGAACAAGATCATCCAAGTTACAGTATTCAGTACCGTGCAGCCGATCTTGAAAGTATTAAGCTCTATATGCAGATGTACGCAGACGGCCTCAGAGAACAAAGCAGCAAAGCCTGGGGAGAACATGCCCTGGCTTTTAGAACAGTGCTTGAAGTATTGGACGAAAACGAATGAAACCCAACCATATTTTTACCCTATCCAATGGAATACAAGGTTCTTTTCAGTACAAAAAGACACCCGTTGCCCATGTGGCTGTGGCAATCAAAGCAGGTTCTCGAGACGAACTTGAGCACCAACAGGGCCTGGCTCATTTTATAGAGCATAATCTTTTCAAAGGCACAACTAACAGGAAAGCTTACCATATTCTCAGTCGACTGGACGACGTAGGAGGCGAACTAAATGCCTACACAACTAAAGAAGAGACCATTATTCATGCAAGCTTTTTAAAAGGTGACTTGAGAAGAGCGATGGATTTACTGAGTGATGTTCTAATCGCAAGTACATTTCCTGTAAAAGAGCTTATCAAAGAAAAAGACGTTATAAAGGACGAAATATTCAGTTATAAAGACGCGCCGTCCGAACGGATTTTCGATGATTTTGAAGATTTGATTTTTAACGGTAATTCTCTTGGAAGAAATATACTGGGCACACCGGAAAGTGTGGATCGTTTAACACGGGAAGACATTATAGAATTTAGGTCTCGCACCTATACTGCAAGTCGAATCAAGATTGCCGTTGTTGGACCCTTTGGATTGGATAGAGTAGAATCTATGGCTGAGGAATTTTTTGGGTATTGGTCACCTGAGGTTAGTACGTGGAAGGCAACTGAAAAAATCAGTAACCTAGGACAACGAATTGAGAGTCCTGAAGCCCAATTTCAAGATCATTTTATGACGGGGTGGCGAATCCCAGGAATTCATTCTGAAGATCGCAGAGCGCTTTTATTATTGAACAATGTGCTCGGTGGACCTGCTATGAATAGCAGATTAGGCCTTAATATTCGTGAAAAACACGGTATTGCATATAATATTGAAAGCTACATGAATCTTTACAGCGATACTGGGTTACTTGGAATTTATCTAGGGTGTGATCCTAACCAAACGAAGAGAGCTGAGCAGCTAGTGCATAAGGAAGTGCAGAAATTTCAACATCAGCCGCTTGGTGTATTGCAATTGAGCAAAGCTAAAAATCAATTTATAGGTCAAATGGCTTTAGCGGAAGACAACGGCTTGAACAGCGCCATTGGGGCAGCTAGAGCACTCATGCATTTTGGTAAGGTAAGTACTTTTGATTTTGTTGCAGAACAAATAACAAAATTAACCTACAGCGACCTACAACGAGTAGCCAATGATTATCTCAAAAAAGAGGATGCATTTACGCTTATCTACACCAAAGCATAGGAATGGAGTTTATTAGTGACGAAATACAGAAATACATAAGTGACCATACCACTAAAGCACCTGAATATTTAAACGAATTGGAGCGTGAAACTTGGCTAAAAGTCATAATGCCGCGAATGCTTAGCGGGCATGTTCAAGGCCAACTTTTAAAGCTTTTCACCTTAATGAAAAGACCAAAATATATCTTAGAAGTAGGTACTTTCACAGGCTATGCCTCACACTACTTAGTAGAGGGTCTAAAGGAACAAGGTGAATTCCATGCAATTGAAATTAATGAGGAATTAGAATCCACCATTCTAAAATATTGGAAACAACATCCAAAATTCGCCCAAATGAATCTTCATATTGGACCTGCAGAAAAGAAACTAAAAGAGGTACAAAGGCCTTGGGATTTCATTTTTCTGGATGCCGATAAGAAAGGGCTCTTAGAGTATTACGAAACCCTTATCCCGCTCATGCCAACCGGAGGAATAATGCTTATAGACAATATATTATGGTCAGGTAAAGTAGTAGAGGAATTGGCATCAAAGGACAAAGACACTAAGAGCATTATGTCTTTAAACAAGCACATCGCTCGAGATACAAGAGTAGAACAAGTGATTTTAAGTGTTCGTGATGGAATAATGATGGTATCCAAGCTTTAAATTTCAAGGATGTTGCTTATCTTAGAAGTTCAATTTAACAAAATACTTATTTATGAAAAAAGTTTTACTCCTTGCCGCATTAGCATTTGGGTTCAACGCTTTCTCTCAGGATGCAATGACAAACAAACTATTGCAGACTGAAATCACTCCGAATGCTGCTGCGAAAGAAAAAATCGAAGACATCATTTTGAAAAGAGGTGGTGCAATCAACAACAACTACGATTATACCGATTTCTTATATCAATTTTACCAGTCAGATATGACATTAGGTGCTATTACGACTACACCTGATTCGTCAACTGTTATTGTCTATTCTGATGGATCCACAGGATATTCGTACAACCACGCAGTTGGTGCTACGTATGATTTCAACTACTACGGTTGGGCAGATAATGAGTTCAACGAAACTGACCAAATAACGATTGATTCGTTATATGTGATTGGTGGTTACGACATCTTTAATGGTAACAACGCGGATAAAATTCGTTTTACCATTTTCAAGGGTGGTAATGGGTTCTCTGCTCCTTTTGCTGGTGTTCAATACAACCCCGGTACTTGGGCAGCTTTAGACCCAACAGCAACGCCTACAGCTAAAACTATGGATTATGCAGGCAGCCCGTTAGATGGAAATCAAGGCGGTCCAACGTCTACTAGTACTGTTACAATTGATTACAATTTAAGTGTAGCTGATAGTGGTGTAGCTGTAGTTGGTGTTGAAGTGCCTAACGGAGGCTTAACCATGATGGGGAATCAGTTATTAGGTATTTTTGTAGAGTACTTACCAGGAGGGATGACCACTTCCGATACGATCAATTACCAAACAAACTCAGGAAGTATGAACCCTTTCTACTTCTATTATTACAGAGAAGGCAATACTTCAGCTCCACAGGGTTATTTCATTCAAGATTTTGACAGCACATCTACAAACTGTTCAAACTTCTTGTTCAATACCACTCGTTACAGTGCTCATGTTGCTCCCTCAGATTGGAGAAATGACCAAACAAGTATAAACATGGCCTACTCGCACCTTATTTCAGTTACGGCTTCCGGAACATCTTCCATAGGTGTTGAGGACAAGGACTTAACTTCTGCTTCTATTTTCCCTAACCCAACTAACGGTGTTGTGAATATAGAATTAGATGCTACTGCTGATGCCACGGTAACCGTTGTAGATGTATTAGGGCAAGTAATTTATGCTTCTAATGAATCTTTCGTTGCTGGTGAGCGCAAAATGATAGATTTAAGTAAGAATGCTAAAGGAATGTACATCTTGTCTGTAGAAGGAGAAGGTGTAAATACCATAGAACGCATTACCATCAAGTAATCCTTACTTGTTTAACACAACAAAACACCCAACCGGGGTTGCTCAGGCAGCCCCGGTTTTTTTTATCTTGATTCCTAGCTTAACAGTGTGATCAACGTAGTGCCTTGCGGACCTGTTGGAATAGCTTTGACTTGAAGACGTATTCTTCTACATCTTGATTCGTTGATTTGAGCACTTCAGAGCTATTTCCCTCCCAAACTTTATATCCTTCTTTCATAAAGATGACATGATCCCCGATTTCAAGAACGGAATTCATATCGTGCGTGTTTACTATAGTAGTCATATCAAATTCGTGCGTGATCTCGTGAATCAGTTGATCTATAACAATAGCAGTTTCCGGATCTAATCCAGAGTTGGGCTCATCACAGAAAAGGTACTTAGGGCTCATAGAAATTGCACGTGCAATACTTACACGTTTTTGCATACCGCCAGAAATCTCACTTGGAAACTTTGAATCAGCTCCCTCCAATCGAACTCGATTCATAACGAATTTTACGCGCTCATCCATTTCATGTTTGGTCATATCCGAGAACATCTCCAATGGGAAACGAATATTCTGCGCAACTGTCATGCTATCAAAAAGTGCGCCTCCCTGAAAGAGCATGCCTATTTCTTGACGGAGCTTTTTTGAGCGTTGTTTACTCATTTCACTGAGTACCTCACCATCGTAAATAATTTGGCCCTGATCTTGTTGATGTAACCCTAAAATAGTTTTAAGAAAAACGGTCTTGCCAGATCCCGACCTCCCTATGATAAGATTGGTTTCTCCGCGGCGAAAATCTACGTCCACACCTTTTAGGACATGATTTTCTCCAAAGCTTTTATGTATCCCCTTTACCTGAATCATTAGTTCAATAATAAATCGGTTAAAACATAATTCGATAAGATTATAGCCAAACACGACCGGACAACTGCATTGGTACTAGCGATTCCAACCTCAACGGCACCGCCTTTCACCGTATATCCACTATATGCACTTACTGAACCAATAATAAAAGCATATACAACAGACTTGATAAGTCCATAAATCACATTTTCAAAAACAATGAACTCTAGTTGATAGCCGCTTATACTCTCTTGGAACGCAATTAAGCCTAACATGTCACCGGCCATAGCCCCGCCCCATAGTCCTAAAAACATAGACATTAAGATGAGCAAAGGATTAAAGAACAATTGCGCCACAATCTTTGGTAAAATCAAAAAGTTCGCGCTATTCACACCCATGACCTCCAAGGCATCAATTTGTTCAGAAACGCGCATTGTTCCTAAACTTGATGCAATATTGGAACCTACCTTACCGGCAAGAATAAGACTCACCACCGTAGGACTAAACTCCAGTGTTATAGATTCACGAGTTGCCATGGCAATGTAATAAGTTGGAATCAGCGGATCATCGCTCAATTGAAAAGCAGTTTGAATGGTCACTATCGCACCCATAAAAACAGATAGGATAACAACAATGCCTATTGAATCAATTCCCAATAATTGAATTTCCTTGATCGTGGACCGATAAAAAACTTTCCAACGATCAGGTTTACGAAAGACTTTCGTCATTAAAACGCTGTAAGCGCCAATTCCTTCGAAAAAGTTCGTGATCATATGGCTAATTTACATTTTCTTTGAAGGACAAACTCCTATGTTATGAAGAGAATTGCCACTATTTCCATTGTGTTTTTAGCACTTGCACTAAGTAGCTGTGGGTCAGCTAAAGATTGCGATTGCCCGTCTTTTTCATCAGTTGACCTTGAGGAAGTAGGATAATGGATTTAAAGCCACTTTTGCCCTACTTGCCCCAGGCAGAAGTATTACCGCTTTTGGAACATTGGTTGAAAAACGAAGCATTTGACCTTGCTATCCATAAACCTCGAGCTACAAAATTGGGAGATTTCCGGCCTCCAAAAAAAGGAGCACGCGCCAAAATCACCCTAAACAGCAACTTAGGGAAGTATCAATTCTTAACGACGCTAGTTCATGAAATCGCACATTTAAAAGTGTGGAATACCTATGGACGCAAGGCCGCTCCGCATGGTATAGAATGGAAAACTACGTTTGGAGCAATGTTATTTGAATTGGAAGAAGCATGCACCTGGGCCGAAGAATATCGCTTGGCTATTTTACACCATGCAACGCGCCCAAAAAGCGCTGTTGGTGGTGATCCTAGATTGCAAAAAGTAATTCTTTCCTTAGACAACGAATCACAAATTACGCTTTTAAGCGATATAGAAATTGGAGCCGTATTCGATTTCAAAGGTCGTCAGTTTAAAAAGCTACAGAAGAGAAGAACTAGAGCTTTAGTGGAGGAAATTGTGAGTCAAAAGCAATTCACTATTCCCTTAGTTGCGCAAGTTGAGCCAGCATGAATAAGGACAAATAGCAACGCAAGTACTACCTTTGGCACAAATCAAGGCATTCATGGCTAAGAATATTTTCTCTACAGATTATACATTGGGAATATTGGGCGGTGGCCAATTGGGCAAAATGATGCTCTACACCACACGCAAATTTGACATCCGCACCAAAGTTCTTGATCCTTCTGTGGATGCCCCAGCGCAATTTGGCGCCAATGAATTCCAAGTAGGATCTTTGCAAGATTATGATACAGTTATGGCATTTGCTGCCGATTGTGATACCATCTGTATTGAGATTGAAGCTGTGAACGTACAAGCACTTCGTGATCTTAGATCACAAGGCAAAAAGGTACATCCGAATCCAGACAGTTTGGAGCTTATTCAGGACAAGACCAGGCAGAAGCAATTTTACGCAGACCACAATATCCCTACTTCGCGATTTGAAATGATAGATAGTAAGAGAGGTTTTGAGGCTGCGCGTGATCGATGGCCTATCCCATTCGTATGGAAAGCAGCTACGGGAGGTTACGATGGTTTTGGTGTGGTCGTTTGCCGAACTGAAAACGATGTACAAAACATTCCTGATGTACCGGGAATGTTGGAAGCTTTTGTGGACTTTGACCTTGAAGTGAGCGTTATAGTTGCCCGAAACGAAAGTGGTGAAATAAAAACATTCCCCGTTGCGGATCAAGAATTTCACCCCACCGCCAACCAAGTAGAATACGTATTGTGCCCAACCGTTTTAAGCAAGGACATGAAGGAAAAGGCTGAAGAGATTGCTGTAAGAACCGCTGAAGCATATGATATCTGCGGTTTGCTCGCAGTGGAGTTGTTCGTTACTGCTGAAGGTGAAATCTTGGTTAATGAAGTGGCACCACGCCCGCACAACAGCGGTCACCACACCATTGAAGCCTGTTATACAAGTCAGTTCGAACAGCACGTTCGTGCCGTACTTAATTTGCCTCTAGGATCTACTGAACTTAAAGCAGCAGGTGTAATGGCCAACCTTGTAGGTGCAGATGGCTATAGTGGTAATGTGATGTATCAAGGGTATGATGAATTGCTGGCCGAACCCGGCGTAAATATCCACATTTACGGAAAAGCTCAAACGCGCCCATTCCGTAAAATGGGACACGTAACCGTAGTGGCAAAAGATAGAGCTGAAGCGCGTAAACGCGCCGAATGGGCAAAGAATAGTATATTGGTCAAAAGCAAATAAACATGATCGGAATAATTATGGGCAGCACTTCAGATCTGCCAGTTATGCAACAAGCTATCAATGTATTGGACGAATTAGGACTAGCCTATGAAGTTGATATCGTGAGTGCTCACCGCACTCCCGAGAAGCTTATGGATTACGGTCAAAACGCACACAAAAGAGGCCTCAAAGTCATCATCGCAGGAGCTGGCGGTGCCGCACACCTGCCGGGTATGGTCGCTTCAGTAAGTCCGCTGCCCGTTATTGGTGTTCCTGTACATAGTTCGAACTCCATTGACGGCTGGGACAGCGTACTTTCTATTCTTCAAATGCCTGGCGGCGTGCCTGTTGCTACTGTAGCACTAGACGGTGCGAAGAACGCAGGTATCCTTGCGGCACAAATTATGGGATCGTCAGATATAGCGGTATTACAACGTGTGGTAGACTACAAAGAAAGCCTCAAAGCCAAGGTCTTAAAAGGTGCAGAGGAAGTAAAGGCCAAGTACTCGAAATAATCGAGCCTATCAGGCTTTTTGGAGCTTGTCTTTTAATGCACGAATAATGAGCCAGCCGCTCAGGCCATAGCTGAATACCATCATCAAAATCCAAGGAAGTACCGTGAGCGTATTGGTTAGCGTGAACGCCGGGTAACTAAATCCAAAAACAGCCAGAAGCAATACAAGCAGTCCCACTAAGTGAATGAGGAGTGTTAAGAGGTAGCGCCTTTTGAATTGGCCCCAGAAGCTCTCAAAGTTCTCGCTTTGAAAATTCCTGCTGTAGTATAGGTTCAAATGTCCCACCCCGGGTATACTTAGGAAGAAGGAATAAAGCATACTTAAAAGAAAAACGAAGCCGAAGCCATCAAAATGAATCGTCTGCTGGTAGAAGTTAATCAATACAAACGACAAGAATGTCATCACTAAGCTGCCAAGAATTAGGCTGACAAAGAAGTGCAGAAATGCATACCTCCATGGCATTATAATCTTTTGAGATGACTGACCAAAATTTCCTTTTTTCGGTTGCTCACTGGTACTGTTGACCCCTCTTTTAAGAGCACATAACCTCCATCTGCACTAATATAACGCGAAATCATCTCAAGGTTTACCAAATGGCTCTTATGTACACGTTCAAATCCTGCTGGACGAAGTAAAATTTCATATTCCTTCATAGTTTTTGAAGCTAAAACATAGGACTTGTCCGCGAGGTAAAATGTGGTATAATTAGAGCTGCTTTCACAACGGACAATATCCTTTACATTCAGGACATGCATCCCTTCAGTAGTTGGAATTACTAATTTCTTAGGTGCCCCTTTAACCGCTTCGCTGACCACATCTTGAAGATCTCTACTTACCTTCTGACCTGCCTTGCGAACTGCTTTCACTAGTTCTTCCGCATCTATTGGCTTAAGTAAATAATCAAGAGCTGCATGCTTTATAGCTTGTACCGCAAATTCATCAAATGCTGTTGTGAATATTAGAGATGGAAGGTCATCACCAGACCATTTTTCAATTAAGTCAAAACCACTCTCACCGTTGAGATTTACGTCCAAAAACAAAATATCTATAGATTCATGTGTAAGCACATTCAATGCTTCATCTACAGTATTGCATTGAGCCACCACGGTTACTTCTGGACAGAATAAACCGAGCTTACCTTTCAAGCTTTCCAATACAGGCTGTTCGTCATCTAACAATAATGCATTCATAGGTTTGAGCGTTTGATTGAAGCTACGTTTTATTCTGCACCTTTAAGTGGTAGAATGAGTGAAACACGAGTCCCAAAAATTGAACCATCATTTTCAACAGATACTAACTGCAAATCATATTCTTGATTGTTCTTTCTTGAGAGTAATTCCAATCGCTCTTTTAAAATGGCTAAACCATGACTTTGAGAAGCTTCCTCTACATTTTCAATTCCCGGACCATTGTCTTCAATAACAATGAGTAATTGATGTTCTCTTAAGCTTATTGAGGTGGTAATCTCTCCAGATTTATTTGACGCCAAATTTGGACGTACTGCATGTTGAACAGCATTTTCAATCAACGGCTGCAATAGGATTGGAGGTATGGTTATTTCGTATTGATCTAATGCTTCATCTACCAAGAGTTGCCATTTGAATTCACCGTAACGAAGCATACATAGATCTACATACTTTCCTAATAGATCTATTTCATCCGCAAGAACCATTTCTGTGCTACGAGAACTTTCCAAGGTTAATCGCATCAATTTTGCCAACTTCCCCATGTATAGGACAGCATCTTTTGGCTGGTTTTTAAAAATAAAACTTGAAATAGCATCTAAGGCGTTGAAGAGGAAATGCGGATTCATTTGTCCACGTTTACTTTGCAGTTCAGCATCTGCTAGGCGTTCCTGTAAATCAAGACGCTCATTCGCCCGCAGTCGTGCCCTGCGCTGCCACAATACAACAAGTACTGCTATGACCAATACTATTCCCACCCAGGTTCCCGTGCGCTTATACCAAATAGCACGGATAGTAAACGTATATTCAATGGGTTCATTGGACGCGAAATCGGCTCTACTATCCACTTGCATTTGAAGCGTATAATTTCCTGGTGCCGGATATTCCAATAATATTGGCCCGTTTATGTCCCAAAATTCCCAAGGTGCACTGTTTACTCTATAACGACCCAATATTGGCGTATTACTCTCTACCTCAACATCTGCTGAAAAGGATAAAGAATTTGGAGCAGTAATTCTATGAGGAATGCGTTCTGTGGGTATTCCGTCAATGGAAGATTTGAATATGGCATGGTGAGGAAGGTTGGGCTCACCGCCGTTCTCAAAAATGAACATTCCTGAGGGCGTAGCAACATACAACCGCCCAGCAATTAAGGCGAGATCATAGTTCCCAGGGCGTAAATCGGGCAATTCACGATGAGAATCTATAGTATACAGCAGTTCTATACCACTTTGAACCGCTATTCCTGAAGAAGAAAATGTATACGTGAGGGTTCCAATAGAATCTACATCATAGGCTGATTCGTATTCTTCTCTTTTATATTCAATAGCTGAAAAATCCGTAGTTGACCAGTTGCCTGAGAAAAGCTTATTGACCTCTATACTGCCAAGAGGTGTGCGAGCCATTTTGCCGTCAAAAGCAAAAACAGGTAGTCCCGAACCGATTTTCTTCCATTCTTTATTCCATTGATAATATCCACTCTCTGCACTTAATACCAAACCATATTCGGTAGGGGCTAAGTCAAATAACAATCCTTGAAACTTTTGTCGATCCAACTCCTCACCTAAATCATTCAAAACGACTAATTCAGAACCTGTCCTCAAAAAATTGAGTCTTTCACCATCAAGAGTCATTCGCCAAATTCCTGACGGAAGTGAGCTCAATGCGTTCGCCGCATCGCTGAATTTCACTCTTAAATTCTCTTCATTTACGATATATTTTGTCCCAAACTCATTGGTTACCACAATGGGGTATTCGTTGAGTTTCCCACTCACAAGAGGCACCAATCCAGTGTCTACTATCTGAAAACCGTAAATAGAAGACCTATTGAATTTTTCAAAACGCTTAGAATGTTGAATAAATCCTCCTATTAATTCATAAACACCTGATCCTTGCGTACCTAGATAAAGACGCTCATGCTGCCATGATGCACTAATTACCGGATCAGAAGGAAAGCCTTGAGCAGGTCCATAAATCTGAGCAGGAGCAGAAGTAATGAAAAAGGCAAAAAAGAAAAGTAGCAGGTTCTTCATACCACAATGTTAGTCAAAAAGACCGACCACTACAATTGACACAATCTTCCATTTCACTCAAAAATTATCCCATCCCATTTTACTTCAATATTGATTGACTAGATTTACGCTATGAAAAAATTATTCCCCTTTCTCTTTGTGATATTCACATTATCCAATTGCTCTTCTGAGGAGCGCTTGGAACAACAAATGGATGATATCCTCGCATGGATTGAAGATTCTGGATTAGAATTCACTGCAACCGGTACAGGTCTATATTATCACATTGAACAAGCTGGTAATCCAAATAGAATACCGGATTCTTCAAATGAAGTGAGTTTCAAGCATATGGGATACCTATTGGACTCCACACTTTTCTCTAGTGGCTGGTCCGCATCTAATCATTATCCTTTATTAGGACTTGTAGCTGGCTTTCAAGAAGGACTTAAAATTGCTGGAGAAGGCGGACGCGCCATAGTTGTATTTCCATCCACTTTAGGCTACGGAAGTACCGAGCGACCTGGAATCCCTGAATACAGTCCTTTAGTATTTAGGTTGGAATTGGTCAATTATTACTAATCATTCCTAAGTTTTTCTTTTCCACATTTTCTGAATTGAGTTCTTAATTTGTCCAACTTATTAGGAAAGCAAGAATTATGTTTTCCTCTATTCCTATACATGCGCTGTTTTGGACATTGCCTTTTACATTTACGCCAACTTTTAGTTCCCTAATATACCTTGAAGGACAAGGCGTAGGTGATTTCAAACAATTTCAAATTGGCGCGCAACATCGGGGCCTTAGCGGAGCATATTCTCAACAACAATTAGGCACGTTCCAATCTATTGCTGCAGATATAGGTGGTAGCGTAGTAATAAACTCCTCACTCAAAATCACCTGTGGACTCAGCTATGGAAGGAACGCATATGCATCCTCAAGTTTTTCGTCTTTAGGCGTACATAGCGCTCTACTGTATTCTACTGAAACCAGCACTACATATGCCTATGTAAACCGTTGTCAATACGGTCTTCCGTCACTACAAGTACTTCATATCTATCAAATAAATCAGAATTGGAATCTGTTAGGTGCTTGGGCTTCCATTCCGGGTGAATTGACTTATGGATTGAATTATTTGCATAATAACCTGCTAATTAGTGTAACTCAAACGCAAGGAAAATTTAATACCTCGCTAGCAATTCATCAAAAAAAATGGTGGCTTAAAGTAGGTATACATTCCAGTGCTATACCCATGCCTTCGTCCTTGTATTGGCTTTTATGAAATATATCATCATACTACTTACCCCTTTAATTACACAGGGTCAGGTCTCTGAAGAGGACCTAAGCAGCAGAGCCCTAGAGATATTAGATACAAGCACATTGAATTCTATTGATCCAACTTCACTTTGGCAAGTTTTTAATTTGAGCAAGTCAGACATATTTGCCCTAGAAGAATACAAAGATGCATTTGGTCAACTTACTCATGAAAGTGAACTTTTTATGATTGAAGGCCTTGATTCTACTACGGCTGAATATTTATTAGCACTATTCCCTATTAATAGAACGGTCAATGAGTCTAAAAGACAGATTATACACAAAATAAGTCTTCGTAAACACCAATTCAACTCTAGGCAGTCGCTCCTCTTCAATTCAAATGAAATAAATGGTGCAATTCACCAGTCTGTTGAAAACCAACATATCAATTACTCGGGATACATCACCCACCACTTTGAAAATTGCGCATTAACCTTTGGAGACTTTTCATTACATGCGGGTCAAGGTCTCCTTTTGGGTAGACGTGGGTTTCCTTCCAGCACCACAAGTGAATATTTTGAAAAAGGACTCAAGGGAAGAACAGGAAGTGTATCTGAGGGTATACTGCAAGGAATAGGATTTGAGAAAAAACTGTCAAATGGAGGGTTTTGTGTTTCCTTGGATACTTCAAATAGATGCTCAGTATCTGCCTTTAAAGTTTATAGAACCACGAGATTAGGAGCCTCAACTTCTAAGAACAATTTTTCATTATTCTTTCATCATGCCCGTGGACCCGCAAGAATGTATGGGGAATTCGGTAACACCGGACAAAAAATTGGAGCAAACTTTTTCATTAAAGACGTTCTATTTGAAACCAATATCTACAATCAAGACCGCGTTTGGTTAGAGTCTTATATCAGTTGGCAGAATACACTTGGAAAATGGAATTTAATTCATAGCAAGAGCAGAGTAAAACTAAATCTGAATAACTCTAATTTTCAGTTATTCATCAATGAACACCGCAACGAAGATTATTTATCCTGGCGCACGAAACTGCGTATTCCTCATGGTAAGTCTATTTATGAATTTCATCTTCATGGAAAAACACATGGCTTTGGGATAAGAAAAGATCATACGTTTTCAAGTATAGCCATTAGTACCACATTGGCATTTATAGATTATGGACAAAGTCCGGTATGGCTTGGCATCCCCGCTGCACGAGGATTTATAGGAGCTAAAGGGGTATATTCAGATTTCGCAGGTATTATTTGCCGTTTAACTTGGCAAGGAATTGCCGCTAGCTTTCAGATGAATTTCCAGAGCAATAGCACATCATCATTGCAAATGAGTTTTTACAAGTATTTATAGAGAAGCAAAGTGTTCCCAAAACTCAGGATAGCTCTTTGCAACCACTTTTGGATTATCTATTTGTAGTGGGAATAACAGTGAAATAGGTGCTAAAGACATCGCAATTCGATGATCTTCATGGGTGGAAAATAAATCGTTTTCCATAACGAATTCGTTGGGATAGACTCCACAAGAAATACTATCCATTGTTGTTTTCAATTCCACCCCAAAACGATCAGCAAATTCCACAAGAGCCTGAATTCTATTGCTTTCTTTTACCACTAGTGTCTGCAAACCATTAATCTCAAAGGGCACCTTCTGTAACACTAATGTGGTGACTAACGGTTGTGCTAAATCTGGTTCTGAAATCATGTTTGCCGTAAATTTTCCAAGAGGTAAAACAGGTGCCTTTTGTAAAAACAAGGATCCATTTTTAAATGAATGCTTAACACCTAAGGGCTCAAAATAATCTAAAACACGACTATCCCCTTGTAAGCTCTCTTTTTGGAAACCTACAAGCTCAATCTGCGCGTTGGACGCCAATGCAACTGCTTCGCACCAAAATGCTGCGGCTGACCAATCGCGTTCGATAAAAATCTCAACCTTTTTAGGTAGTTGTCCGCCTGAAATCTTGAATTCCTTTGACGTAAGAAAGAGGTTAAATCCAGCTTCGCGAAGTATTGCTGCCGTCATTACCAAATAAGACTGTGAAGGGACACTGTCCCATTCCAGGTGCAACCCTTGAGTCATTTTTGTGCTAATGAGCATAAGGGCCGTGATGAATTGGGAACTTGCCACATGCCCAAATTTGTAATAGCCTCCCACCAGATGCTTACCATGAATCAAAAGTGGAGCCTCCTCTTTGGTTGAAGTATAACGTACATCACCTCCCAAAGAATTAAGCGCGTCAACTAACGGTGCAATTGGACGTTTATTTAACTTTTCCGACCCCACAAGCTCCTGAACGGTCCCCGGTTGACAAGCCCAGTAGGCACTGGCAAAGCGCAACGTTGTGCCGCCATCACCTACATAAGCTTGTTCACCTAAATAACCACTCAATACCTCTTTCAAATACTGGCTGTCCTTAGAAGTACTCATACCGCTTAGTGTGATTTCCGGAAACAGCGCAGCCAATAATAATGCTCTATTGACCATACTCTTACTTAGCGGTAATTCAAATCTGCCGGCTATGGAACCGACTATTTTATTGAGCTGCAGAACCTCAGCCATGGACCTGTTGGTTTAATAGAAGTATACAATCCATCCAACGTTTGATATCCACAGGGTTGTCAATGCTCGGTTGGCCTAATGCATCAAGCAGCACAAATTGAACACTTTGATGTTGATTTTTCTTATCGGCCAACTGATTAGTCCAGAGTTGCGTTAAGTCCTCTTCATTCACAAATTCCCAAGGATACTTGCCGGACAACTCCTTTTGTAATTTATCTTGTTGACTTAATGCCAATGCAAGGTGTAAACCTTGAACTACAGCCATGCCGTGCGGAATTGGTTTGCCTTTCTCCAACATCAAACTCTCCCACGCATGACCAAAGGTATGCCCAAGATTAAGTACTTTTCTGAATCCGCTCTCTTTGAAATCTGAAGAAACCACATCTGATTTAATTTGCACAGAACGCCGAATCTCCTCCTCTATGTTCATTGACGCATCCAATTGTAAGATCGCAGGCCAATCGCTTCCATTCAAAAGTGAATGCTTGATCATCTCTCCATGACCGCTGATCCATTCCTTTTTAGATAAGGAGGCTAAAAACATGGGTGCAATCACTACTGCATCTGGCTCACTGAAGGTCCCTATTTGATTTTTGAGACCTTGAAAGTTTATTCCTGTTTTACCTCCAATTGATGCATCAACCATAGCCAAAAGTGAAGTAGGCATTTGAACATAGCTTATGCCTCGTTTGAAAGTTGATGCTACAAAAGCACCCAAATCACAAACCATTCCACCGCCAAGATTGATCAATAGAGCATGACGATCTGCCCCATATTCTAAGAGGGATGCCCAGAGTTGAACAACAACTTCAATGGACTTACTCTCCTCACCAGAGGGCACTTCAAGTATATCAAAATCGGAATCTAAGTGCGCGAGCTGATTAGAGAATTCACCTATGCATGAAGCAGTGTTTTCATCCACTAAAATGAATGTCTTGGATGCCTTCTTTTTGAACAAGAGTTCATCTAAGGCTCTAAATCCTTCTGCTCCAAAGTATGAAGTTATTTCTGTAGTACGCACACCTCAAAAGTAACACTTCTCAGCACTATATTTGAGTACCAAAACACAGAACATGATAGACTTCTCGAATACCGAGACGGCGTTCAAAATGAAAACCAAAATTGACTTACTGCAAAGTAAGCTCCTGTTCTCTACATTAAGCAGTCCAAAAGTTGTTCGCGTTCTAAAATCACTTACGCTCGCCGCACTAACAATTAGACTGCCTATTAAAGGCATTGTTAAAGCAACTGTTTTTCGTCAGTTTTGCGGCGGAGAGAGCGTGGAAGAATGTACGCCACAAATTAATAGACTCTCTACAGGAAATGTAGGCGCTATTTTAGATTACAGCGTTGAAGGAAAAGCACAAGAGGCCGATTTCAATCGTACCCTAGCCACCACCATTGAAACGCTACAATACGCCAAGGCCCATGATAATGTGCCTTTTGGAGTGTTCAAGCCTACAGGACTCGGCAGCATTGATATTTATGAGAAAGTCAGTCTTGATCAACCCCTGAATACTCAAGAGAAGCAGGCCTGGGATCATACGCTTGATCGATGGAAAAAAATTATAGAAAAGGCGGCTGAATTAGAAGTTCCTATCATGATTGATGCAGAAGAAAGTTGGATACAGCCTGCGGTTGATCATCTTGTTATTCAGTACATGAACAAATTCAATCGCAAGATCCCTATCGTCTACAATACCGCTCAACTGTATCGCCATGACCGTTTTTCTCAACTTGAAAAAGCACTGGAACAAGCCAAAGACAATGGCTACATCTATGCTGTTAAGATTGTTCGAGGAGCATACATGGAGAAAGAACGAAATCGGGCCAAAGCATTGGGCTATCCTTCACCCATACAACCTAATAAAGCAGCTACAGATCTTGACTATAATAATGCACTCAAACTTACTCTAAAAAATCTTCAGCACATGGCTGTGGTGATAGGAACTCATAATGAAGAAAGTATTCAACTCGCAGCAACTCTATTAAAAGAAACAAACCTAACCCTTGATCACCCTGGAGTTTATGTAGCTCAACTTTTTGGCATGAGTGACCATATAAGTTTTAACGCTTCAAATGCCGGTTTAAACACGGCAAAGTACTTGCCCTTTGGCCCAGTGCGGGATGTATTGCCATATTTATTTAGGAGAGCGGAAGAAAACACCTCCGTAGAAGGGCAAACAGGTAGAGAACTCAAATTGATTCAAGAGGAGCTTGCCCGCAGAAATTCTTAGTCCATATACCTTTCTAGACTCAACACTCGCACTGTATCGCAGTTTTCTAGAACCATTTTATAGACATCATTCTGATGGGAAAATTTATATAAGTATTCGCCGCACGGTTCTTTTCTAGGCTCACTAGAACTAAGGTGAATTTCACCATTGGCTAATGCATTAAAGTAGATACTATCTACACTCATGTCCAAAAGTGGCTGAATCAATGTTGTGGAGTCAACAACCTTTGTCCGAAAATTCTTTTTAACCCGCGCTTGAGGTCCGTAGGCATAGTCAAAATCACGGTCTCCAAAAAATGCAAAGACCAACAAAACACCCAGTCCAATACCTATGATATAGAATAACAATCGACGTAAAAAAGCCATGATCAATTTTAGTTAGAGGTTTCCAAATAAAAGCTCATCGCTGGAATAGGGTAAATCAAAATGCTCGCCCAAATGACGCTTGGTAAGCAAGCCACCATACAAGTACAGCCCAGCCCTAATGTTCAAGTCAAAATGAAGGCTTTCTTTGACACCGCCATTTTCTGATAACTGCAGAAGCATAGGACCAACAATATTACTCATAGCGATACTAGAAGTATTCCCAACAGCACTATTCATATTGGGTACACAATAGTGTAAAACGTCATGTATTACAAACGTAGGTTCAGCATGGGAGGTGATTTCTGAGGTCTCAAAACAGCCACCACTATCAATACTTATATCTATGATTACGCTGCCAACTGGCATTAATTCTACCATCTCTTCTGAAACTACCATAGGAGTTCTTCCTTCTTTAGGTGAAAGAGCACCAATGACAACATCAACATGTTGCAGTCTATTCTTAAGTACAGAATCTTGAATTAACTCCGTGACTAAGCTACCTCCCATTTGCTCTGAAGCATAACGAAGTTTACTTATGCTTTGATCTAAAAGAACAACCTCTGCGCCCATGCCACGGGAGAGGCGAACAGCGGCCATACCAGCAACTCCAGCACCAATGACCAAGACAGATGCTGGCGCCACGCCAGGAACTCCTCCCATTAGTTTACCCTTTCTTTTACCACTTAGCCCTTCTGCCAATAAACTTGCGCCTAATCTACCCGCTTGCTGTCCTGCAATTTCACTCATTGCGATTCGCAGGGCACTCTGGTCTGCAGCATCACGAATTTCTTCTAAGGCGATACCAGTGATTTTCTTGTTTGCTAAAGATTCAAAAAACACTCTATCTCTAGTCCGCAATTGCAATGCACTTATTAGCGTTTGATTGCCTTTCATCATTGCGATCTCCTTTTCATTTGGAGGAGCTACTTTGGCAATTATATCACATTGGAAAATACTATTGGCATCAGAAGATATGCTTGCACCAGCCTCTGCATATTCCTTGTCTTCCCATCCAGCAAGTAAACCTGCCCCACTTTCAACAAGTATATCATTACCATTCTGAACTAATACTTGAACAACCGCAGGATTCAAAAGAATCCGATGTTCATCCATATCGCGCTCACGAGGAACGCCAATGACTAATTTTGCACTTTTAGTGTGTACTGCTAACCGCTCTTCCTGCGTAGCCCAAGCAGTCTCTGACCAACTTAAATAATCACTCATGGTTCCATTGTATTTGAGCCGTGGATAATTCAGAATAGAATTCAATAGTGCGAGTATGAATTCCCTCTAATTTAATGTACACCACTCCTACCTTGTAAGGTAAGAAAGATTCTACTTTTTCCGCCCATTCAATCCACAAAGCGCTCCCAGATTCAATGTATTCCTCAAAACCAATATCATAGGCCTCATCTTCTTCTTCAATACGGTATGCATCCGCATGATAGAGAATTCCGTTGGGACCTTGATGTTCTTCCACTAAAGAAAAGGTAGGAGATGACCCTTCAGTTGTGCTGCCCCATTGCTTAATAATCTGGTTACACAAGGTTGTTTTACCGCAGCCCATAGGAGCCTGCAGCACATTTACACTGCACGTTGCAAAATCAAGTATTTCCCTTGCCACTAGAGGCAAATCTGCCAGTTGGACGTGATGGAATCGCAGTATATTATTTTCCTTCGAGGACAACATAAGGAATGATTAATTCCTCCAAAGATACCCCACCGTGCTGATAGGTATTGCGATAATAATTCACGTAATGATTAAATTTGTTCGGATATGCGTAGAAATAATCACTCAAGGCGAAAATATATTCATCTACTATATGGTGTTTGGGCAATCCTATTTTTTCGGGTTTTTTAACAACAAAGCTGTGTTTATTCGGATAACTCATTCCATTTCCGTTCTTGAAACGCAGATTAGTGGTCAAGTCTCGCGTACCCACCACTTTGGATGCTTTATTCACATTAACGGTTCCGTGATCTGTTGTTAATACGACCTTAAAACCATTTTCAGCGGCCCATTTTAATGCCTTTCGTAATGGAGAACCTTCAAACCAAGTAGCAGTAATTCTCCGGTAAGCATTATCATCTGATGCCAATTCTCTAATTACTTCAACATCTGTTCTAGCATGAGAAAGCGCATCAACAAAATTGTACACTAATGCAACCACATCTGCCTCTTTATTTTGATGAATATTGGATACGAACTTATTAGCCCAGTGAATATTTGTCACCTTGGTATACTTCACATTCTTTGAACCAAGTCCCAAGCTTTTTAATTGTTCCTTAAAAAGTTCTCCTTCAAATTCATTCAAACTACCCTCCTCATGCTCTTCCTTCCAGTACTGAGGATAATTGTTTTTTATATCTAAAGGCATCATGCCCGCAAAAAGCGCATTTCGAGCATACTGAGTTGCACTAGGTAAGATACTGCTGTAAATACCTTCAGTGTTAATATTAAAATCCTCTGAAATCATGGGCTTCATAACCAACCATTGATCTAACCGAAGATTATCTACCACAACAAAAAAGACTTTTTCACCTGCTCTGATCTCTGGAGCTACAATCTGCCCAACTACTTCATGAGAAAGCATGGGTCGGTCCTTGGATTCAAACCAATTCTCATAATGGTTTGAAATATACCTGGAGAACAGTTCGTTAGCTTCACTCTTTTGCGTTGCCAAAACGCTTTTCAATCCTTCCTCAGAACTTTTTTCTAATTCCAATTCCCAACGCAGTAATTCACGGTAAAAATCTGACCATTCTTGCCATGTTTCTAACTGTTGCATTTCTAAGGTCAATTTTCCGAATACCTGCTGATAGCCTCTAGTAGCCTTTTGGGAAACTAGTTCTTTTCCCTTTAGGATTTTTTTCAAACTCAACAAAACTTGGTTTGGATTCACAGGTTTTATAAGATAATCGGCGATTTTTGAACCAATTGCCATTTCCATAATACGTTCCTCCTCGCTTTTGGTTATCATGACAATTGGCGTTTCGGGGCGTATAGATTTCATTTGTTCGAGTACCTCTAAACCGGACAATCCGGGCATATTTTCATCTAGAAATACTGCATCAAAACTTGTATGCTCAAAGAGTTCAATGGCATCAATTCCGTTATTACAGGTTTGAAATGAATAGTCCTTACTCTCCAAAAAAAGCAAATGTCCTTTGAGCATATGTATTTCATCATCAACCCATAAAATATTCGGCATAATTGATCGTTTTATACTTGTTAAAAGTAATGCGTGAGAACCCCGACTCGCCTTAAGACCTGTAGTATTTTTACGATACAGGTAAAACTATTGACTTTGAGCACGAAGAACAAAATCATTAACGATCCTATCTACGGATTTATTACGATTAAAGATCCTCTCATTTATGAGCTGATCAACCATCCCTATTTTCAACGTCTGCGTAGAATCTCCCAATTAGGCTTAACATATTTGGTCTATCCTGGAGCATATCATACGAGATTTCATCATGCGATCGGGGCCATGCACCTCATGGGGCGTGCCATTTATACGTTGCGTCAAAAAGGACAAGAAATTAACAGTGAGGAAGAACGGGGCGTTTTAATTGCCATTCTGCTACATGATATTGGACACGGGCCCTTCTCACATGCCTTGGAACACACCTTAATTCCGGGTGTTAGCCATGAGGCGTTGAGCTTAAAAATCATGGAAGAACTCAATATTGAGTTTGACGGATCGCTAGGTTTGGCCATAGATATTTTCACGAATAATTATTCAAAGGCCTATCTCCACCAACTTATTTCATCGCAATTGGATGTAGATCGTCTGGATTATTTGCGTAGAGATTCGTTTTATTCAGGGGTCACAGAGGGAAGCGTCAATTCTGAGCGTTTACTTACTATGTTGAATGTCAAAGACGACCAGCTTGTAGTTGATTCAAAAGGAATTTATAGCGTAGAAAAATTTCTGGTTGCACGCAGGCTTATGTATTGGCAGGTCTATATGCACAAGACTGTTATCAGCGCAGAGTTTATGCTCGTCAATATTCTGAAGCGTGCAAAGTATTTAGCATCTCAAGGAATGGCAATAGCTGGACCTGCAGCTCTCAAGCACTTTTTAACAGAAGATTACACGTGGAATGACTTTGAAGAAAATCCTGATATTCTCAAAAAGTTCTTAAGCCTTGATGACTTTGATATCATGAGCGCCATTAAAGAATGGACCGGAAACAAGGATGTTCTATTAAGTGATCTAAGCTCCAGAATCATCAATAGAGACCTTTTGAAAATACGCTTACAAGAAGAACCCTTTGAGCAAGAGTTGTCCAATAAAATGGCCGAAGGAATTCGAAACCAATATGGTTTCGAGCATGGAGAAGAGCATTATATGTTGATCATTGACAAGGTTAAGAATCACGCCTACAACAAAAAGAAAGGACACATCAACTTATTGTACAAAGACGGAAGAATCAGCGATATCAGTGAAGCGGCAGATCAAATGACCATTAACGCACTAAGCGAGCCCGTTGAACGACATTTCATTTGTTTCCCAAGAGAATTGAGACATTTACTATGAAGCATTCCCAGAAATCTTTAAAGTCTATTTGCGACTCACTTGGTGTAACATGTCCCGCCGGGCGAGAAAATATTGAAATCAATGGTATTTCCGCACTTGAAGATGCGCAAATTGGATTTCTAAGCTTCTTATCTAATCCAAAATATGCTGCCCAAGCAGCAACCTCTAATGCCTCAGCTATACTAGTTAAAAAAGGTACTACACTGGAAACTAGCGCAGCAATAATCGAATGTGATGATCCATACATGACATTCATGATGCATTTAGTGAACTTAGAAAATGAACTGGATAGCTCGCCATTTGATGACAGAAGTAGTGCTCATATTTCTTCCAAAGCTACTATTGGCAATAATTGTATAATAGAGGCAGGTGCTATTGTGGCAGCAGGTGCAGTGGTGGGTAATGATTGCAGAATTGGAGCTGGTGCCAAAATACTTGGCGCGGCGCGTTTAGGAAACAGGGTTGTTGTTGAAGCAGGAGCCGTTATAGGATCTCAAGGTTTTGGTTTCGCACCTGATAAAAACGGCACATATCATACCATTCCACAGCTCGGAAAATCGATTTTAAGTGACGATGTTTTCATTGGTGCTAATTCAACGGTAGATCGCGGCGCTATTACTGATACACGAATCGGCAAAGGAACCAAGATAGATAATCAATGCATGATAGCCCATGGCGTCACTATAGGAGAAAACAGCGTAATCGCCGCACAGACTGGGATTGCAGGGTCTACAAGCATAGGCGACGACTGTAAATTCGGAGGTCAAGTAGGTATTATTGGACACTTAAAAATTGGTAATAATGTGACCATTTATGCCCAAAGCGGCGTGATGAATGATGTTCCGGACAATAAAGTTATCTTTGGCTCGCCGGCTTTAGACCGTAGACATTTTTTGAAATCATTCGCGGCCTTTAAAAAACAAGGCCTATAGATATGTTGCAACAGACACTCAGAAACACTGTTTCATTCGAGGGCAATGCCCTTCATACAGGAGAATCCGTTAAAGTAAGTCTTGTACCTAGTGAGGTGAATACAGGAATTGTATTTGTACGAACGGATTTAGAACAAGTTGAAATTCCAGCTTTAGCTAAACATATTAATCGAACCAACCGCCAAACAATCCTTCAAAAAGGAGATGCTTCAGTAGGTACGGTTGAGCACTTAATGGCTAGTCTTTATGCTCTTGGAGTGGACAATCTTCGCATAGAACTTAACGGTAGCGAAGTGCCGATTTTAGATGGTTCTGCAGCGCCTTTAGTTGATTTGATTCAGGAAGCGGGACTTTGCGAACAAGAGCAAGAGAAAAATTACTACGTGCTAGAAGAACCCTTCACTTACAAAGATGAAGACGGTTGTGAAATCATGGCGCTTCCTAGCGATACCTTTGAAATAAGTGCTCTGATTGATTACGGAACTTCAGTTCTAGGTCCTCAGCACGCACATTTGGACCAGATGACTAATTTCCGGGAAGAGATTGCGAGTGCAAGAACGTTTAGTTTTTTACGTGAATTATTGCCGCTTTTAGATCAGGGACTCATTAAAGGTGGAGATTTAAATAATGCAATCGTCTATGTAGATCAAGAGATTGCTCCTGCAACCCTAGATAAATTAAAGGCAGCCTTTGGCAAAGAAGATGTTGAGTTAACGAATAGGGGCACACTAAATAATATTGAACTACGATTTTCTAATGAAGCCGCCCGTCACAAATTGTTAGATGTGATTGGAGATATAGCTCTCCTTGGTCGCCCATTAAAGGCCAGATTGATAGCAACGAAACCAGGACACGGGGTTAACGCAGAATTCACAAAAGCATTGGCAGCAAAGATTCGTAAAGAGGAAAGCAAACCAAGACCACCCAAATACGACCCTAATGTTCCTCCTGTAAAAACAGTAGAGGATATTATGGCCTTAATACCCCATAGATCCCCATTCTTATTAGTAGATAAGATTACTGAATTAACACAAGACCGTGTGGTCGGTGTAAAATCAGTAACCATGAATGAACCATTTTTTGTGGGTCATTTCCCTGGCGCACCGGTAATGCCTGGAGTTCTTCAAGTAGAGGCTATGGCACAATGTGGAGGTATTCTTGCCTTGAGCACAGTACCCGACCCAGAAAATTACCTGACGTATTTCATGAAAATTGATAATGTGAAATTCAAGCAGAAAGTAGTTCCCGGCGATACTCTAGTCTTTGATTTAAAGCTAATAAGCCCAATACGCAGAGGAATTGTTCACATGCTAGGACGAGCATTTGTTGGCGATACTCTTGTTAGTGAGGCAGAGCTTATGGCGCAGATCACCAAATAATGATCCATAAATTCTCTGATGTACATCCAACAGCAAGGATTGGAGACCAAGTTCAAATTGGTCCCTTTACATCCATAGCAGCAGATGTAGAAATTGGAGAAGGAACATGGATTGGGCCAAATGTCACTATAATGAATGGCGCGCGAATTGGTGCCCATTGTAACATATATCCCGGTGCGGTAATTTCTGCAGTTCCGCAGGATCTAAAATTTGACGGTGAGCACACAACAGTAGAAATTGGTGATAGAACTACTATTCGTGAATGTGTTACCATCAACCGTGGTACCAAAGCCTACGGAAAAACAACATTAGGTAAAGACTGTCTTGTCATGGCTTATGTGCATATAGCTCATGATTGCATCATTGGGAATAGAGTGATTCTAGTAAACTCTGTTGCACTTGCTGGTCACGTGGAAGTAGGTGATTGGTCCATAATCTCTGGACTAAGTGCCGTACATCAATTTGTTAAAATTGCCGACCATGTAATGGTTGGTGGCGGTGCAATGGTTAGAAAAGATGTTCCTCCATTTATTACGGCGGCAGGAGATCCATTAACCTATGCAGGAGTAAATAGTGTTGGGTTGCGCAGAAGGGAATTCAACAACGAACAGATTAGGGAGATTCAAGATGTCTATAGGATCATCTACCAAAGCGGAAAAAATATTAGTCAAGCCGTAGAGTCAGTGAAAGTTGAGTTTAGCTCGAGCCCATTAGCCTCTGAAATTATTGATTTCATTGAATCCAGTGAACGAGGGCTTATCAGAAAATAAGCCTATGGTTACTTTAAACGGACTTGAGAAAAAATTCGGCAATCAACATATTCTTAGGAATATCACACACATCTTTGAAGCCGGCTCAAAAACAGTGGTTTTAGGATCTAATGGCTCAGGAAAATCTACCTTAATCAAGATTCTTAGCGGAGCTGTTGAAGCCTCTAATAATCCACCTAAATACAATTTCAATAGTCCCATAGCTGCAAATGAAGCTGGAAAACATTGTAGTATGGTGGCGCCATATATGGCCCTTAATCCCATGTTTACCCTCAAAGAAACCTTGAGGTTCCACGACTTGATGTGTGGGTTTGAAGAAACGGTTCAATTGTCTAAATGGATAGACATTGCAGGACTCAATAAACATCAAGAGAAGCGAATTCAAACGTATAGTTCCGGGATGCTACAGAGAGTTCGGTTATTATTAGCAATTGCCAGTTCCCGCACTCTATTGCTCTTAGATGAACCAACGAGTAATTTAGATAAGGAGGGTATTCAATTTTATCATCAGCTGATCCAAGAATTCGCTCTAGGCAAAACAATTATTGTTGCCAGTAATTATGTTGAGCGTGAATATGCTTTCTGTGATAGTGAACTAATCCTTGAAAAGCATTATTAAGGAAAGAAAAAGCCCAGTCGAATTCCACTATATTTAAGCATTAAAAAAATGCATTATGGCAAGTACTTCAGATATTAAAAACGGAATGTGTATCCATTTTAATGGACAGCCGTTTCAGGTTGTTGAGTTCCTTCACGTAAAACCAGGAAAAGGAGCCGCATTCGTTCGTACAAAAATCAAAAACCTTGAAACCGGTCGTGTATTGGATAATACCTTTCCTGCGGGCTCAAAAATCGAAACTATTGATGTAGAAACTCGTCAATACCAGTTTTTATATAATGACGGTACCGATTACCACTTCATGAATACCGAAAATTACGAGCAGTTAACTTTTGCAAAAGACTTAATCAACGCACCGGATTTCTTAGTAGACGGTATGATGTGTTTGGTTTTATTTCATGCAACTGAGAGCAGAGCAATGGCCGTTGAATTACCACGAACGGTCAATTTGAAAGTCACCTATGCGGAACCTGCAGTTAAAGGAAATACTTCAACTAATGCAATGAAGACTGTAACTTTAGAGGGTGGTGCACAAGTTCAAGTACCACTTTTCATAAAAACGGACGAAGAAATAGTAATCAATACTGCTGACGGATCTTATAAGGAACGAGCGAAGTAAGTATTGCTTGATATAGATAAAAGCCCACCGCAAGCGGTGGGCTTTTTTATGCTTATTTGTATGGGCCGAATTTAAAAAAGGGCTTCTATTATGGTATATATCACAATAAACAAGAAAAAGAACCACATGGCCAAAGCAACCTTTCCCCAAGGAATAGATTTACCGCGTTCTAAGGCACTAACTATTTCATCCTCAAGATCACCAAGACCGAGTGCTTCATAGTTCGCTTTTTGGGACGCCTTATACTCCAACAGCTCTGGTGTTAGGTAATAACAATCCTCCGCCTCATCAAATTCCAACCAATCCTGTTCTATGACGCATTGATGTTTCTCTTGGAAGTCATTTATCTCTGTGCGCGAAATAGCGCTATCACCAAAAGATTTTTGAAGAGAAAGGATGATGCTTTTTTCCATGGGATAAAAATACCCCATTAGTCAATGCGCTCAATAGATGAAGTGTTTTTTGTAGAGATACTTAGTATGTAAATTCCCTTGGGTTCGTTCAAACTAACAAAATGTACAAAGTCTCGTCTTAAAACCCTCAAGAGCTTGCAGGGATGTGTTGCTGGTACACCGGTAATATCCTCTTGAATAGAGATTGTCGTATCCTTCGCGTACCAAATGGAATCCGTAATAATATGATGCTCGTGCTTGCCTATCCAATACGAACCACAATAAATCCAATGGCTCTCATAATTAGGAAAAGGTTCAACTTGTAGGCTCGGCGTTGTAGCATTCGTACCTATGAAATCTCGCATATCGCCAGATCTAAAATCATTATTCTGATTACAAGACCATAGTATAAAGAAGAGAAAAACGAAATGAATAGTCCTCTATCGAGGTTCATTTAAATTCATGATATAACCTAAAACATGAAAGAATTGTACGATTGTTCTCCCAAAACATTATTCTCAAGTATTTATTATATCCTTTGATAAAGAGAAAGTACGATTGGAAAGAAGGGGATTTTTGGTACCATCAATTTCAGGATAAAAAAACCGCCGCTCCCAATGGGAGCGGCGGCCTTTATATGATCAAATGATCTGTCGGATTACATATCCCACCATAAACGGTAAGTAGTAGTAACACCAAATTTATCATCAGGAGATGATGTCAATGGCATAGGTACATTGTCAGCGTTGTATAAGTACTCACCCTCTGGATAAGGCATTCTGCGTGGCATACCACTTAGGTTTGCATCTGCAGGTGCACTCAACGTTGGGAAACCTGTTCTTCTCCAGTCAGTCCATGACTCACTTGAAGAGAACATAGCAACATACTTCTCATTCATGATTAACTCTAGATCTGTAGTCGCAGGCAACGCAGCAACATAAGTTGCAATATCACCGGCATCAACACCTAACCATGTCATATGTGATTCAATTGCTGACTCTAAAGTTGCACGGGCGTCTGATGCGCTACCTGCCAATTGAGCCTCAGCTTTAACAAACATGATTTCAAATGGAGTTACGATAGGAAGAGCAGACGTTGCATCACCGTAAGCAGGCATAGTCAAACTATCTCCAGAACGGTAAAGATCTATACGTGGATCTGAAGATGCTTCCATCATATCATACATTGTACCAAATTGGCTAATGTATCCTGCACGATCAATTACAGTAAACTGGTACCATGGGTTTTGATTCAATGCTGCTTCGAAACCTATAGTACAGTAAACACCCGCATTTAAGGCGTCATCACAAGCAGCAATAACATTCGCAGCATTGTACTGCGATGTTTTGCTTAAGTGATTTAAATGACGAGCTCTAATACCATCAGCGGTTGCAGCCCAAGCTGCCAAGTCACCACCGTGGATTAAATCGTCACCACCTGGAGTTACAGAAGAAGGTTGAGCCAAAGCATCCTTACCTTCACTCAATAAAGTGAAAATGGTATTGTAGATGTCCTCTTGCGTATCAAACATAACTTTCAAGTTATCCGCACCTTGCAATGCTTCAGTGTAAGGAATATCACCAAAGTGATCTGTCAATACACCTAAATACATTGCTGTCATGATTTTGGCCACACCAACGTACGCTGAAGCATCAGCAGCAATCGCTTTGTCCTCAATCAGTTTGAGATCGTAGAGGCCTCCTGCATAGGAATTATTCCAAGGAGTGTTGAAATCACCTTCACCAATCTGTGCGTAACGGTTGTGCGCCAAAGATTGACGATCCGTACCGGTCATTTGCTGCATAAAAATGCTAGTCAATCGAGGCAATACATCACCCTGCGTCATACCATATGCGGCCTGAGCAGAGGGAAGAAGTACCTCCATACTTACGTCAGAAGGACGGTTTTGGTCGAGCTTATACTCTTCCAACCATGCATCTGAACAAGCAGTAAACCCAAGTGCGGCTACCGCTAAAATTGCTAATGATTTAATTTTCATAATGCTTAATTATTTAGAGGTTAGCCTTCAAGTTGAAGATGATACCCATAGTATTAGGCATGTTGAAGTAATCCGCACCTTGGCTATTTGTTGCACCAGAGAGGTTCGTCTCTGGATCAACACCGCGGTAAGGAGTACTCAAGAAGATGTTGCGTCCGCTAACACCAACTGACAAGCCTTTCAATTTAGTACCGCTCAGAGCATCAGGGTTAAACTTATAGTTCACTCCAATGTTTCTCAAACGTACCCAACTTCCGTCCTCAATGAATGGACGAGAAGCTCCTGTAAATCCAGAAAGTGGACCAAGAGCGTAAGAATCTATATCGTTTGGAATTTGAGAAGTATTTGCTTGACCGCTAATATCATTTCCATCTGCGTCTTCAGTGCCTGGTGCATACACACCGTTGTTTCCTGTGACAACATCTTCCCAAACAAAAGTCTCACCACGAGCCGTACCGTCTGGCATGACGTCAGTATCAATGTGAGTACCGAAGTAATATAATGCACCTCTTGTACCGTTCCAGATATCGCCACCTTGACGAATATCCCATAACCAATTGAAACTCCAGTTTTTGTATGAAGCACCTGTAGTGATACCCATTAAATAATCTGGATTTGGATTACCTACTACTACCTCAGTTGAAGAGTAGATTGGATAGCCAGAAGCGTCAACTAGTGCATTACCTGCTTCGTCGCGAGCCCAGTCATCACCGTAAAGTGTTCCGTAAGCTTCACCTTCAACAAGGCGTTGGTTAGCACCAAAGAAGCCCCAAGGAAGAGAGATAACGTCTACACCATCAGCTAATTTCTTAACGATGTTGCGGTTACGCGTAAATGTCATTCCTGCATCTAACTTAAAATCTTCAGTATCAATCAGCTTCGTATTCAATTGAACTTCCACACCTGTATTGGTCATAGATCCTGCATTCACGAATGAAGAAGTAAAACCAGATGAACCAGCCACTGGCACAGCTACAATCAAATCTTCAGAAGTCTGCTGGTACAAAGTAACATCTGCAGAAACCTTATTACCGAACATACGTGCCTCAAAACCAACTTCGTTAGTGATAGTGTACTCAGGTCTTAAATCTGGATTACCTAAAACATCGCTTTGAGTAAAACCAGTTACACCTTGGTAAGGGAAACTAATTCCATTGATCCAACCTGAACCAACACCTGCTTGGTTGAAGTATGTCGCATTAGACGCAAACGGAGGTTCAGAACCTACTTGCGCACTTGACAAACGAAGCTTAGCAAAATTCAAAACATCACTTTGAATATCTAGAGCCTCCGTTAGGATCAAGGCTAGCGATGCAGATGGATAAATAATTGGCGTACCAACATTACCAAAAGTAGACGCTTGATCACGACGACCAGTCAATGTCAAGAAAGCCCAATCTTCATAGTCAAATTGAGCTTCAGCATACATACCAAATAAACGACGACCAACAACACTTTCATAAGCCTGTTGATTCTGCGCATTACTCATATTGTAGAAGCTAGGAAGAACTAATCCCGTACCGTAAGTACCTACATATTTGCGATCACGTTGGTTAGCGTTGAAACCTCCTAAGAAGTTTGCACCAATAGGACCGAAATCCATTTTATATGTGGCTGTAAGGTCATGATTTTGCTCCTTAATAGAATATACTTCATCAGAGATTGAACCGCCAGGGAACGTTCTCGAGTTTATAGCGATAACCTGCTTACGTACATCAGAATATTGATCAATACCGTAACGGTAAGAAATTAATAAGTCATCAGCTGGAGACCAATCAAATTTGGTGTAACCAAAAACACGATTTACTTCATCAGTAAACGGGTTCATGTTAATCGTCCAATAAGGGTTATCATAACCTCCACCAGCACGATAGTTTCTTTGAGAACCATCAGCATTCAAATAAGCCGCAGGATCAGTCGGATTTTCAACGCCATTTGAATTATCAAATGTTGGAGGCGTACGTAACAAACCTAACATCAAACCTGATGTATTAGAACCTTGCTGGACACGGTAACCTCCTGAATTTGAATACGCTAAAGATGCAGTAGCTTTTAAGTTTGAAGCAATTTGTCCTGTACCCGTAAGACGGATAGTCGTACGATCAAACTGGTTTAAAGGAACTATACCTTGATCCTGTAAGTTTGAAATAGACAAATAGTATGCACTTTTTTGACCACCACCAGAAAGAGTAATAGAATTATTTAACCTTCTACCTCTTTGTAGGAATCCCGTATTGTCATACGGAGAAACTCCACCTGGATTAGCTGCTACAGTAGCAGAATCTTGAGTAATCATACCATTAGAGTCATATGCTAAATCTGATAAAGCTGGACCCCAAGAGAATGGGTTACCTGTACCTCCTAAATAATCACCAAAGTAACCTTGAGAGTACTTATTCTGAACTTCAGGCATTTTGTTCACTTGTGAAATTTCCATAGAAGAACTCACATTTACCTTGAAATCTTGATTATACGCTCCCTTTTTAGTAGTGATTAAGATTACACCGTTTGCTCCACGAGTACCGTAAAGCGCAGCAGCTGCACCACCTTTTAGAACTGAAATACTTTCAATATCGTCTGGGTTAATGTCAATAGCACGATTTGAATTCGCAACACCCGAACGCAAATCTGAGGTTGCGATTTGAGAGTTGTCAATGGGCACGCCATCCACAACCATCAATGGCTGATTGTCATTAGAAGAGAACGTAGCGTTACCACGAATCTTAATGTAAGAAGCAGCTCCAGCAGCACCGGATGAGTTTGTGACTTGAACACCACTCACCTTAGCGGAAATACCACTGATGATGTTTGTCTCACCGGATTCTTTGATAGAAGCACCTTTTACTTCTTCAACACCAAAACCTAGTGCTTTCTTTTCACGAGCGATACCACCGGCAGTAACTACTACCTCTTCCAGTTGTTCAAAAACATCTGGAACTTCTGGCACCTCGCCCTTCTTTGGATCGTTCTGAGCAAACGCAGTTGCGCTAAATGCAATCAGAAATGACCAAACGAGTAAAAACTTGTTTTTCATTGTACCTATTTTTGTTAAACGAATGTTAAGTCTTGCTAAAATTGCATTTTCAGCGCACAAAAGCAAGTCTTTTAGGATAAATGTTCACACTTCAATGAACAATACATGCAGAAAATCGGGTAAAAAACGCAAGGTTCGGGTCAAATAATAAAGAGGAGCAGTTATTCTCTTATAAGCATTAGGACGAACAACTATCTCTTTAAAAATTGCTTAAACTTTACCGGATGATTAATTGAAAGTGAAGCAATCAGTGCGGTAAATCCCCAAAAGGGAGCACTCGCTTTGTCCATATCCAGGAAATTATTTAGAAACCCATGGAGATAGTAGGTAATCAACCCTAAGAAAGCTACACGAAGTATACCCTGAATCCTTTGATTTTCTATACGCTGGTAAGTATGAACAGAAACTACAATTACGGTAATGATTAAACCTAAGAGTGTGGCTAGACCAAAAAAACCGGATTCGGCAAGCGGACCCAAATATTCGCTGTGAGCATTGCCGCGATTTCCCCCATTAGTAGAAATAATTGTTTTCTCGGAGGGCTTTTGATAAGGAGCATATAAAAACATGTAAGTACCCGGGCCATGACCTAAGAAAGGACGCTCCGCATACATTCGTAAAGCACACTTCCAACGATTAATTCGCTCCAAATTCGAAGCATCAGTGCTAACATTAGTAACAGATGCTACATGTTCATTTAAATCGTCTGAGGAATCTGTTGTATTTCTTTCAAACTTGGAACTAATCATGGAGAAATTGAATGCAGCAATTACAAACACAAGCCCTACCAATGACCATACTAAAGGTTTGGACATACGGAATACATACACAAGATATACTAGACCCGCACCTGCAAGAGAAAGCCATGCCGCGCGAGTATAGGAAAGTACTAAAGCTCCGGTAAGAATTAACAGAAGTAAAAAAGCTACTGATTTTAAGCCCCAAGATGATTTACGGAAAGTTAGATAAATAGCAGCAGGATAAAACATGGCCAAAACAGCACCGTAAGAGGTGTGCTCTTTAAACAATGGAAACATAACCCATGTTGAAGTCTTCTTAGTAAAACCATATTGGCTATGAATAAAAATGGTGTAAAGGCATGCAATAATTAGTGGAACTAAAAAAATCCATAAGAAACGAATGGCATTTTTAGGATTACGCAGAAAAAGATGGCCTAAAACAAAATAATAGGGTATAATGAACCAAACACGTGTAACCCACTGCTTAAGAGATACTAAAGGAAGTTGTGATGTAATTACAGTGATTAACATCCAAACTAGATATACATAAATTGCAATTGAAATTGGGTGATGAATGAGACGCTTATCACATTCACCATAGAAGACCATTTTAATGATTACTAATCCAGTAATCAACACGAGCATAGGCTCCGTGGGCAAAGACAGCCCCGACCCACCAGTAAGATCTGTTAAATTTACAGATAATGGCGTTGCAGCCACCACAAACCACATTGCCCAATCCAGCCTATGTAGGGTCAACCAAACTACCAGCAAACTTACAGGAAGCAGCAAAAGTTCCCACCATTCTTTGGCAATCACCAAAACAATCAATGAAAAAACAAAACCTGCAATAAATGCGAAGTCTTTGTTCGTTATTTGAGGAGTATTTATCACTTCGCCTTAGCGCGAAATTCCAAGAGGGTGTTTCGAACTAAAAGTGTAAAAACAACTAGGACGAATGCCGCAAAACCTATAGCAAGAATTAAAACACTCCGTTTTGGATACGTTTTACGCTCAGCTGGACGAGCCTCATCTACTTTGAACGTAGCAGGTAAATTCTGTTTTACATCAACCTTTGCTTGATCAAACTTAGTCTTAAGCTTTACTTCTTCTTCTTTTAATAGTTGTAACTCGTCACGCAGGGCAACATACCTTCCTCCATATTTAGCCAAAGTATCTAGACGGGTTTCCAATTGGGTTAACCTAATTTGAGGAGCGCCTGAGGCAAGCGCAATAGCATATTGCTCATTGAACACCGCACTTTGACTTTCATAGTCATGCACGCCCTTAAAACGGAGTTCAGTAATTTTGCCCTCCATAACTTGTATTTCTCTTTGAAGGCTCCTGTATTCTGTCTCAACAATCTGAAGCCCGATTTCCGCTCGACCTCGTGCTACTCGTCGTTTAACCTTATCCACTAATTTATAAATGTAATTGGCGATATCCGCTGCTAATTGCGGGTCCGTATCTAATACATTTATTTCAACAGACATAAATTGTGTTCGGACGAATTCAATTTTATTTTCATACTCCTTGAATAGTTTTGTCCTAGGGTAATCTGATTCCGGGTCAATGTCATAATGATTCATCAAATCAAATTTGAATATCACACTATCCCGTATTTCTCCTGAACTCAAAATCTGTAGAAGTTGCTCAGCTTGTTGTTCATCACCGTATTCAAAAATATCTTCATCACCGTATCCATTAGTTTGCGGCAGTAAGGCCTTGGAAACTGAATTCGTTGTGGACGGGAAAAGAATAACCTGAGATTGAAAAAGTGGTTTGATAAAATTAGGACCACTAAAAAGAACAGCAACAATCATTGAAAGGAAGGGTATGATGATTATTGGCTTTCTGTTCCGGTAAACAAATGAAATCAAATTTGAGCTACTATATTCCATATTATATTTCTTTCCAGTGAGTTAAATCCTTGTTTAAGAGGGCTTCCAATTCGTTTATTGAAGGTGCAAAATAACGAAGTAAAAATGAGCTTGCCTCCTTATTCATTGAATCAGGTTTAGAAAGTACGAATCCTTTCACTTTTTGTTTAACAACATGAGGTAAGACAGAGGCCACTTTGGGACCAAAACTACCAATCAATGTTGATGCTATTTTACTTCTGGGCACTTCTGATTCATGAACTGAATTATTAGGCGCTTTAAATTTACTGTTTAAACCAAGAAAGATTTCAATTTCTTCATGGACAACACTGGGTTCAAAAAGCATTTTCTCCTGCCATATTATAAGAACTTGCTTTGTAGCAAAATGCTTTAGCCATCGTTTTACTTGAGGCGCATATAGACCCCATTCTAAGTATCCTTCTTCCCAGCCCCACCTTGCCTTTAATGTAGATTCAGCCTTGACCGCCTCCAAAAATGTTCGTTGTTCTTTACCGTATTTTAAGGCCATGTTGAAATGGCTATAAGCTCGAGTAATTGGATTTCGAAGACAGACTATAATCTTGGCGTTCGGATTGTACTGCGCAACATTTTCAGCAGCATTTACACTGGGCAAATATGCCGTTGACGCATCTAGGATATAGGTTGATTGTGGGGTATTTTGAACTAACTTATCATAATTATGAACCTCTTCAATAAAGGACATATGGCGTTTTTCAAAATCCCTCTCAAAGTATTCTTTTTCCGACCAACGAAGGAGGTTTTGATATTCTTTTGAAAACCCTCTTTCATATATGTCAGTACAAAAATGCCCTGGTTCCTTGATTGCCATTCCGGATACTTCTTCGTGACAAGTCAATAACTCGGAAAGCGCAGTAGTACCAGCTTTTGCAGCACCAATTAGAAAGAGATTAGCCTTTTTCATTACGACGAATGTGAGTGAAGAACGGAACTGCTATAACTCCGTGGTATTTAAATACGAGCAAAGCCGCCCATACGTTCCAGCCAATCATTGTAATTGTAGTAGCAATAGCAGCTCCTAATGGCCCAAATTGCGGTATCAATAAAACATTGAGAATTACATTTAAAATAGCAGTAACTAGCATGGTATTTCTAGCACTTTTTTCATAGCCCGTCATATTCAAGATATTCATCACGGGACCAGCGAAAGCATTCGTAAGCTGACCAAAAGCCAAAAGTATCAACCACGGATAGGCAGCAACAGGATTCTCAACACCAAAGATGCCAATAAGAAATGGTCCCAAGAACAGGACTAAAAGAAAAGTTGGCCCTGCAGTATATAAATTCAATTGAGCAACCTTTGCAGCCATTTCATAAAGTTCTTCCCGTTGGTTTCTTAGTGCACTTACCATGGGTGCAACCACGGTATTAAGAGCAAACTGAGTAAAAGTAATAAGGGTAACAATTTTAAAAACAATTCGATATATCCCAACGTCTCCTTCCGGCAAGTAATAGCCTAGCATTAAAGTGTCTGACCAGCTAATGACAAGAAATAGAGAAGATGAAATAAGCATGGGTGTTCCAAGAGAAAACAACTTTCCCCTCCATCCTTGGGTAGTTGCCTGCTCCCCTTTCATTGTATTCAAAATATAAACGGTAGACCAAAGGAAAAACAGACCTGAGATACCTAACAATAAAAACAGCGATGTTTGAGCTGCTGCTGCTGCAGTATATTGTTCAGGAAACGGTACAAATGCAAGGATAATCCCAATGAGGACATATACCGTACCGTGCTGATTAAGCGAAAAAAGAAGCGACTTTCCCGTAGCGCGAAAAACCTCTGCATTTAACACCATCAAAGTAAACGGGATTATTGAACATGCTGCAGTTATTAAAACATGTGTAGGTGTTTCTTTAAAAAAGAGATTGGTAAGTAGCGATGCACAAACAAAAGTTAAGCTCGCCCAGAAAACAGAAAGAATAAACACCCTTTTTAAAACAGATAAATAGAGGGTTTTACTCGCCAAATTTTCATGTTGATCTCGCGCCATTTCACGAACTAAAACGGTATCTAAACCCCATCTAGACAGCGTGGCGCCAATCAACACCACCGTGAATGCCACCTCATAAATTCCTACGGCAAGCTCGCCACCAACTTTTGAAATGCTATAGAGAAGAATATACCCTCCTAGAGCTCCAAGAACTTTAAAAAAAAGAACTATTGAACCTCCTTTTGCCAGAGCTAATCCAGTAGGGCTATCCGTGAACTGTTCGATTCTTTTCAACATGGTTTGACGCTAATTAAGCGAATTTGGCAGCGAATATACCGCTTTACTAACGCTAAGAACTTGGCTTTTGTACATTTGAGATATGAAAATAGCTGTGAATGCACGTTGGCTGCTGCCGGGAAAATTAGAAGGCACAGGCGTCTACACCTTAAAAATGCTGGAGCAAATTATTCCGTCTTTTCCTCAGCACAGTTTTTTTCTTTTACTAGACCGCAAAATTGACACTGCACTTTTTGGGCTGAACTTCACAAATGTTCAATTCATAGTTATATCTCCAATGGCTCGTCATCCGCTACTTTGGAAAGTTTGGAATGACATTTCTGTACCTATTGCAATTCGAAGAATTGGTGCACATTTATACTGGTCACCTGACGGTTTACCGGCTAGAAGCTCAGTGCGGCAGTGGATTACTATTCACGATTTGAATTTTGAGCACCATCCAGAATGGATCACCCCAAAGGCGGCAAAGTATTATCAAAAACAGGTTAGAAAAGGAGCTAAGATTGCTGAAAGAGTCTTTACAGTGAGTGATTGGAGTAAAAATGATCTTGTGTCAACATATGGTGTTTCAAAAGAAAAAATAGTAGTAACGCCAAATGCTCCCCAACGCACATTCACAGCAGGTGAATCTAGCTTTTCTAGTAATTATTTTTGCGCCGTAGGTGCATTAGCACCGCGCAAAAATCTCATCACACTAATCAAAGCTTTTGATCAATGGTGCGGACTGAATCCAAAGGAAAATCATACACTAAAAATTGCCGGAATAGCGCTTTTCAAGGGTTCAGATTTTAAACAAGAACTGCAAGGATTAAATCATTCAGAGCGAATCGAATGGCTTGGCAGGTTGAATGAAAATGACCTAGAAAAGCTCTACAGAGGCGCATCTGCCTATTGTATGCCAAGTGCAATGGAAGGCTTTGGTATTCCTTTGGTGGAAGCCATGCAATGTGCAACGCCAATTATTGCTTCCAAGAACAGCGCCATAACAGAAGTCGTGGGGAAATCAGGTGTATTGCTTCCAACCTATGATGTAGATGCATGGACTGAAGGGTTACAAAAAGTAGTTAACGAATATGAACATTGGAGCGATCTGGCTTTAAAGCGTTCAAAAAGTTTTGATTGGATAAAGAGTGCGAAGCTGTTTATAAATGCTCTAAAAGAATGAAACTACAGCATAAAATTGATGCGTTATTTGAGGCGGGTACGGATGAAGCCGGAAGAGGTTGTTTATGCGGCCCTGTAACTGCTGCTGCTGTGATATTACCGCTCAATTTTACACACCCAACATTGAACGATTCAAAACAATTAAGCGCAAAACAGCGTAACGAACTTAGACCCATTATTCAAAAAGAGGCAATAGCATGGGCCGTTGCTCATGTAGGTCCGGAAGAAATTGATGAAATCAATATTTTAAACGCGAGTATTCTAGCAATGCATAGAAGCATTAAAAAACTAAAACAAAAACCCGATTTCATAGCCGTTGATGGCAACCGATTTAAGCCGGTTCAAAACATACCTTACCACTGCCAAGTAAAAGGCGATGCGACCTATCTAAATATTGCCGCTGCATCAATACTTGCTAAAACGTATAGGGACGAGTATATGGAGAAATTAGCGCTCGATTTCCCCGGTTACGCTTGGGAAAAGAACGCTGGTTATCCTACCAAAGAGCACCGTAATGCCATTCGCAAATTAGGAGTGACTCCCCACCACCGTATGAGTTTTCAATTGTTACCTAGTCAATTAAATTTATTCGACACTTAAACCCAATTGAGATTTGTGAAAAACTGAATGTCTTAATACAAGAAGTGCCTTGAACAGGGCGTTAGCTTTGAAATAAAGCATTGGTTCATGACATACCGTAGTTTATCTTGGATATTCACATTATTTACAGCGATTTTAGTCAGCTGTTCCACTGCCCCTGTATCTAATCCGTCAACGCTGTTTATACCAATGAATAGTGCGATAATCCTAAGAATCAATCAGTCTAGTGAATGGTCGCAATTTGCCGATTCTACCAAAATTCCGGCAGCACAGGCCATACCGATTCAAAAACTTCAAAGTATCAAAAATGGCATCTGGACAGGTGCTTTATGTAATTCCGGTGCGGGAAAAATGGATTGGATATGGACAACCACTCTTCAAGATAGCAGCTCAATCAAAAGGTTGGAAGAAGATGTAACACTGACATTAGATTCTAATTATTTCGCATTATATCATGAAAATGCTTTTGCCATAAGTTCGAGTAAAATACTCATTCAAAATGCATTGAATCAATCCAATAGCGGATTCAATATTGTCAATAACAAGGCCTTCAATAAGCTATGGGTCAACGCCAATTCTTCGGATGCTCTTAATCTATTTTTTCAACATGAAGAACTCAGCGCTGTAGGAAGCTGGTATATGGATGAAGACTGGAGCTGGATGGAAAATTTAGCCGTTTGGTCAGAGGTAGACATAGATTTTGGTCAAGGCCGAGTCTTAATGACATCTGTGAGTATAAATCCAGATTCCGCACAGGTATTCTTAAGCACATTCAATGAATCTTCCTCAAATATGGAAGTGAGTGATGTTATTGCTGCATCTGCATCACATGCTGTAAAAATGAATGTTGGTAACACCGCTGAATGGATTCGTAGCTTTAATGTCTACAGAGGTAAGGAACAACGTTTAAAACAAGCACTGTCCGTTTTAGGACCTTTGAATATGGACCCTATGACTGCATCAACTTGGTTTGAAGGTAGTTTCGTACATATCGGGTACGGTAAAGAAAAAGTAATTGCAGCTAAACTGAATGAAGAGCAAGAACTAGGAGACGTATTGAAAAAGGCAAGTGGACAAAGCAAACTATTTCAAGGTCATTTGGTTGGAACGCTGGAAAAACAAAACAAGTTTCTATTCAGTGCGCTTTTTGGGTGGTGGTATAAAAACTTGGAAAACCCATCATGGATGATTTACAAAGATTGGCTCCTTGTTTCAACATCTCAAGAAACTTTAGAAGTCTATTCAAATGAATTAGCAGCGAAGGCCACTTGGAGCAGCGTCAAATCTTTAGAAGCTTTAGCCAAAGGAATAGATAAAAAAGGACATTTTGCATTAGCGTTGAAAGCCACATCCGAATCCGCTCATCGCTATCTGAATTTGCCCATTCAGGAGCACTCTAACGAATATGTAATTCACGGGAATTTAGCAGTTAAAAATGCACTCACCTTTGGAAATGCGCGTATGTATGAAGTGGAAAAAAGTGCGGTCGAAACCAGCACCTACCTTTGGTCTACCGCGCTTGAATCTACTATTAAATCGGGACCGTGGCTCGTAAAAAATCATAGAACGGGTAAGAATGACATCTTTGTTCAGGACGATCAACATGTACTTTATTGGGTCAGCTCTGACGGGACTATACAGTGGAAAAAGTCTTTAAACGAATCCATTGTTGGAGAAGTACATCAAGTTGATTTGTTTAAAAATCAGAAATACCAATTGCTTTTCACCACCGGAATGCAGTTGTATTGTATAGATATTCTTGGAAGAGATGTTGAGAATTATCCAATAAAGCTTTTGGAAAACACGAGCATTGGACTCAGTGTACTGGACTATGATAAAAATAGAAACTACCGATTCCTGATACCCGCAGGTACTAAGCTCTATAATTATTCCAGCGAAGGCAAGCTGATACAAGGTTGGAAAACAGATGCGGCGTCAGGTGCACAGTTGATTCAAAAACCCTTCTTGTTTCAGAAAAATGGCAAAGACTTCATAGTGACTTCTACATCACAAAAACCGCTCATTTTAAACAGAAGAGGGGAAATTCGCATAAATACAGAAATTGGAACAGCATCAATGAATCCATGGACCATTAAAAATGGTGATATTCCTTTCTTAGAGAGAATTGGCGGTGAAGGAGAAATACAACATCAAAATTGGAGCGGAACATCCACTGCTACTGCCCATGATTTAGGAGAACTAAAAGGTGTGTGTTTTGAGAATTATGGCAAAGTAGTATGGAATAATAATGCAGTAGAGGTACGCAACGAAGAAGGGACACAGCATTTTACCGCAGATGGAATTGAACACGTGCGCTGTTATCCAGGTGGCACTGGCCTTATCCTAACAAAAGAGACTGTTCAAGCGGTAAATCTTAAGAATGGGGATTATTACGGTTCTTTCACCGGAACCAACGCTGCAGCTGGCAGGCTGAGTCAAACAGGAATGCCAGTTGTAATCCTTAGACAAGGCAATAGCATCATCTGCTATGAACTTTAATTATTTTGGCTCAACAATCAAAAATACCGCAGTATCTGCTCCAATATTGAGTACCTCATGCCAAGCAATACTTTCATTATAAAAAGTATATCCTAAGGGAATTTCTACCTCTCTAATACCATTTTCATCCTTGATTTGAAAGGTACCTCCCTTGAGTGTATAGCCTACATGTTCATTATGAAAATGTTTTTCATGACCTACACCAGGCGGAAAGGTGCATCTAAGCGCGCGCACGCTCTCATTATCCACCAAAACCTCACAAACTTTTTGCCCCTTCCATCCCGCTTCTAATGGATCTGGGAGCTTCTGTTGAGCAAAACTCTTTAATGGGGTTAACAGCAAGCCTAAGATGAAAAATCGCATTATTTCTTGCGGAAGAAAATTTCAATGGGTGCACCGTGGAAATCAAACGCCTGACGCATTCTATTTTCCAAATATCGCTTATATGGTTCCTTGATATACTGCGGCAGATTGGCGAAGAAGGCAAACTGGGGCGTTCTTGTAGGCAACTGCGTACAAAACTTAATCTTCACATATTTACCCTTCACTGCAGGCGGTGGATAATTTTGAATGATTTCTAACATAGTATCATTCAATTTTGACGTAGATACGCGCTGCTTTCTGCGGTTATAGACCTTAACACCTTCCTCAAAGGCTTTCAAAACACGTTGCTTGGTTAATGCACTCGTAAAGATTATTGGAAAATCCGTAAAGGGCTCTAATTTTTTTCTTATGTAGGCCTCTGCGTCGCGCATTGTATTGGTTTCCTTAACCGCTAAATCCCATTTATTAATTACTACGACTAGACCTTTTTTATTCTTTTCAACCAATGAGACGATTGATAAATCTTGAGACTCAAAACCACGCGTAGCGTCCACCACCATCATACAAACATCTGCATGTTCTATGGCGCGAATAGAGCGCATATTGGAATAAAACTCAAGGTTCTCATGTACCTTTCCTTTTTTACGAAGTCCAGCAGTATCAAGGAGCATAAAGTCAAATCCAAATTTATTGAATCGGGTATTTACCGTATCTCTTGTAGTGCCTGCAATTTCTGTAACAATATTGCGCTCCTCATCAAAAAGTGCATTCACAATTGATGATTTCCCGGCATTAGGCCGACCAACTATGGCCATCTTAGGAAGATCCTCAAAATCGTCTACAGGATTTTCATCCATATGTTCTGTAAGCTCATCAAGAAGGTCTCCTGTCCCTCCTCCATTAACCGCAGAAATAGTATGATATCTTTCTATGCCTAAACCATAAAATTCAGTTGCTTCTAGCTCAAGCATGCTGTTGTCTACTTTATTGACAGCATACACCACTGGCTTCTCCGTTTTCCGCAGAAGGTCTGCAATTATTTTGTCAAATTCCGTTAAGCCCGCTTGAAGATCCAAAACAAAAAGGACCACCGTAGCCTCATCTAGAGCCAATTCTACTTGTTGGCGAATCTCAGATTCAAATACATCCTCCGATCCCTCGATATAACCACCTGTATCTATTACAGAAAACTCCTTTCCGTTCCAATCACTTTTACCATAATGACGATCACGGGTAACACCAGCAACGGCATCCACAATTGCATCTCTACGTTGAATAAGCCTATTAAATAACGTACTCTTGCCCACGTTTGGGCGACCAACTATAGCAACAATATTGCTCATACCTACTTTTTATAACCGAATCGCTTTAGCTGTGCATCACTATCGCGCCAGTTTTTCTTAACTTTTACAAAGGTCTCTAGATGTACCTTCTTAGCAAAGAATTTCTCTAGTTGTTTTCTTGCACCTACCCCTACTCTTTTAAGCATGGAGCCTCTGTGACCTATGATTATTCCTTTCTGTGATTCTCTAGCAACATAAATAATCGCGCGTATCCTAATGATATCGTCAGCTTCCTTAAATTCTTCTACATCTACCTCTACTGAATAAGGAATTTCCTTCTTGTAGTTCATGAGAATTTGCTCGCGAACTATTTCACTTACAAAGAATCGCTCTGTTTTATCTGTTAAAACGTCCTTATCAAAATAAGGAGGGCTCTCAGGCATCAATCCAACTAATCGCTCAAGTAAATAAGGCGTATTAGCTTCCTTTAATGCAGAGATGGGAATGATTTCTGCGTTAGGCAATTCTTCCTTCCAATACGCTACTTCGTTTTCAAGTAACTCTTGGTTTGTTGTATCAATCTTATTAATAATAAGTAGCACCGGAAAGTTTGTATTTAAAAGCTTTTCAAAGAAACCTTGATCTTTCAAAGCCCTGTCTCCAGGCTCTACCAAATAAAGAAACACATCCGCGTCTTCAAAGGCGTCTGAAACGAACTTCATCATGTGCTCCTGCATCTTATATGCAGGCTGAATAACTCCTGGAGTATCAGAGAATACTATTTGATAATCGGGCTCATTCAATATCCCAAAAATGCGATGCCGCGTAGTCTGCGCTTTTGGTGTAATTATGCTCAAACGCTCACCAACAAGAGCGTTCATTAACGTACTCTTCCCAACATTTGGATTACCAATAATATTAACGAAACCGCTCCTGTGATTCATGCGGCAAATATGAGGCGAATATTCTTTATAACCTTGTTGGTTAATTTGCCCAAAATTGGTCTTTCACTGGCACTTGCTTATTTCTACCAAGAGATAATGCATTGTGTCTAAATGATGCCATAAGATACCATGCGGTGGAGGAAACGCAAGGTTCTGTATTCGCTGTAGCCCATAAGTTTCCGGCGCCGTAAGTAGTCCCTTGATTGGCCGTATACGGCAAACCTTCTCCAACAGGTCCAGTGAGCCATCCTTTTCTCATTTCACCCAGTACTGCTTGAGCCTCTGTCCGATCGCAAGCAACCCAGTGCATGACACTTACTTGTCCTGTACCTTCAAACCATAAAACATCGCGATCTTCGTCAAAACAATAACCGTCAATTTGATCGCCTGTTTCTGTGCTAGTTACAGTTACTTCATATCTAGATACAGAACTTCGCGCTGCATCATTAAAATTGGGGAATGCACAGTAGCCCCATGTGTTACAATCCAAGGCAAACTTATAAGGAGGATTAGCGGGCCATGCCACGAAATTACCGTCCACTTCATCCCATTTTTCATCTTCTAAATGTTTCAAAATGCTCTGATGTATGGCCGTATATCCTTCAAGTGCTACGAATGCATCAATATTACCTTCAGTAATTTTATGTATGGTGTCACCGTTGGGCTCAAAACCACCCCATAGACCGTTATCTACGCTATCATTTAATCCCATGAGCCAAAACTCTAACGATGCGATTAAAGCCGTGTACTTATCCGATTGAGGATAGTTTTTCAAAGCAATCAATAACCAAGCGTTATCTCCCACCCACCTCCTTCCAGAGGGAATACCCAATGGTGATCTAAATTGAAAGAATCCGCCTTGACCAGTTTCTAATTCTGTTAAACGGATGGATTCAAAGTAGTCAAAGATGCGCTCTGCGCATTGCATTTCATCCGCCAATATAAAGGCAATGGCTGCTAATGCTTGGTCGTAAGTACTTACTAAGTTCCCATAAGGAATGGTGGGCAAAAGCCCTTGGGCATTCTGTAAGTCCTTTAAAAAAGCTATTGCAAGACTGTCTTCCCTGCTAGCAATTTTAGTGGCCCAATACGTAGTATTGAGCGTTGTGGCATCTTCAATCTGTGAAATTAATGTGTATTGAAAAGCAGCATCTACAGGATAAAGGGAATCACTTTTTAACAAAGATGTCTCTTCAGCTTTACCGTCAATTGATGTATACGAATGAAACTGACCGTTTAAGTACATTTCTGCACTCGGCAAAGGTTGACCAGACGTTCTACTAATAACATAAACGCTCCGGTTCTTTGCCTGCTCAGCTTGCTTTCTGCAGGAGCTTAGAACAATAAGAGCTGCTAAAAGACTAAAACTTAAGTTTTTCATTTTTATCCCATAATCCCCATGATGCACCAACATCTCCTTCTTTTTCAATTTTCCAACTTTCATCAAATGATGAAAAATAGAACATTTCAATGTCACTTTCGTTGGACCAGCTCACCGCATTTATAAAATACTTGAGATAGTTGTCAAAAGACGGTTTTGCGCCACCCAAACTTTGTCCGCTTGATGGCCAACCTGTTTCTGTTATAATGACTCTCTTGCCATTTCCCGCAGCCATAGCCTCTTGATACATGTGCTTCATGTACATTAAAGAATATTCTAATGAGCAACCTTCCCAATAAGGGTAGCAATTTGCTAAAATAACATCACAAGTATCTGAGATTTCAGGATGTGCAGTGAATTCGTAATAGGCATCTACATAACCAACTGGCACTCCATTAACTTCATTCTTAACGCGCTTAATGTAGTGCAGTAATTCAGCTGCATTTAAGTCTTCACGATATAACACCTCGTTTCCTACTGCAGCTACATCAACAGCACCTTCTTTACATAGCGCAATCAGAGCTTCTATTTCCTCATCATTTTTTTCTACATCACTGCTCAACCAGGCACCAACCAGAGTTTTTATCCCCAAATCATGCGCAATGCGCGCTATTATCTCATTTCCCTCAGTGCATGAAAACGTTCTTATCCATTTTACATGCGGCTTTAAAATTTCGAGTTTACGACGTATTTGAGCATCTGTTAATTGATCTCCTGGGGCTTGCCCTTCATCGTATGCGCTGAAACATATTCCATGAATTCCAGCATCTAATAATTTGCGAGCCATTTCTTTTAGCTCATTGGTGGTCATGCTCAGGGAGGCACCCCCAGCAAGTGACATGAATTTTTCTTTTCTGTAAGACATTATTATCGTTTGGTTTTTATAGTGAGACCTGTGTCTCCTTTCTCTTGTCTAATTTCAATCGAACCTCCCTAGCGTAATTTTCATCAACCTTATAGTTCCACATCACAGCTATGGCAATAAGTGTGCATAAAATGGGTAACCCAGAGAATACCAAACGAAGACTATACACTGCGCCTTCCGGCTGTGCTTCAGCACCGCTTTGGTAATTCACTAAAGTCAAAATTAATCCACTCAATGCTCCGGCAAATGCAAATCCTAGCTTTACCATCCACCAATAGATTGCCCCAAACACACCCTCTCGGCGCTTACCTGTATTGAGCTCATCTATGTCTAAAACATCCGAAGTCATTGACATCATAATCGTGAATAAACCACCTATTCCAAAGGAGTGGAACGGAAGTGCAAATAAAAACATATAAGGCTTACCAGGAATCATCAAAAACCATAAAAGTGTATATCCTAAAATAGATATTGCTTGAGACAGAATAAATGCCCGTTTCTTACCCATTGTTTTTGCCATCTTGGCAACAATAGGGATGACGATAAAGGTAGTAACCAATGCACCCACTGAGCCAAACAAAGTGGGCCATACCCCGGGGGCTGCCCCGTCAAATAAGTGCGAACGAATAACGAAATACGTAAAACTAGCAACCGTATTAAACCCATTAAATATCAAAAAAGTCGCAATACAAAGCTTTCTAAAAGGCGGAGACGAAAACGCTTCCACAAAGTTCTTTGCAATTTTCTTTAAGCTGCCAAAAATGCCCGAGAAGTTTAATGACTCATAGTCTTTTCTTCCAATTGTACTTTCTCCCCTAATAAATACGGCAGGCGCAATGGCACATAGGGTGAATACTACCGCTACCCAAACAGATAAAGACCGAGTTGCTTCGTCCGCTGTTGCAAACCACTCCGGATCGTACATGATCACCCAAAACCATGGTGCAATTACCCATGCCCATTGGCCAATCCATTGTGAAATAGCCATGACACTTGTTCGTTCATGGTAGTCTTCGCTCATTTCATAGCCCATACTCACATAAGGGACGCCAAAAATGGTAAGCCCCAAGTAAAAAACAAAAGACCAAATCATCACATGAGTAAAATTGTGAGCAACACTGTCCTCTCGATACAATTGCCAGAGCATTGCAAAAGCGAATCCCATGAGAATCGCCCCCCAAAACACATATTGCCTACGGCGACCCCACTTAGAGCGCGTATTGTCCGAAATAAAACCCATTATTGGATCAAGTATGGAATCAAAGGCGCGAGGCGCAAAGAAAATAACCCCCCACATCCATCCTGGAAAGCCTAAGTCCTGAATAAGGACAACCATGAAGATACTCATTGCCGCGGGGAACATTTGGTTCGCAAGCATACCAATACCAAAAGCAATTTTTTGTCCCATGGGGACTTTAGAAGCAGTACTCATTATTCTGACTTTGTTTGAATGACTATAGTCTGCAAAGCCTGCGGCTCAATAGCAATAGAAGCGGTTTGACCATTAAGTTCCAAATCAAAACTTCTAGCTTCTTCTCCTTCGTTGAAAACAACAACTGCAATAGAACCGTCTGTATTTTTGGCTGCCGTGACCATCAAGTTGTCGTCAGTTTTGGACACCTCCACAATCTTAGCTTCTGGACGAATAAATTTACTAAAGTGCTGAAGCACATAGAACATAGGGGTATAGTAGACTTCGTCATTATCTACATCTACAATTACTGGTGCAACACACCAATTTTTAGCCCAATTTGGACCTCCTTGGCGGTCTAGAACCATATTCCAATCTACCCAGCCTTGAACCCAATGGTTTAAGCATCCAATAATATCTCTAGCATAGCGATTTACAGGCGCATACTTAGGATGTAGGTATTTATTTTCTTCTTCTCTCCAGTAATAGCCCCAATCTGTAGCTTCCTTTTGCCAATACCATTGATCATTTTTCCATTCCGGTACTTGATTGTCCACGCAGGCCTCTGTTTGCAATAGAAGCATTTCAGGGGCTGCCTTGTAGGCATATTCTAATTCATCAGGAAAGTAATCATATGTGCTTTCATACCAATGAAGAGCCATTCCATCGTAATATTGTTTTGAGGCCTCATCCTTGTACATAACATCCGCCCATTCTTGAACGCCTTGTCTGTTTTGATCATAGCCTAAGATGATTAAATCACCCTTACCGTCTGCTTCTAAACGAGGACCCAAATGTTGATTAACAAAACGAGTCATTTCTTGCGGGGTGAAGTGCATACTTTCCCAATTACCGCCATTACCGTGTGGCTCATTCTCCACTGTAAATCCCCAAATATCTATTCCTTCCTCTGCATAAGCAGAAGCATATTTACTAAAGAATAAAGCCCACGTATCGTAGTATTCGTCTTTAAGTCTTCCTGCACGCCAATCATTGTTATCTTTCATCCAAGGTGCAGCGGACCAAGGTGAAGCAAATATTTTGAACCCATCCTCGCTCATTGACTGTGCATCTTTGATCATGGGAATCAAATCATCAAGGTCTTCTTCAATGGTAAAATGCTCAAGATTTACATCACCTTCTACAGGGGAATACGAGTAATTACTTACAGAGAAATCGCAAGAGTTCATGTGTGTTCTAGTGAGGGAGTAATTCGCACCCGATTTGGAGAAATATGCCTCAATCACAGACAACCGATTCTCCGGGCTCAGCTGATTTAAATTGAACGCAGAGGATTCGGTAAATGCTCCACCAAAACCAACAATACTTTGACGCTCAACCTCAAGATTTACTGAAATTTTTGAATGATTTTCAGAGGCACTAAAATTACTAACCTCCTCTAAATTCTTACCTGATTCAGATGTTTCAAAGACTTTAAACTCCATGTTGTTTCTTTCGCCGCAGGCTATTAACACGAAGCCAGCTATTACCGTGATTATTGTTCTATAGTTCATTGGAAATTATTTAAATCGAGCCTTGACCGTGTCAAATGCCTTTTTTTTAGTTCTATCAATATTTACGATGCCCCAGTATTCTTCATTTGGAGAACCATCGTAAGGCACGCCACTACTGTTTGGTGCCCAGCCGCCTACATCTTGTATTTCTGGATTACCTGCTTTCCACCAACCGTCAGTAAATGAGAACAATGTCATACCTTCAAATTCCTTCCTGAGCGGCAATAGCTCATCAATTATATGACCTACTGCAATCGCCTGAGCGTGTTCGTTAACCCCCATATCCAAACTATCTATGGCGGTTGTCATATAACTATCGGAACCTAATTCTGCGAAGTAAAATGGCTTTTCGCTGATCTTTCTCCAATCCGTAATAAATGAGGCAGGCGCATCCCATCGATACACATTAAAGCCCCACATATCTAACTTTCGGCCATGATAAAGAGCTAAGGAATCGGGTAATTCACCGTGTGCGCTACTCACAGGGTGTATGCTATCAATGGCATGGATAGCATCTACAGCAGACTCTAAGGTGTTGTACCAATTCGCTAAATCGCCCCCAAACCATTCGGGGTGATAATTGTACTCATTACCCAATTCCCATAAATACATTGCAGGATGGTCCTTAAATTTTTCTACATAGTTCAAATATGTTCCTGAAATAATGTCATTTATAGAGTCTTGATTGTAGCCGAAACCTGTAATTACTTTCATTCCACGTTCGGCGATTTTATCCAATACCATTTGATCTTGAATAGGCATGTAAACACGAATTACTGAGATGCCAGCTTCTTGCATCAAGTCAAGGTCTTCATCAATAAATTCCCAGCTGCGTTGGGAACTGCCAACATTCACTGGATGATAGCAAATGGCTCTGAAGTATTCATCGTCTTTGGACTCAACAACAGGCTGCATGTCTGTACTTTGACATGAGATAAGAACCATTATTCCAAAAAGAATCATACTATTTTTCATCATCAACGCCTTCTTTTTGGTGCACTCACCGTCTGTAACATTAATACTGAGTCTCCCTCAAATGACTTGGTAATTTGGCGACCACCACGAGTCAATCCTTCAAATGCCCCCGAATCCACTAAGTCCCAAAGAGCATATTTAGCTTGTCCGTCTAAGGCAATTAGTCCAAAGTGATTTTCGGAACCGTCAGGATGATTCGAATCTTTCCATTGTTCATCAAAGGCTTCAAAATAAAAACAACTGATACCCTCTGCATCTGTCCACTCGCGCATTGCAGCATAATACAGAGCCTGCTTGTATTGGTCAGTAGCAAAAGAGCCGTTATTACCGTATAAGCCTATACTCTTACTTGACCAGCCCGTCTCTCCAATATGAATAGGTTTGTTTGGTGCTATACCGTGGACATACGTTTTTACACTTTCGTATTGACCTTGAGCATAAAAAGCAGCGCGTTGCATAGCCATGAGAACTCTATCATGGTCTGAATATCCATCCGCCTCCTCTATTGGACTCTCCCAAAATTGTCTATTGTAATGAGTATCATGGAATGGATAAGTATGGGTGCTCACATAGTCTACTGCAGCAACCAATTCTTCAAGCTCTTTCAAGTGATAAGACTCCTCTCCCCCGCCCCAAGAGGCAAAATTATCAGAAGACGTAATCCATACATCTGAAGATAACTTGCCCATACGCTTGAGCTCTTGCAGATAATTTACATATTTCAGTATAACAGAAGGGTGCACAAAATAACTAGATGCCCAATGGACCATAGCTTCATTGCCTACGGAAATGATTTTTACAATGTCAGAAAATTCATTCGCGTACCGAACCGCTTTTTCTATTTCACTTGTATTGTTTTCTTCACTTTCTCTATTATGGTCCGGTTCTTCTGAGGTCCATGCAGCGCGGCAATCCATCCAAGCACCAAGCATGACATACATTTCATAGTTGGAGTCTTCTTGTTTCAATTCACGAATGGCCTTAAGCACATTCAAGGCATGCGGAAGCTGCAAATTATAGGTTCTCAGTATTTTGATACCCATAGCGGACATGATCTTCAAGTCCTCTTTGAGCTCCTTAATTGTAGGCTGTTGCTCTCTATTCTTTCCTCTATATCCTCCAAATGAAATGGCTCGATAATCTGGATTACCTAGTATTTCATTTGCGCTTTTATTCTTAATCATAGGCTTTTCGGCGGTTGTACATGAATTCAACCCAAGCGTTAAAGCCAGAGCATAAATACCAAGAATTCGCGTACGCAATAGGTTCATTTTTTCAATTATTTCGCCACGGATACGGCTATTTTCTTGATACTATTCGTTCTTCTAAACAGCGCTGAAGTCAATTCGGAACTTAACGTATTCCCTGCTATAGTATGTGTATCAGTTTGAGTGTGCACCACTATTTTAGCTTCATTACAGCGTTCATATATCACTGGAACTTGACAGTACGTAAAGGCCAAACCTTTATTAGGAACTTGCACTGAATCCACTACATTTTCAAGATTTACATATTCAAAAGCTCCTTCTTTATTCAAGAACTCCTCATTCCTAAGGATACGAGGAGCAAAAGTCAATTGGCCTCCCTTAACGGACACACCGAGCTCACCAAATCTGCTTATTAAATCTTCTTTAACCTGGCCTGTCATTCCTGGCTGCTGAGCTCCTTTTCCTCCAGGGGTATGAGAATACGGATCAGTAGGAAACGCACCGTAGAGTTTAGGGCTCTTGTGGGCACCAATCCCTGCCAAAATCTCAAAATAATGATCGTACATGCGACCGATCAAAATTTCATCATCTGTTTTTATGGCTTCATTAGTGTTTTCGTACGCAGCCAACAGAAGTTTACTAACCATGTGCCAGTAGATAGAACCTAGACCTTCATATCCAAAGAATGTTCCCGAACGACCAGTAAAGGACTTATGATCAAAAACTTCTTCAAAGATGGTAGACAATAACTCTCTATCTTTTGATACTAATTCGTCATAGTCAGCAGGAAGTTGATCCAGAGCATCATTTAAACTGTTGACATTATTAAACATTCCATTGAAATGATACACGCCCTCCCGGTCTTTAAGAACTACCGTTTTATCGCCGGCTCTGCGCAACGCAGCTATAAGTTCAGATGCCTCTGCACGCTCAGAGGCTATGCAATTCTTTGCCGTGAATCTTGGTAAATCTTTATTCGGATAGAGTGTATAACTGTATTGATCGTCGCGAAATAGCGCACTAGATTTTAACGAATCTAAAACGTCTGCATTCTCATAAGCGGTCAAATACTTCGAGCTTAAAACAGCTACCTGACCTTCGAGCATTTCTGCAAGATAACTCACTTTAACCCCACCCTCATGAACCGTCATTAAATTATAGGCATGGTAGAGTCCGTCTTCACGTTTGTTAGCGCGAATGCTTTGTTCCATGAATAATCTAGCCAATTCTGTAAATTCACTCAATTCATCAATGGTGAGGGTATCAAATTTTCCTGAAAAACCGTTTTCATAAATCTTCCAACGGTACTCGCTTGCCGGCTCACCTAGGGAATCCAAAACATCTTTTCTTTGAACATCTGTAAAACCCGGTGTGAGGAAACTTTTGCTGTGCTCAAGCGCTTGAGTAATACCGCGGAAAAAATCTGCAAGCTCTTTACTCACGCTTACATCGCCTGTCTCTTGCTGCAGAACTTGTTCGAAGAAACTCAAGAATCGGCGCAGATAGCATAATGTAACCATACTCACGCCATTACCTACTAAGGCGTTATTGGCATCATTCCACTCTGGACGCTGCGTATTCATCCATATACCTCCTTCTGGAATGAGATTACTTACTTTGGCAAGAACAGTCGCTAATATTTTCTCCAAGAAGTTGACTTTATGAATCTCTGAATTTTGATTCTGTAAAAGGGCTCCATCTGCGCCTATAGCTGCCGTTCTTTCTTGAATACTATCTTCTCCTTGATGATCAAAATCTATGGTATTCTTTGGATCTTTTAGAATCTCTTTGTACTCCTTAATTCTATAAGGAACATTTGCATAGACGAAAATTTCTTGTTGGAAATACTGCTTTAATGTTCCAGGATAGTAATCCTCAATGAACTCCAGGAATTTGAGCAAGTAAATAATTTGATGATCTCCCCAGTACCCTATATATGACCAAGGGTTGTCTGGTTCGATTGTCTCCCAATCAAAACCGTCTTTGACTACACGATAAGGGTTATACCCATCAAATGTGGTGGCATTCAAGAATTTATGAATCATTCCTTCCATAAACTCAGGATAAGAATGCGCTAGAGCTTCCCAATTTTGAAAGATATCACGCCAATTTCCCTGATAGTCCAAAATTTTATCTCCTGTTACCTCATCGCGAGTATTGATTGAAAACTTGTTCCATGGACGCGAAGGGTCACCGTGTCTTCGGCTGAACTTTAATGGTAAGTATTCAAATGCAAGTCTCTTAAAATCAGCATCTGAAGATTGTGTTGCAAGAGACTTTAATGTGTGAAGGTCAAATTGACTATTTAATTGATTCAGGGTTTGATTGTTCTTTGTAAAGGCCTTTTTATTGGCCTTGGCAAAGTACTTTTCAAAATCACTTTTATCAATGTTATAATGATCGTCAAAAATTCCGCCTCGCATGATGTTAAACATGGTGTTAGCAAAATGACGAATATTAAGTAGCCTATCATTTGTAAGTTGAAGACCGTCAGAAGCAGCAACCAATTCCATTAAGTTCGCTGAACCAGCTTCTACATCTGCAAATACCTCTTCCCAAAGAGTATCTGAATCCTTTAAAGCATTTAATAGATCGGCTACCTCTACTGGGCCTTTATTGACATCAGTAACAATGCTCCATTCTTCTTTCACACCGGCATCTAGAGTTACCTCATCGCAAACCATGTACGCACCACGCTCAGCCTTAATATCTAACTCTTGTTGAGGAGCCACACCGTTTCTAAAGGCCTCTAACTGCTTTGAACACAAAAGTTTTGTTGAATTAGGACGGTTTAAAGCCCAAGCAACGTTTACTCTTAAGGCTTCACTTGGTTCGGCCTTATCTACAATCACGGCACTCAACGAAAAAAGTCCAAGGCCCACTTCCGCTTCCAATTCACACTTCTTATACGCATCTACTAAATTGCTTGAAGCCGCTTGCAAAGATGATTCTACGCCATAGGGCAACAAATTCTGTAAGCCATCTGTGAATCTCACACTAACTGCGCTTGCTCCATTATTTGTAAGAACTGATTTGCGGACAAACCCGAACTTATCACTTGAATTCCAATCGTAAGAAAATGTAAGTCCTAAGTCATGATTGATCTCTTCGAATCTAACCTTATTACCAAATGAATTCTTGTAGAGATTTCGACTTACACGATACACTCCGTCATACTTTGAAGAAAACGGCTCCCAAAGGCTCACTTTACCTTTTCTTTCAACTAAACAAATCGTTTTGGAACCCGTGTATTCGGACGATTCAGTTATTTTATCATCTGTATAGTACGGAAAAAGAGCAAATTCGCTATTCTTTCTGCCGGCTGTTAATCCACCTGTGCTTGAAATGAACATCCAGTGATTTGAATTACTTACAATGCTCATAAAGAAAGGACGCATCGAATCGTAATTGGAAATTTTATAGAACGACTCCGAGTTAATCTTTACCTCCTCACCATTTACTTCTTCCTCATGACCATTACGTAATTGGTCTCCAAGAAATATATTTTTATAGTCTTTCATACATCATTCGTCCTTTTGCAGCAGGACATGATCTGTTTAAATTGGTTATTGATACACTTTATCCATTAGCCACCTCAAGGGCTCATACTCACAAACTCAAAGGACTATCTTTTCTGAAGGCACTACAATCTAAAAGACCAGTGTTTTCGGCGATTTTCGACAGGATTTGGTTGTATTTTTGGCTTCTTCAAGTATAAAAACTAATGTTTAAGGTGTTGTCCGGACAATTGCAGGACAAAGAGGTTTTTACCTTTTTTAGCTCAGAAGTACCCTTTATTTCATTCTAGACTAACGTATCTTCACCTATATCAATAGTTTCCATTCTATGTCCGCAAGAATTGCGCTGTTCATCCTAGGCCTAATTAACCTTTTTTCCTATTCTGGAATAGCTCAATGCGGCGCCAATTATGATGTTTTAGCAGAAGAAATTGTTTCGGATGCGAATCTATTGAATCACGAACAAACACGCGTTGTTTTTGCCGGAAGTTCTACGTTTAGATTGTGGGAAAATATTGCTGAAAGCTTCCCCAATTATGAAGTTGTCAATGCGGGAATAGGGGGTTCTTGTTTTGAAGATTTATATGCCTACAAAGAGCTATTAATTTCAGCTACCAATCCTGATGTTCTGGTGATTTATGAGGGAGATAATGATATCGCTCATCAATACGAAGATGGAAGGACCATGACGGTTAAGAACATTACCAAAACTGCTTATGAATTATTCCTTTGGATCAAAAGCAACCATCCCAACATGGAAGTCATTATTCTTTCCCCAAAACCAAGCCCCCTGCGCTGGGAATACCTCCCAAAATATAAGAAGGTCAATGATGAACTCGAAAAACTCGCCACAGATTTCTTTGGGTTTAGGTTTGTCAATTGTTGGCCTAATCTTACGGACTCTAACGGCATGGTTATAAGTACGTACTTTCAAGCAGATAGATTACATCTTAATGGTGCTGGGAATAAAGTACTCGGTGGATTGATTTACGCCTCCATCCAATCCAGTGAGGAATCGATTTTTAACGACTTTATAGATGGTTGGCATACATCCGCTTCTGCCGCAGATTCTGCGGCCTACTTTGGCGCATTTTTTAACAACGCCAGCATTTTTCAAGGAACAGACGGTTCTGAGTATTGGACAGCCGCAGAATTCCGTAATTGGGCTGCACCCTATTTTAGAAGGGAAAGTGCTTGGACCTTTGAAGCGTTTGAGCGTCAATGGTTCCGCCAAGGAAATACACTATGGTTCAATGAACGATTGAATTCGCCTCATATGGGGAAATGTCGCGGGATTGGAGTGGTAAGAATGACAAACAGCGGTCCAAAAATTGATCACTATAGTCTGAGTTTCGAAGTGCCCAATGAAGTGGTTGATAACCTGGTTGCCTTAGCAAATCCTGAACGTATTGAAGTGCTCAAATACCAAAAGGAATTGGATGATTTTTATACTGATTCTACTACAAGTCCCCTCAAACAAGAGGAACGCATAGGTTTTTATGGTCATGAATTCTTTGAATACAATCCTTCCTTTAATGTAGAAGCTGCAATTGAAATCTTAGAAAATGAATCTTGGTTTGATATGGCTACAAGTTCAGGGAAGAGCCGCAAATACAGAAGGTATGCTGTTGCAAAATTTGAAATCAATGGAAAATCGCTGCAATTGATTTTATACCAAAGTAAGCGGCTCATGAAAATGGATGATTATAAGGACCACCTTTTCCTTCCATTTACAGACCTTACCTCAGGGGTAAGCACCTATGGAACCGGACGATTCATGGATATTACTATTCCCGAAGGCAATTCAATTGTGCTTGATTTCAATTATGCTTACAACCCTTATTGTGCCTATACAGATGGATATTCATGCCCAATAACCCCAAAAGAAAACTTCATAGACATACCAGTTAATGCAGGAATTAAAGGACCTAATAATCATTAATTTCAGTTTATTTGTACCCATCAACTAAAGGAAAAACCAAACCTATTCTAATGAAAGCACCTATCGCCGCTCTCTTCAGTATATTATGCTTAACAGGGACTTCGCAAATTTTTGATTCTTTAGCTTGGGCAGACGAATTCAATGTAGATGGAGGTTTAGACAGCGCCAAATGGTGGCATCAAACAATCTTACCCAATAATGGTCAAAGCTGGTGGAACGGAGAAATACAGCATTATACTAATCGTGATACCAACTCTTACTGTGAAAATGGTTACTTATACCTCACTGCGCTAAAAGAAACCTTCACAGATCAAAGCGTCACTAAGGATTATACCTCTGCCCGATTAAATTCAAAGTTTGCCTTCACTTATGGGCGAGTTGAAGTGCGTGCACAGTTGCCAACCGGAGCGGGTACATGGCCCGCAATATGGATGTTGGGCCAAAACATTTATGAGATTGGTGCCTGGTGGGATACTCAAGGATACGCCAGCCAATATTGGCCTCAGTGCGGGGAGATTGATATTATGGAACATTGGGGAGATAATCAAGATTATGTGAGCAGCGCTATGCATACACTATACAGTTATGGTGGCACCATAAATGTTGCGGGGCGTTCCATACCTGGGGTAAGTACCTCATTTCATACCTATGCTGTTGAATGGACACCTACTAAAATGGTCTTTAGTGTGGATAGTATTGTTCACTGCACCTATGAACCCACGGATAGAACAAGCTTTACTTGGCCTTTTGATAATCCTCAATACCTACTATTAAACATAGCCATACAATCCAATATTGATGCAAACTTTACTTCAAGTCCAATGATTTTGGATTATGTACGCGTGTATCAGAGTAGCACTCTATCAGATGAAGAATTAGAATACAGATCAATAACAATTTATCCCAACCCTGCCAAAGAAGCAATAAAAGTTCGTCAGCCCTGGAGCAAAGCTGAAATAATTATTTACGATTTAAAAGGAACGGCCTTATTAGAACACTCATTAAAGGTTGGTGATTCCAACATAGATGTTTCATCTCTTCCTGCAGGTAGTTATATGTGCAAAATTGTGAACCTTGAAACGGGCTCATTTACGGAAGAAAAAATCATAAAGCTTTAGAGCAATAGATATTTCAAGTAAAAAGGCCTTGATTAAATGCAATCAAAGCCTTTGGTAGTCATTTTCGTTTTATGAATTTACTCTTATTGATAAAAACCTAATTGACGCATTTTACGCTTTTTACCAGACTGAACTTCTATTTGGAGTACTTTGCCCGTTTTACAAAAGCAAGCCATACATACTTGAGCCACCGTTGAATCATAGGTTACATTAAAAGAAAGTACCTCAACATTGTTGTTTTCCAAATAGGAGGCCACATATTCTTCATAGATATCCATTGTTAAGGTATCTATTGGAGGTGCATCCACCCACCAAGCATCTGCACAACCCGTTTCATCGTAATAAAAAAGATCGGGACTAGTGTCCTTTTCGCAAGCTATAAAGGCTAAAAACAGAGGGAGAAGTAGGTACTTATTCATAGTTTCTTTTAGACTATTTTTAAACAATGATTATGCCATTATATTGATGCATCTTTCCATTAGTACAATCAATACTTTGCATGATTTTTGAATTTCTAGCCAAATGACCTA
>PAND01000027.1 GCA_002707525.1 Flavobacteriales bacterium
GGGAACAAATAGAAACAGGTACTTCAACTTCTTTCTATTCATATGTTCAGAATACAACTATTAATGCTAATTCGGGGTCTAAAGTGCTATATTTCTACGGTTACTTTAGTACTACTTCTACGAATAGTGCAGGCGGTGATACCTTAGCAAATATGTCCCCAATGATGGCGGATTTGAACGCAGGTGACAAGCAGGTGACTTTCCATGCTAGATCATCCACTTCAACCTCAACCACTTATAATAGAAAATTGATTATTGGTACTGCTGATGCAGCTGCAGAAAAGTCGTCTATTCATATTGTGGATACCGTTGATATTACAACTGCTTACGATCAATACTTTGTTGATTTGACTAACGTGCCTGCAAACGCTTCACGTGTTGTATTTATGATTGTTCCGGAACAAGCGGATACCGCATATACATATGCATACACTTATGCTTATGTTGATGATATTCAAATAAGACCTATTCCTTCATGTATAGAACCACTTTCAGTTACGGTTGATTCTGTAGACACCTATGAGATTGATTTATCTTGGATTGGTTCTGTGAATGCTGGTGAGTATGTAGTTGTTGAATACGGGCCTACAGGGTTTACCCCAGGCACTGGTGATACTTCATGGGTTTATGATTCAATAGCGAATATCTCTGGTTTGATGGATGCCACTACTTATGACTTCTACTTAACTAAAGAGTGTGGTCCAGGTAATACCTCTACTACAGTAGGGCCGATTTCTGGGACTACTACTTGTGCTCCATTGTCTGCACCATATTTTGAAGATATGGAAAGCGGCATGCCATTATGTTGGAGTGGTGTTAAGTCATCAACTTCAGGATTCGGTTGGACTTATGATGGTTTTGGTACAGGTTCTTCAGGCACAGGTCCACTTTCAGGTAATTCAGGTGATTACTATGTATATCTTGAAACATCTGGTACAGGTACCGTTTCTTATGCTTCATTGAAGGAGTTCAATTTAATTGGTAGTTCATCTGATATATCATTGGCTTATGCTTACCATATGGTGGGTGTAACAATGGGTTCATTGACTGTTGAAGTTTCAACAGATAATGTTACTTGGGACACTTTAGCTATCCACACGGGAGCTCAACAAGCTGCGCAGGCAGATGCTTATCTTTCAGGTACTGTTAGCTTAGCAGGTCATATTGATAGTACTACCTACATTCGTTTTGGTGGTTCATATGCTGGTGGATTCACTGGTGATATGGCTATTGATGATATTTATGTAGGAGAATGTCCACCTACCGCAAATGTTAGTGTTGCTGGAATTACTCCTACTAGCGGAATAGCTTCTTGGACAAGTAATGGTTCTTACCAAGCAATTGTCTTTGATACTGCTGGCTTTGACATGGATTCTTCAGGTACAATGGTTGTATCTAATAGCCCATATGAAATTACAGGTCTAACAGAATTGACATCATATGACTTCTACCTAGTGGATAGCTGTGGTGGTGCTTACAGTGTATCTGGTCCATTCACATTTGCCACTCCGGCAAATTGTATTACACCTTATAACGTAAATGCGGAGGCATCTTTCTTTAGTGTAGATTTGGATTGGTCTGGCGGTTTATTATCAGGTGAATATGTAGAAATTGAGTACGGTGTAACGGGTTTCACCCCGGGTTCAGGTACGGTTTCGACTGTTTATGATACTTCTGCTACAATTAGTGGTTTAGATACGACTGAAACGTACGACTTCTATCTAACAAGATGGTGTTCAGCTACTGCAAGTTCCACAACTACTGGTCCAATTACTGTTACGACTATTAACTTGCCAACGGAAGCGTGTGGTGCTCTTGAATTAGTACTAACTGATTCTTTTGGTGATAGTTGGAATGGTAATTCTATGATCGTTAAATACCCAGGCGGTGATTCTTCGTATACTGTAGCTACAGGTTTTTCTTACACGGTTCCACTTTCAGTAAGTTTGGGTGACACCTTGTCGTTTAGCTGGAGCGGTGGTGGATCATTCCCTAATGAGTGTACGTACCAGATTGTTGATGTATTATCAGGTACAACTATTTACTCGTCACCAAGTGGAGCAGTAATGACTGCAGGCGACGTTCAGATAAGTATCTATTGTAATACTGCTCCTCCTTCATGTACTGCTCCTGTTGGCGCTGCATTTACTGCAGGTATTTATGATGCCGAGGGTAATTGGCCAGGAACATTAAGTGCAGGTGAGTACTACTTAGTAGAGTACGATTCGGCTGGATTTACAGCAGGTACAGGAGATACTACTTGGGTATATGATACCACGGTAGTTGTCACTGGTTTAAGTCCTCAGACTAGCTATGACTTTTATGTAACTAAAGTATGTTCGTCAACAGACTCGTCTGCTACATTAGGTCCTTTATCTGTTACTACTTCATGTGCTCCTGTTGCATCTCCGTTAGAGGAGAGCTTTGATGGATGGGCTGGTAGTGTTCCATCTTGTTGGAGCGGTATTAAAACTTCAACGTCAAACTTCGGTTGGACTTTGGACGGATTTGGTACAGGGTCTTCTGGCACTGGACCTCTTTCTGGAAATTCAGGGTCATACTATTTGTACGTTGAAACTTCAGGTGGAGCGCAAGGCGACGTGTCTTACGCAACTTTACCAGGTGTAGATCTATCAGGATCTTCTGCACCGGTATTAAGCTTTGCATATCATATGCATGGTGCTACTATGGGTAACTTGACAGCAGAAATTTCTCTAGATCAGGTTAATTGGGATACTCTAATGATTAAGTCTGGACAACAACAGGCTCTTCAATCAGCTCCTTATGCCGATACGGCTATTAGCCTAGCTGGTTATGCTGGTAATGTTGTTTACGTAAGATTTGGTGGAACTCGTGGGACATCATTCACAGGTGATATGGCTCTTGACGATGTTTATGTAGGAACACCATCATCTTGTGATGCTCCTACTGGATTATCCGTACTTCAAGTTTATTCTGAATCGGTCGAATTAGATTGGTCAGGTACGCTTGCAGCGGGTGAGAGCTATCTAGTAGAATATGGATTATCAGGTTTCAGTTTAGGGTCAGGTGCTATAACAGGAGTTTATGACACGGCGGCAACCATTGGCGGTCTTACTAATGCTTCAGCATATGATTTCTACGTAACGAAATACTGTACGGCTACTGATTTTTCTTCTGCAGCCACAGTATCGGCTTCAACATTACCAACGCCAACTCAAGCTTGTGGTAATTATGAATTACGATTGTTGGAGAACTATGGTGACGGTTGGAATGGTAATACCATGACTGTTACAAGCAATAATGCAGCACCAAGTACTTTGAGTGTTCCATCTGGTTTCTTGCAGTCTAATTTCTTGATTAGTGCCTTCCCAGGTGACACTCTACAGCTTGTTTGGGACGGCGGAGGCTCTTACCAAAACGAATGTTCATTCGAACTTTGGGATATGTCTACGACTCCAGGAACACCATTGTTTGTTTCACTCACAGGTGATAACATGGTGGATGGTCATGTACAGTACGAATTCTATTGTGACTTTGTTGCACCACCTGCGTGTGTTGCAGCTACTGGTTTAGTAGTTAATTCTATGCAGACTATGGCTGACTTAACATGGACTGGTGATACTTCAGCTTCTTATTATGAGGTAGAGTACGGCGCCGCTGGATTTACTCTAGGTACAGGTGATACAATGCATGTTTACGGTTCTACTATGGCAACTGTGACAGGACTTGATATGAGTACTTCTTACGAGTATTATGTTACTTCACACTGTTCAGCAACAAGTGCTGCCGCACCTCATGGTCCAGTTCAGTCTTCGACTATTGGACTTCCTACCGGTGTAAGCTATGATGCTAACGGTTGTCAAGAATGTGATAGTTTGAACGTAGGTGACTTCTTTGTTATCGACGGCGACTCTATCGAGGTTGTTGATAAGCCAAGACTTACGGCTATTGTTGCTGCAACAGGGGATCTGACTAAGGTATGTGTTTCGCACATTACTGATATGAAGAATGCACTTCGTGGTTACGTTACAAACAACTATGACATTGGTCATTGGGATATGAGTAACGTAACTAATACGAACAGCATGTTCTTCAAGAACCGTGCGTTTAACCAAGACATTTCTTCTTGGGATATGAGCAACGTGACTAATACTCAGAGTATGTTCCAACGTTGTGACGTTTTCAACCAAGACCTAAATAATTGGGATTTGGGCCAGGTAACTACGACAAACCGTATGTTTAAGGATGCCTTAAACTTTAACGGTGTGATTAGTAACTGGGATGTTGAGGATGTAACTCGTATGACAGAGATGTTCTCTGGAGCAAGTTCATTCGATCAGGATATATCTGACTGGTGTGTGCGTGCATTCCAGTACCAAACTCCTGTGAACTTTGCATTAAATTCTCCATTAGCTCCTGCACATTACCCAAGATGGGGGAACTGTCCGCAAGACTTTGACAACGTCACTTCTCTTGCTACAGGTGCATTTGTGAATGCGAATGGATGTGTTGATTGTTCTGCATTGAATATTGGAGACTACTTTGAAATGAACGGTGATACCTTATTGGTAGTTGATCGTGCTATGTTAGACTCTCTAGTATTGTTACATGATGATCTTAGCAAAGTGTGTGTATCTAACATCACAGACATGAAGGATGCCCTTCGTGGTCTACGTTGGTTCAATACAGACATCGCTTACTGGGATGTTAGTAACGTGACGGACATGAGTAACATGTTCTTCAAGGCTCAGATCTTCAACCAAGACATTGGTAACTGGGACGTAAGTAATGTAACTAAGATGGTGAGCATGTTCCAAGTGGCTAAGGTCTTTGATCAAGATATTGGCGCATGGGATGTAAGCAACGTATCACGCTTTAGAGCAATGTTCCGTAATGCTTTAGCCTTCAACCAAGATATTGGTGGATGGGATGTAAGCAATGTATTGAACGACGTTCAGATGAGCAGTATGTTCAGAGGGTGTGCAAGCTTTAATCAAGATCTCACTATGTGGTGTGTGACTAATGCTGCTACTAAGCCTTCTGGTTTTGATGCTAACTCTGCGCTTGTTGCTACGAACCTACCTCTATGGGGCACCTGTCCTACACCGGGTAGTATGATTGGTAACGACAACCCAATAGCTTCTGATGATGCTAATGGTGATGACGCTGCGAATCAAGTAGAAATGCAAGAGATTGGCTTGTTCCCGAACCCAACTACTGGTAAGGTGAAAATCAGCCCTGTAGTAGAAGGTACTTACCGTATCTACAACGAGGTTGGTAGAACTATCGGTGAAGGTCAAATCAAAGAAGCTTACGACTTCAGTGCGCAGCCAAATGGTATTTACATGCTGATGCTGCAGACTGAAAACGGTACGCAATACTTGAAAGTGGTTAAGCAATAATCACTCTTTAGTACAATAAATAGTAACGGCCACCCATTGGGTGGCCGTTTTTTTTGTTCATAGTTGAGCTCGTTGCTAATTGTTATTATCTACTATTAGTCAATAGTGTCAAACGCACTCCATAAATCAGTTAACGGGCAATCTGCTTCAAAAATTAAAGGTGAGTTATTGATACTTTCCGGAAATTTAATAGATTTTGCATGCAAAGCAATTTGACCTTTTACATACGATTGTTTGGACCCATATTTAATATCACCTATAATAGGGCATCCTATACATGCTAATTGGGTTCGGATTTGATGGTAACGACCTGTTTGTGGTTTGACCTCCAACAAATAGCCGGATTCTTTGGAATCAATTATTTGATATTCTAGAATGGCCTTTTTTGCATTGCTTTTCTGTTTATCTATTACCTGCCCTTTTTTATTTAGGAAATCTTTAATCAGATAATTCTCAAGTATTCCCTGTTTAGCAGGCGGTTTATTCTTAACTACGGCCAAATATGTTTTATGGATTTTACGTTTTTCAAACCAACTATTCAACGTCTTTAATGAACCGCGTTTTTTAGCAAAGATCAGTACACCGCTGGTTACCCTGTCAAGTCTATGTGGAACGCCTAAAAACGGGTGGTTAATTTTTTCTTTGAGATACTTGAGGTACATAGATTCTAGAGTTAGCTCCTCAAACTCATTGGTTTCGGTAATTAATCCGCTGGGTTTGTTAACAATAAGAAGTTGATTGGATTCGTAAATAATTTTATACTCTTTGTTCATGGCTGTAAGCTACTTCATTAACCTCAATTTTACAGTTGCTTGCGTAAAAGTGCTAAGATAATTTCGCATCTTCGCTACAATGAAAAACTGGTGTGTAATTTTCTCTCTTTTCTTTGTAATTCAGTCAGTTACGGCACAAGTGACGTCTGTAAGAGTAATGACTTATAATATCCTGAACTACAGGAATTCCACGAATGCGTGTAACGGCAACACCAATTCTGCAAACAATAAGGAGGTTGCGCTGGATACTATTGTACGAAATATGAACCCGCATGTCATTTGTTTTCAGGAGGTTGGGGCCAGTGCCAATAATTCATCCTATTTGTTAAACAATGCGCTAAATACGGGTAACACGACTAATTGGACCACCACAAATTACACGAATAATAGCTTTTCATCACTAACGAACGTTTTTGCATACCGCAGTGATATTTTAGGACTAATTTCTCAAGAGGTTATTTCAAAAGATCTAACAAACAATAATCTGGTTCGTGTAGTTGATGTTGCCAGGTTTTACTTCAAAGACCCATTATTGAGCGCACAAAGCGATACCGTTACGTTCACACTCATTGGTGCCCATTTTAAAGCAGGGACAGGGACATCAAATTCATCACAGCGCAATAAAATGGCTGCTGCCATTATAGATTATATAGAGAATGATGCAGTAGATGCCAATATCATGTTGTTAGGTGATTATAATATGTATGCATCTTCAGAGTCAGGTTATCGAACGTTGATTGCAGGAAATGGATTTCGTTTTGAAGACCCTATAAATAGTTCAGGTAGTTGGAACAATAACAGTTCTTTTGCATCTGTTCATACCCAGAGTACACGTAATGGTGGAAGTAATAGTTGCTTTTCTGGCGGTGGACTTGATGATAGATTTGACCAGATTCTTTGTTCCGAAGCAATCCTTGAAGGGGATGATGGGATGACCTACGTACCCAATACTTATTTTGCCGTAGGCAATGATGGGAACCATTTTAATGATCCGGTGAATACTGGAACAAATTACAGCGTTAGTTCTACGGTGTTAAATGCCTTATTTACACTAAGTGATCATCTTCCTGTAATTGCAGACTTTGATATAGAAATGCAAGGTCTTTATGCAATTGAGCTCAACTTACCAGGAATAGAAAATCCTATTCTTCAACCTGCAGAACTTGGAGATTATTATCTGCGATATGGTTTAGAGCTGTATACCTTGGAGGGCAAAATGGTATTTAAAAAGATGGAGGGTGAGACCCATACGATTCAAGGATTACCTGCTGGTTTGTACATAGCTCATTGGACAAAAGAAGGCAGATCAAAATCGTCAAAATTGATGTTATGGTAAGAAGTATTCTTTTTATGCTTTTAATCGTAATTCCAGTAACAGGAAGGGCACAGTCGTTTGAAGAATATCAAACTACTCGCGCTAATGTTCGTCTAAGCGCCACCAATGTTGGAACTTTTGGGAACGCGTTTCGTGGATATAGAGACGGTTCTGGAACACCTTCTATGGAGTATCCAGCCGGTTCTGGAATTGAGCATTTGTTTGAAGGCGGATTATGGTTTGGCGGTGTAGATAATGGAGTCGTTCGTGTAAGTACTTCTGCCTATGATGCACCTCAAGGATATGCGCCAGGTAGAGGTGGATTTGAATTTAATGCTGCACAAGGCATCAATGTTATTGAAAAAAGTTCTTTACGCTCTTCGCCTAATTACCGGGCTGATGCAGTAAGTCATCAAGACTTCATTTGTAGCTTTAATGATAGTGAGATACTAGTCCCAGGAACAAGTATTCCAATTAACAATCACATCAATCCAATGGATTTGGACGTGGATATGTCTGTCTACAATTGGGAATATTCTTTTACTGACTTTATGGTAATAGTGGACCTAACGGTAACCAATCAATCCAGTAATTCCTATGAGGATTTCTTCATTGGTTTATGGAATAATACCGTGGTAAGAAATATTAATATTACACCAGCAGGAGCTGGAGGTGCGACTTTTTATTCTCAAGGCGGAAATGGTTTTATAGACAGTTTAAACTTAGCCTATTGCTACGATAAAAATGGTGATGTAGGTTTTACGGATAGCTACGTTGGACAAATGTTTTTAGGTGCTGAGGATAAAAATGGATTCCAGCACCCTCAGGTTAATCCAGCTTCTAAGGTGAATTATAATGCTTGGGTATTCAACAATAGCGGAGCCAATACCTTTTTCTTCCCAACCTCTGATCAACAGCGGTACCTGAAAATGTCTGACGGTTTTAACCAACACCCTTGTTGGACGGATCCAACTAGCCCGGCTTGTGTGACTACAATGGATGTAGATCTGCAGTCGGAGCTGAATGCCCTGGGGAATCGTTCGGACTTAATATCTGTTGGACCTTTTGATGATTTCCAACCCGGTGATGCCATTAAGGTTTCTTTTGCCTATGTTGTTGCTAAGAAATTTGAAGACGGCCTACCGAATGGCTCCAACAATGCCATACAGCAAACCTATTTGCTAGATGCGGCAAATTGGGCACAGCGCACCTACAATGGCGAAGACGCAAATTTTAATGGAATCCTTGACGAAGGAGAGGATAAGGATGGAGACGGGATAATCACAAGATTTATTTTACCCTCTCCACCTGAGACACCAATTATAAGAGTGGAACCCGGAGATGGTGAGTGCACTATTTATTGGGCAGATAATTCACGCCAAAGTGAGGATCCTATTTCTAAAAAAAAGGACTTTGAAGGATATAATCTTTACGCGACCCAAACGGGTTTTGATGTTTTTGGAACACCAGATTTACAGAACGATTTAAAATTAATAGCGAGTTACGATTCGTTGGCAAACGACTATGGATTCAACACTGGATTTTCTTCCGTAAGATTACCTTCACCCATAACATTTGACGGGGATACTAATGAGTACACTTTTGCATACACTTTGAATCCCCTACCGAACGGCTGGCAAACAGCAGTGGCAGTAACAGCTTTTGATAAAGGCGATCTAAATAGTGGATTAGAATCTTTAGAAAGTGCCGTGTTGTCAAATGCTGTTCGTGCTTTTCCTGGTGCCGGAGCAAGTAATTTGGATAGCGTAGAACCTTATGTTTACCCCAATCCCTACTATTTGGGAGCAAGCTGGGAAGGTTCAAGCAACTTCCAAGAAGAAAGTAGAAAATTGATTTTTTCTAATCTTCCAGGCAACTCAAGAGTTTCTATTACCACCGCAGGTGGAGATTATATTGATAGCTTTGAACATCACGGAGAGTATGACGGAACAGACATCAGATGGTTTAGAAGCTTTGGATCCGAAGATCCTTCTAGAAATGTATTCTCAGGTGGAGAACACGCTTGGGATTTGCTTTCAAGAGAAAGCCAAATTATCGCCCGTGGTATGTACTTATTCACAGTGGAGGATTTAGATACAGGAAAATCATTTACAGGAACTTTTTTAATCGTGAAATAATGAAAAGAGTAGTTTTATTTTTTACCGTGCTTTTAGGCCTTTCGGCTAATGCGCAAAACTATGTGTCCATATCGGACATTAATTATGTTAGTCCAACAGATCTGGCTACATGTAATGATACTTCTTCCTACCTGGGACAGACCGTAATAACTCGAGGTGTTGTTGTAACTCCTGGTAACGTAACAGAGGTGGCATCAGGTTCTGTAACCGGTGGCCTTCGTCCTTTTATCTTTATTCAAGATACTGCAGTTGGTGGCCAGAGCAGTCCATTTGCGGGGATTGAAGTAATGGGGGTATATCAAAGCAGTACGGGTTCCTTGCAGGTTCCTGCAACGTTTACTCAAGCACTTCCTGGTGATATTGTTGAAGTAAAAGGTGTGGTAGGCGAATACAATGGCTCTAACCAATTATCTCTTGCAGATGCAAACTCGTTCAGTATAGTTAATACCATTTCAAGTTCTGTTGTTAGTGATACTATAACTGTAGGCGATTTAAATGACCCTCAATTTGTCAATAACGTAGCAACGGGTGAGCCGTATGAAGGCTCTTATGTTACATTAACAGATGTTACTGTCACTCAAGTAATCCCCTTTAGTGGTAATCGCGTAAGCTTTAACATAGTGGATGGGAACGGTAATGCCATGAACGTTAGTGACCGATTCTTGGCTCAAAAGTTAACATCTTGGACTACTGTAAACACAAATTCTCCTCAAACTCAAGGATCATTTGTACCTCCAGTACCTGGTACATTTTACAATTCTATTTCTGGCGTAGTCCGTCATGATGCAAACGGCTGTACTGGTGATAACGGTCGTGGTTATGAGATAAACCCATTTGACGCATCTCACTACGATATTGGCTATGCGCCGCCGTATATTTCAAATTTTGAGCGCGACCCTTCTATTCCTACTTCAAATCAGGATGTTGAAATAGTTTGCTCAATTACAGATTTTGACGGAAGTGTAGATTCTGTAGCATTCGTCTGGAGTTCAATAGATACACAAAGCGTTGCAAACTTCACAATAGCGCCAATGATTTTGGCGGCGGGAACAACGGATGAATTCGAATTTGAGATTCCACAGCAACCGGACGGAACTTTGATTCGCTACTACATTTATGCTAAGGACAATGACGGTAATGAAAGTTATTTACCTTCTAAACCGATCAATCAAGCCACTCCGAACTTTGATTTTTACACCGTTCGAGATAATGGTTTAATTATTCCAGATATCCAATTTACATACAATTCAAATGGAGCTTCACCGCTTGATGGTGTTGAGGTTACTGTCAAAGGTATTGTGACAGCATCAACTAAAATTGGCGATTTAGGATTTCTTTATATCCAAGATGAAACCGCTACATCTTGGGCAGGTATTTGGTGTGTAGGTATAGGTTTGAACACCTATTATCGCAATGAGGAAGTAGAAGTAACAGGTTTTGTTGAAGAGTACTACGGAATGACACGATTAAATGTGACGTCATCTAGCAAAACCGGCAATCTAGGTTCTGTAACACCTTTGGTTTTAGACCCGTCAGATTCGGCAAGCTATGCCAATTATGGATGGGAGCCTTACGAGAGTATGCTAGTACGCTATGAAGATCCAAATAGCAGTTCGCTATACATAAGTTTACCAAATCTTGGTTTTGGCGATTACGGAGTTAGTAACAGTGCAACAGCTCCAGTATGGAGTAGCGGTCGTGTGTTAGCCGGTCGCCAGTCATCTACAGCCTATTCTTCACTGAATGTACAATTGGTAACAGATACCTCATATGCCAATCAAGACGGTGAGATGGATGTAACCCCAATTGTAGTAGATAATACAATGACATTTGATGCTATTGATGGTATTCTATTCTACGGTTTTGGTAATTATAGATTACTACCTAGAAATAATAATGACTTCATGAATCCTTCAGTAACGTTGGATAGTATTTCAGTTCCAACTTCGCCAATTGGATTGGACGAATGGGCATCCACCCATTTAAAAGTATACCCAAACCCATCAAGAGACTGGATGCAATTAGAGAGTCAAGGCCCAGGAATATGGAATATTTCAAGTATACATGGTCAGCAGGTGACAGAGCTTCAAACAGATGGTTCTTTGCGAATTTCAACATTGAATTTTGAAACAGGAACTTATGTTGCCCGATTCCGTGGGGCAGAAGGTGCAGGAACATTAATGTTTGTTGTACAACGATAACCATTGAAAAGAGCACTTTTCATA
>PAND01000028.1 GCA_002707525.1 Flavobacteriales bacterium
AATAATCCGGGGGGATACTCAAGCGGCCAACGAGGACGGACTGTAAATCCGTTGGGAAACCTTCGCAGGTTCGAATCCTGCTCCCCCCACACCGCGGAAGTAGCTCAGTTGGTAGAGCATCAGCCTTCCAAGCTGAGGGTCGCGGGTTCGAATCCCGTCTTCCGCTCAAAGGTCCAGGCCGATGTAGCTCAGGGGTAGAGCGTTTCCTTGGTAAGGAAGAGGTCACGGGTTCAATTCCCGTCATTGGCTCAAATAAATTAGAATCTTTACACTGTTTATATATTTAATAATCGCTAGTCATGGCAAAAGAAAATTTTGTACGTACCAAGCCTCACTTGAACATTGGTACAATTGGTCACGTTGACCACGGAAAAACAACATTGACAGCAGCAATCACAACTTGTTTGGCGAATGCTGGTCTGTCTGAAAAAAGAGATTTCGATTCAATCGACAACGCTCCAGAAGAAAAAGAGCGTGGTATTACTATCAACACTTCACACGTAGAGTATGAGACGGAGAACCGTCACTATGCTCACGTTGACTGTCCAGGTCACGCGGATTATGTGAAGAACATGGTAACTGGTGCTGCTCAAATGGATGGTGCTATTTTGGTAGTAGCAGCTACGGATGGCCCTATGCCGCAAACCCGTGAGCACATCCTTTTAGGTCGTCAGGTTGGTATTCCACGTATCGTAGTGTTCTTGAACAAAGCGGACATGGTTGATGATGAAGAATTGATGGAATTGGTAGACATGGAAGTTCGTGATCTTCTATCTTTCTATGAGTATGATGGTGATAACACTCCTGTTATTACTGGTTCAGCTCTAGGTGGATTGAACGGCGAGCAGAAGTGGGTTGATACCATCATGGAATTGATGAGTGCAGTTGATGCATGGATCGAAGAACCAGTTCGTGATCGCGAAAAGGCATTTCTAATGCCGATTGAGGATGTATTCTCAATTACAGGTCGTGGTACAGTTGCTACAGGTCGTATTGAAACTGGAGTAGCTAATACTGGTGAATCAGTTGAAATCATCGGTTTTGGTGATGAGAAATTGACTTCAACGGTTACTGGTGTTGAAATGTTCCGTAAAATTTTAGATACGGGTGAAGCAGGTGACAACGTAGGTATTTTGTTACGTGGTATTGAGAAGACTCAAATCCGCCGTGGTATGGTAATCTGTAAACCAGGTTCTATTACACCACACAAAAAGTTTACTGCTGAGGTATATATTTTGAAGAAAGAAGAAGGTGGTCGTCACACTCCTTTCCACAATAACTACCGTCCTCAGTTTTACTTACGTACTACAGATGTTACGGGTGAAATTCAATTGCCAGATGGTGTCGAAATGGTTATGCCAGGTGACAACCTTACAATTACAGTTGAATTGATCGCTAATGTTGCTGTTAACACTGGTTTGCGTTTTGCAATCCGCGAAGGTGGGCGTACAGTTGGTGCGGGTCAGGTAACTAAAATCATTGAGTAAGAATAACTCAATTGATATAATTAAGGTAGTAAAAGGTGCCTCCCAAAGGGAGGTGCCTTTCTGCCTAGATACGGGCATAGTTCAATGGTAGAATAGCGGTCTCCAAAACCGTTGATCAGGGTTCGAATCCTTGTGCCCGTGCAAAGAGATAAAAAAAGATGAGCAAAATCATAACATCACTTCAAGATTCATGGAATGAATTCGCGGTGAAAGCGACATGGCCTTCACTTAGTGAATTGCAAAAAAGTACGGTCTTAGTTATAGTAGGAACCATCATCTTTTCGCTAGTGGTATTTGGTATGGACAAGGCAATCTCAACTGTGCTTGAGTTTGTGTATTCAATCTTCGGATAAGATGTCAGATACTGGAATGAAATGGTATGTGTTGCGCACGATTAGCGGACAAGAGCACAAAACCAAAACGTATATCGAAAACGAAATGGCTCATGCCGGTATGAGCGATTTAGTGGGTAGAATATTAATTCCTTTAGAAAAAGTCGTTCAAGTGCGAAACGGCAAGAAAGTCATAAAGGAAAAAACCCGCACTCCTGGTTACATGTATGTAGAGACTACATTAACAGGTGAAGTAAGCCATATGATTAAGAATCTACCGAACGTAGTAGGTTTCTTATCCAATGTAAAAGGTGGTGACCCTTCACCCATGCGAGGTGCTGAAGTGAGTCGGCTTCTTGGTGAAGTTGACAAGGAGGCTGAAAATGCTGCAATGCTGCTAATTCCATTTACCGTGGGTGAAACAGTAAAAGTTATCAATGGACCGTTTAGCACATTTGATGCTACCATTGAAAAAATCAACGAGGAGAAACAAAAACTAGAGGTTACAGTGAAAATCTTTGGTCGTAAGACTCCTGTTGAGTTGAGCTTCACGGAAGTGGAGAAGTTATAATTGATATAGATGTGAGACTATATATAGGTTCGTTTTTCATGCTTCCAACTAGAGGAACGGCCACAACAACAACGCTAAATAGTAATAACAAGAAATGGCAAAAGAGGTTAGTAAAGTAGTAAAGCTTCAGGTCCGTGGTGGCCAAGCTAACCCTTCTCCTCCTGTAGGTCCAGCATTGGGTGCTGCGGGTGTCAATATCATGGAGTTCTGTAAACAGTTTAACGCTCGTTCTCAGGATAAAATGGGTAAAGTGTTGCCGGTAGTGATTTCTGTGTATGCAGATAAGAGCTTCGACTTCATTGTAAAGACACCACCCGCTGCCGTCCAATTATTGGAAGCTGCAAAGATTAAGAAGGGATCATCGGAGCCTAACCGTAGTAAAGTTGCTAAAGTTACTTGGGATGCTGTTCGCAAAATTGCAGAAGATAAAATGGTTGATTTAAACTGTTTTACTGTTGAATCAGCAATGTCTATGATTGCTGGTACTGCAAGAAGTATGGGTATAACTGTTATGGGCGAGAAGCCGTTTTAATTTAAAGTTTGAATCAATGGCAAAATTGACTAAAAACACGAAAAACGCGCTCGCCAAACTTGAAAAGGGTAAAGTATACTCAGTTGGCGAAGCAGCGACCTTGGTAAAAGAGGTAAACTGCACTAAGTTTGATGCATCTGTTAACTTAGCAGTTCGTTTAGGTGTTGACCCTCGAAAAGCGAACCAGATGGTTCGTGGAGTAGTGAGTCTTCCACACGGGACTGGTAAGAGCGTACGTGTTTTAGCTTTAGTAACACCTGATAAGGTTGAAGAAGCAAAAGCAGCAGGTGCAGATTACGCGGGCCTTGATGAATTCATCGAGAAAATAAAAGGTGGTTGGACGGACATTGATGTGATCGTTACAATGCCTTCAGTAATGGGAAAAATTGGACCTTTGGGTCGCGTATTAGGTCCTCGTGGCCTCATGCCGAATCCAAAATCCGGAACCGTTACTATGGACGTAGCAAAGGCTGTGGGTGAAGTAAAAGCTGGAAAGATTGACTTTAAGGTTGATCGTTACGGTATAGTTCACGCAGCTGTGGGTAAGGTATCATTTGATGCAGCTAAAATTCAGGAGAACGCTGAAGAATTGATTAGAACTCTTAATAAGCTTAAGCCAAGTTCGGCTAAAGGAACTTACATGAAGAGTGTCTATATGTCTTCAACAATGTCTCCTGGTATATCTGTGGATGCTAAGTCAGTTTCATAATCTTAAGAGAAAAGTAACATGACAAAAGAGGATAAACTTACTCAAATTGAAGAGCTAACAACAGTTTTGAATGATACTCCGACAATTTATTTGGCGGATATCGCGGCATTGAATGCTGATACAACTTCAAGCTTGCGTAGAGCGAGCTTTGGAAAAGGTATTAAGCTAACCGTCGTAAAGAACACGTTGCTCAAAAAGGCTATGGATGCATCAGAGAAGGACTTTGACGGTCTTTACGATGTATTAAAGGGAAATACTAGTATAATGCTTTCAGAGGCTGGAAACGCTCCTGCGAAACTCATTAAAGAGTTCCGTAAGAAGAACGATAAACCAGTTTTGAAAGGCGCTTGGATTGAAGAGAGCGTTTATGTAGGTGATGATAATTTAGAAATGTTGACAGCAATCAAGTCTAAGGAAGAATTGATTGGAGATGTCATTGCATTACTACAAAGTCCTGCTAAAAACGTAATTTCTGCACTTCAAAGCGCAGGTGGAAACATCGCTGGTATCCTAAAAACTTTGGAAGAACGCAACGCGTAATTCCTTTATTGACAATTAATTAAGAATTAAATTTTTAAATTTTACTAAAAATGGCTGATATCAAAGAATTGGGCGATGCTCTAGTAAACTTGACAGTTAAAGAAGTATCTGAATTAGCAGATTACTTGAAAGAAGAACATGGCATCGAGCCTGCTGCAGCTGCAGTAGCGGTTGCTGGTCCTGCAGCTGGCGGAGATGCCGATGGTGGTGACGAGCAAACTGAGTTCGACGTAGTTTTGAAAGCTGCTGGTGGTTCTAAACTTGCTGTAGTTAAGCTTGTAAAAGAAATGACTGGTTTAGGCTTGAAAGAGGCTAAAGAAAAAGTAGATAGCGCACCTGCTGCATTGAAAGAGGGCGTATCTAAAGACGAAGCAGAAGCATTGAAAGCGCAGCTTGAAGAAGCTGGTGCTGAAGTTGAGATCAAGTAATTGATCTCCTGCTAGGTTATCCGGTTTAGGTCTTTGGGGAGTCCCCTTAGACCTAAACCTTTTTGTGTTTAATTAACATTTTGGGCTGAAATGGTAAACCAAATTAATGCTCCCCAGGAGCGTATCAACTTTTCTTCAACGGCTATAAAGACGGCTTTTCCGGACTTTTTAGATATTCAGTTGAAGAGTTTTATGGACTTCTTCCAAATAGAGACGAAGCCATCAGAAAGATCTGAAGAAGGTCTTCACCGCGTTTTTGCGGAAAATTTTCCAATTTCGGATTCGAGAAACAATTTTGTTCTTGAATTTTTGGATTACTTCGTAGACCCTCCGCGTTATTCGGAACGAGAATGTATCGAGCGTGGCTTGACATTCTGTGTACCGCTGAAGGCGCGTTTGAAACTGTATTGTACAGATCCAGAACATGAAGATTTTGAAACGATAGTTCAAGACGTATATCTGGGTACTATCCCGTATATGTCACCGCGCGGTACTTTTATTGTAAATGGCGCAGAGCGTATTATCGTTAGCCAATTACACCGTTCACCTGGTGTATTCTTTGGTCAATCGTACCACGCGAATGGAACTAAGCTTTATTCAGCCCGTATTATTCCGTTCAAAGGATCTTGGATTGAATTCGCAACGGATATCAACCAAGTCATGTACGCGTACATAGATCGGAAGAAAAAGTTACCTGTAACTACGCTTCTTCGTTCTATCGGTTACGAAAGAGATAAAGACATCTTAGAAATCTTTGACTTAGCAGAAGAGGTAAAAGTCAGTAAGGCAGCTTTGAAGCGTTCTATTGGCCGCAAACTTGCTGCGAGAGTTTTAAAAACTTGGATAGAAGATTTTGTTGATGAGGATACAGGTGAGGTTGTTTCTATTGAGAGAAACGAGGTCATTCTTGATCGTGACACCATATTAGACAAAGAGCATACAGAAGAAATTATAGATGCTGAGGTTAGCACTATCCTTCTGCATAAAGAAGATATAGCATCTTCAGATTTTGCAATTATTCACAATACTTTACAAAAGGATCCAACGAATACTGAAAAGGAGGCCGTAGAGCATATCTACCGTCAACTGCGCAATGCAGAACCGCCTGATGAGGAAACGGCTCGTGGAATAATTGACAAATTATTTTTCTCTGAGCAACGATATTCTTTAGGAGAGGTAGGGCGCTATCGTTTGAATAAAAAATTATACGAAGGCTCAGAAGAGGATTCGCAGGTGCTTACCAAAGGGGATATCATTGAAATCATTAAGCGCTTAATTGAGTTGATTAACTCGAAAGCGGAGATTGATGATATTGATCACCTAAGTAACCGAAGGGTACGTACAGTTGGTGAGCAGATGGCCAATCAATTTGGTGTTGGACTTGCTCGTATGGCGAGAACAATTCGCGAGCGCATGAATGTTCGTGATAACGAAGTGTTTACTCCTATAGATTTGATTAATGCGAAGACGCTTTCTTCAGTTATCAACTCATTTTTTGGGACCAATCAGCTGAGTCAATTCATGGATCAAACGAATCCATTGTCAGAGATAACGCACAAACGTCGTCTTTCAGCTTTGGGTCCGGGTGGTTTATCAAGAGAGCGTGCTGGATTTGAGGTACGGGATGTACACTATACTCACTATGGACGTTTATGTCCTATAGAAACACCTGAAGGTCCTAATATTGGTCTGATTTCTTCACTTTGTGTTTATGCAAAAGTGAATTCAATGGGATTCATTGAGACTCCGTATCGTCATGTAAGAGATGGAAAGGTAGTAGTTGATGAAGCACCAAATTATTTGAGTGCAGAAGAGGAAGAAGCGAAAGTAATCGCTCAAGCGAATGCTCCAATTAGCCCAGATGGAACATTTATAAATGAAAAAGTAAAAGTACGTGAGGAAGGAGACTTCCCAGTAGTTGAGCCAGCGACCATTGATTATATGGATGTTGCGCCTAATCAAATAGCTTCTATTTCTGCATCTCTTATTCCATTTTTGGAACACGATGATGCAAACCGTGCATTGATGGGTTCTAACATGATGCGTCAGGCTGTACCTTTACTTCGTCCTGAAGCACCAATTGTTGGGACTGGTCTAGAAAGACAAGTAGCCACAGACTCTCGTGTTTTGATTAATTCGGAAGGTCCTGGAGTAGTCGAATATGTTGACTCCATGCAGATTCAGATTCGTTACGATCGTAATGAAGAGGAGCGTGCCGTAAGTTTTGAAGAAGATGTGAAGTCTTATCATTTGGTGAAATTCCAAAAGACAAATCAAGGAACAACCATCAATCTAAAGCCAATTGTAAAGAAAGGCGATAGAGTGGATGCAGGACAAGTCCTTTGTGAGGGCTACGCAACTCAGAAGGGGGAGCTGGCGCTTGGACGCAACATGCTTGTATCCTTTATGCCTTGGAAGGGCTACAACTTTGAGGATGCTATTGTAATCTCAGAGAGAGTAGTTCGTGAAGATATCTTCACTTCAATTCATATTGATGAATATTCGTTAGAGGTCCGAGACACCAAATTAGGTGCTGAGGAATTGACTGCGGATATTCCTAATGTAAGTGAAGAGGCCACCAAGGATTTAGATGAGAATGGAATCATTCGTGTTGGAGCAGAAATTAAGCCGGGTGATATTTTAATTGGTAAGATCACTCCTAAAGGTGAAAGCGATCCGTCTCCAGAAGAGAAGTTATTGCGTGCCATCTTTGGTGATAAAGCTGGTGATGTGAAGGATGCTTCACTAAAAGCTTCACCTTCATTGAACGGGGTTGTTATTGATAAAAAACTCTTTACTCGTTTAGTAAAAGATAAGCGTCAGCGCGCTGAGGATAAAGAAGAGATTGGTCAATTGGATCTTGAAATGGCTTCTGAATTGGCTGAATTGAAGTCTGTATTTGTTTCTAAGCTTAGTGCTTTAGTAAGCGGTAAAACTTCTCAAGGTGTTATCAATGACCTAAACGAAGATGTAATTCCGAAGGGAACGAAGTTTACGTTGAAGGCTTTAAATGCAATTGAAGACTATAGTCGTATTGTAGGAGGTAAATGGACTACTGATGATGTTCGTAATGACAAGATTGATACACTTATTCACAATTACAAAATTCGTGTAAACGATATCCAAGGAGCGTATCGTCGCAAGCGATTTGCAATTACTGTTGGTGATGAACTTCCAGCAGGTATTGTCAAATTAGCCAAGGTATATATTGCTAAAAAGCGCAAGCTTAAAGTTGGTGATAAGATGGCCGGCCGTCACGGTAATAAGGGTATTGTTGCTCGTATTGTGCGCGATGAGGATATGCCATTCTTGGAAGACGGTACACCTGTTGATATCGTATTGAATCCACTTGGTGTACCATCACGTATGAACATTGGTCAGATATATGAAACCGTTTTGGGTTGGGCAGGTAGAAAACTAGACAAGAATTTTGCTACCCCAATTTTCGATGGTGCGTCATTAGATGATATCACGTCCTACGTGAGTGAAGCTGGACTCCCAGAATTTGGTCATACACAGTTGTATGATGGAGGAACGGGTCAACCTTTCGATCAGAGAGCAACAGTTGGTATTATCTACATGTTGAAATTAGGTCACATGGTTGACGATAAGATGCATGCAAGATCCATTGGTCCGTATTCATTGATTACGCAACAACCCTTGGGTGGTAAAGCTCAATTTGGTGGTCAGCGTTTTGGTGAAATGGAAGTTTGGGCGCTTGAAGCCTTCGGTGCAGCAAATATTTTACGAGAAATCCTCACTGTTAAGTCTGATGATGTTATTGGTCGTGCGAAGACTTACGAGGCAATTGTAAAAGGAGAGCGCATGCCTACTCCAGGAATTCCTGAATCATTCAATGTATTGCTACATGAATTGAAAGGACTAGGATTGAAAGTAACGTTGGACTAATTATGAATACTCCCTGAGGCTTTTGCCTTAGGTCTTAATACAATCGCATTATGGCTCTTAGAAAAAGCGATAAAAATCAAAACAGCGCATTCAACAAGATTACAATCTCGTTGACTGCCCCAGAAACCATCCTTGAAAACAGTCATGGAGAGGTTTTAAAACCAGAAACAATCAACTACCGAACACATAAACCGGAGCGTGATGGTCTTTTCTGTGAACGCATTTTTGGTCCTGTAAAGGATTACGAGTGTGCTTGTGGTAAGTACAAAAGAATCCGTTACAAAGGAATTGTATGTGATCGATGTGGAGTTGAGGTTACAGAGAAAAAAGTACGTCGTGATAGAGTAGGTCACATCTCATTGGTGGTGCCTGTTGTTCACATTTGGTACTTCCGTTCGTTACCTAACAAGATTGGTTACCTCCTGGGTTTACCGTCCAAGAAATTGGACATGGTAATTTACTATGAGCGTTACGTAGTTATTCAAGCAGCTAATGCAGTAGATAACGAAGGTAATCCGCTTGAGCGAATGCAATTCTTGACGGAAGACGAGTATTTGGATGCAATGGAGCGTTTGCCAATTGAAAACCAGTATTTACAGGATTCTGACCCAAATAAGTTCATTGCTAAGATGGGTGCAGAAGCAGTTAAAGCCTTATTGGGAACCCTTGATTTGGACGAACTCTCATATCAATTGCGTCATAAAGCAAATACGGAAACTTCTCAGCAACGGAAACAAGAAGCGCTCAAGCGCCTTCAAGTTGTAGAAAGTCTGCGCGATGCGAATTCACGTATAGAAAACAATCCAGAGTGGATGGTAATGAGCGTTGTACCGGTAATTCCACCAGAACTTCGTCCACTTGTACCACTTGACGGGGGTCGCTTTGCTACGTCAGATTTGAACGACCTTTACCGACGTGTAATTATTCGTAATAACCGTCTGAAGCGTCTACTAGAAATCAAAGCACCTGAGGTGATTTTGAGAAATGAGAAGCGTATGCTTCAGGAGTCTGTAGATAGTCTTTTCGATAATACTCGTAAGTCGTCTGCGGTGAAGACAGAGAGCAATCGTCCATTGAAATCACTTTCTGATTCATTGAAAGGTAAGCAAGGTCGTTTCCGTCAAAATCTTTTGGGTAAGCGTGTTGATTACTCTGCCCGTTCAGTAATAGTTGTAGGCCCTGAATTGAAACTTCACGAATGTGGTCTTCCAAAGAACATGGCTGCTGAACTTTACAAACCCTTCATTGTACGTAAGTTGATTGAAAGAGGAATTGTAAAAACGGTGAAGTCTGGAAAGAAAATAATCGATCGTCGTGATCCAGTAGTTTGGGATATCTTAGATAACGTGATGAAGGGTCACCCGGTTTTATTAAACCGTGCACCTACTCTTCACCGTTTGGGAATTCAGGCATTCCAGCCAAAGCTGATTGAAGGGAAGGCAATTCAATTGCACCCTCTAGCATGTACGGCATTTAACGCTGATTTTGATGGTGATCAAATGGCAGTGCACCTTCCATTAGGCCCAGCTGCTATCTTAGAAGCACAGGTATTAATGTTGGCGTCACACAACATTTTGAACCCAGCAAACGGTTCTCCTATTGCAGTTCCTTCGCAGGATATGGTTCTTGGCCTATACTATATGACCAAGTCCATGAAGAATACCAAAGACATGCCTGTAAGAGGTGAGGGAATGGTATTCTACTCACCTGAAGAAGTTGAGATTGCCTTAAATGAAGGCGCAGTGGACTTGCATGCTCAAATCAAGATTAAAGGTCGCGTGGAGCAAGAGGATGGATCTATGAATATGGAGTTCATTGAGACTACAGTAGGTCGTGTATTATTCAATCAGGCTGTACCAGAGCAGGTTTCATTTATCAATACCGTATTAACTAAGAAAGCACTTCGTGGAATTATCGCAGATGTTTTGAAAAAAACAGATGTACCCGCTACAGCTAAATTCTTGGATGATATTAAGTCTATGGGATATGGACGTGCCTTCCGAGGCGGTCTATCGTTCTCGTTGAATGATATTAGAATTCCAGATGCCAAGGAGAAATTGATTTCCGAGGCAGCTGAAGAGGTTGATGGTATTTTTGCATCGTACAACATGGGTTTAATTACCAATAACGAAAGATACAATCAGGTAATTGACGTTTGGACTAATACGAACGCTCGATTGACGCAGGAAGCTATGAGTACCTTGATTAATGATCGTCAAGGTTTCAACCCAATTTATATGATGCTTGATTCTGGAGCACGTGGATCAAAGGAGCAGATTCGTCAGCTTTCCGGTATGCGTGGTTTGATGGCTAAGCCTCAGAAATCAGGCTCTGCAGGTGGAGAAATCATTGAAAACCCCATTATCTCTAACTTTAAGGAGGGATTATCCATTCTTGAGTACTTTATTTCTACTCACGGTGCTCGTAAAGGTCTTGCAGATACGGCATTGAAAACGGCAGATGCTGGTTACTTAACACGTCGTTTGCATGATGTTGCACAAGACGTGGTGGTCAATGAAGTAGACTGTGGAACGCTTCGCGGCTTAGAGGTAACTGCATTGAAGAAAAGTGAAGAAATCGTTGAATCGCTTGCAGAGCGCATCATCGGTAGGGTTTCTCTAAATGATGTGGTTGATCCATTAACAGATGAGGTTTATATCGAATCAGGAGAATTAATCACTGAAGAGATTGCCAATAGAATTGATGCTTCTCCAATAGAAGTTGTTGAGGTACGCTCCCCATTAACTTGTGCTACGAAGCGCGGTATTTGTGAGAAATGTTACGGAACTAACCTTGCGACTAATAAAGGTGCTCAACAGGGTGATTCTGTGGGTGTTATTGCAGCTCAGTCAATTGGAGAACCAGGTACGCAGCTTACGCTTCGTACATTCCACGTTGGAGGAACTGCGGGTAACGTTTCCGAAGAAAATAAAATTCTTGCCAAGTTCGACGGTAAAATTGAATTAGAAGATGTCCGCACGGTAGAAGGTGAGAATGGAGAGAAAATTGTTATTGGTCGTACCGGTGAGATGCGTTTAGTAGACGTTAAAACGGGCCGAACGGTGATGACAAACAACATTCCTTACGGTGGTATTTTAAAGGTGAAGCAAGGTCAAAAGGTGAAGGAAAACGCCGAGATTGTACTTTGGGATCCTTACAATGCGGTCATTATTGCCGAGGCGCCGGGTAAAATTGCTTACAAGGATATCATTCAAGGAATTACCTATAAAGTTGAGATTGATGAACAAACAGGTTTCCAAGATAAAGTAATCTCGGATAATCGTAATCGTAAGTTGATTCCAACTATTCAAGTTATGGATGCTGACGGCAATGAAGTGAAGCATTACACATTGCCTGTTGGTGCACATTTGATGGTAGAAGAAGGTGAGGAGATTGCTGCAGGTAAGATTCTTGTGAAGATTGCACGTAAGAGTGCAAAAGCAGGTGATATTACAGGTGGTCTTCCACGTGTAACAGAATTGTTTGAGGCACGTAACCCTTCTAATCCTGCCGTTGTAGCTGCCATAGACGGTATAGTTAGCTACGGGAAAATTAAGCGCGGTAATCGTGAAATTATCATTGAGAGTCGCACGGGTGAGGTGAAGAAATACTTGATTAATTTGAGTAAGCAGATCCTCGTTCAGGAAAACGATTTCGTTAAAGCTGGTACGCCACTATCAGACGGTGCAATTACACCGAATGATATTTTAGCGATAAAAGGTCCTACTGCGGTTCAATCCTACTTAGTGAATGAAATTCAAGAAGTTTATAGACTTCAAGGGGTGAAAATCAACGATAAGCACTTTGAAGTTATCGTGCGTCAAATGATGCGTAAGGTTAAGATTCAAGATACAGGTGATACTTTGTTCCTTGAAGGAAATCTTGTACACGCGGTAGATTTCATTGAAGAAAATGATAATATTTTCGGAATGAAGGTAGTTGAAGATGCCGGCGAAAGTGAAAGCTTGAAAGTTGGACAAATCCTTAGCTCAAGAGATTTACGTGATGAAAATAGTATTCTGCTTCGTGAGGATAAGGCATTAGTCACAGCACGTGATGCACGTCCTGCAACTGCTGCTCCGGTGCTTCAAGGTATTACAAGAGCATCATTACAAACTAAATCGTTCATTTCAGCGGCTTCCTTCCAGGAAACTACGAAAGTGTTGAACGAAGCAGCTGTAAACGCTAAAGAAGATACGCTAGAAGGATTGAAAGAAAACGTAATTGTTGGTCATTTGATTCCTGCAGGAACAGGTCTTAAGAAATACCGATCAACTGTGGTAGGTTCCAAAGAGGAATATGCACAGATGAAGGAGACTTTGAGCGTTGACGTTGAATAATGTAACGGCTAGAAATAATGTCAGAAGAAAAGAAAGAAGGACAAATTAATATTGAGTTGAGCGAGGAAATGGCGCAGGGTGTGTACAGCAACCTGGTGGCGATTAACCATAGCCCAACAGAATTTATTTTGGATTTCATTCAGATGATGCCCGGGGTTCCGAAGGCTAAAGTTCAATCACGCATTATTTTAACACCTGAACACGCAAAGCGTTTGTTGGGTGCTCTTGGGGATAATGTCGCTCGATTTGAACAAAATTTTGGCAGTGTTAGAACTCCAGAGGCGCCACAAGTTCCATTGAATTTTGGAGGACCCACTGGAGAAGCTTAATTCAATATTTTTAGATTAAGATAAACCCCCGGCGTGAGCCGGGGGTTTTTTAATTCGAACCATCCCCAGACCTTAGTCTAGATTGTTCACCCTATTAAGTCAGGAATGTATTTGCTTAGGGTAGCGGTAGGAAGAATTATCAAATTCCTGGAAAAGGAATAGAAAAAAGGGCACTTTAATCGAATTGACTTATTCACTCAAGTCATCAATCACTTCGAGGATAGTATTGAGTCCAAAATTTAATTGGTCCATGGTTATGGTCAGTGGGGGAGTGATTCTGATGGCATTTTCTGCGAATAGAAAACTATTGGAAATAACACCTTGCTTCTCTAATTTGGCAATGACCTTAAATCCGTCAATAGCTGGTTTAAGCCAGAGACAGTACATCAAACCTTTGCCACTAATTTTTTCAATATTTGGATGTATTAGTTTGGACTGAATTATTTGCTCTTTATAAGGAATTGATTCCATGAGCGTTACATCTTCTTCTAGAACCTCAAAAACGCCTAATGAAGCCGCACAGCTTACAGGGTTTCCACCAAAGGTTGTGATGTGACCAAGAATAGGGTCTGCCTGGATAACTTTCATGATATGCTCAGGTGCCACAAAGGCTCCTAAAGGAAGTCCGCCGCCATAAGCCTTGGCCAAACACATGATATCTGGACAGAATCCGTAATCTAAATGAGCAAACCAGTTACCTGTTCTACCCATTCCGGTTTGAATTTCATCAAGAATCATTAGGGCACCAACTTCTGTGCATCGTGCGCGAACAGCTTTTATCCATTCTTGGTTTGCAGGGATATAACCACTTCCTGCTTGAATGCACTCAATGACAACTCCTGCTGTCTTGGTAGTAATCTGCTCGAGCACAGCCAAGTCATTAAAGTTCGCTTGGTGGGTATCTGGTAAAAGTGGGTAATAGCCGCCTTTGTATTTATTGGATCCTTGAATACTTAAAGAGCCTTGGGTAGAACCGTGGTAGCTGTTTTTAAAACTGATGAACTGGCTACGTCCGGTATATTTTTTACTGATTTTCATGGAAGCCTCTATTGCTTCTGTTCCGCTGTTGACAAAATAGACTCGATTCATGCAGGGATGGAGTTTTTCCAATGTCTTGGTTGCCAATTTTGCTTGCGGTTCAATTGCAAATTCCCCGTAAACCATGACGTGCATATGACGCTTTACTTGATTGATTACAGACGAAATAATAGTCGGGTGTCCATGTCCGGTATTAGCCACTGAAATACCTGATATAAAATCTAGATAGGGCGTGCCCTCCTGGTCGTATAGATAATTCCCTTCCGCCCGATAAACTACTAATGCGCTAGGGTTGCCCACTACTTGGGCAACGTTTGACAAGAAAAGTGATTTGATGTCTTTCTCCATACTGTGGCGAAGATACGTTGTCCTCTTTGCGCATAAAAGCAAAAAAAGCCCCGTGTACTTAGTACAAGGGGCAAAAACCTAATTAAACTTTAAATCATGTCTATCTAATAGGACGTTCTCCATTTTTTCTTCCTCGCTCGTTAGGTCCTTTACCGCCTTTCATTCGTACCATCATTCTGCGTCCAAATTCCTTTTCAGCCCGCATAAGTTGAGCGGTTTTATTTGCTCCTATTACTTTAATAAAATCGTCTAAATAGCTTTTACGAAGCTCGGCGATATTGATTCCTGCGTCAGCCATTGAATAAATCATTTTTTCAATGGCCTCGTCAGACATCACATCATCTTCTAGATCTTTGAAAGTTTTTAATTGATTAGAACGCAGTTCAATCTCTTTATCCTGAAGCTCATTGTAAACAGGCCAAAATGCTTGGCTTTCCTCAACGGTGAGTTCTAATTCATTGGTTAAATAGGCCACTTTCATGGCCTCTATTTTTTCCTTCTTCTTCTCTAATGTTTCAGCATCATTTGCAGTCTTAGGCTGGGCAACAGCTACTAGGGAGCTTAAAAGAAGCGTAAAGATTAGTGTGTCCTTCATAATTCTAAGTAATCTAAGTTGTTGTAATAGTCTAAATAAATATCAGTATCAATTTCTAAATCAATGACTTCCAAAGAGTCTGTATCAACATAAGAATATAGGTCTTCCACATTGATATATCCAAGATCATACATTTCTGAGGACACATCTTCAACAATTACTAAAGCATCGCTTTGTTCTTTCGGCCATAAAAAAAGTAAAATCACTATTGAAGCGGCTGCTGCAATGGATAACCTTAATAATAGCATCAACTGAGCTTTCTTTGATTCAGGTTCTACTGCATTACGTTGAACAATATATTGTTCTGGAATTCTATGCAGTCTTGCTTTCAAATCATTCAATCGCTCTGGACTAATTGTATGTGATTTTTGTTTTTCCATTTTAGAGTATAGATAACACCGATTACGGAAGGTTTAATAGCCCAATCAATTTTTCTTCCATTTTGATTTTAGCATGGTGGTAATTGGCCTTTAGAGCTCCAGTCGAAGTCCCCGTAAGTTTAGATATTTCTTTGAAGCTCAAATCTTGATAATAACGAAGCTCAAAAACTAATTGCTGTTTTTCTGGGAGTGTTACTAAAACTTCTTGCACTTTCCTGCTGATTTCATCGCCGTCCCACTTTAGAGCTGTGGGACTAATATCATTGGATACTAAATGTGAATCCTTGCTTTGAAGACGTTTTTCTTTTTTAAGTTCTGTTAACGCTGCATTGCGAACTATTGAATAGCACCACGTAAATGGGTGGCTTTTACCTTGGAATTTGTGAAGGTTCCCCCAAATATTGATCATGCCCTCTTGAAGAGCGTCTTGAGCCAGCGTTTCGCTTTTAAGAATACGAATTGCACAATAGAGAAGTCGCTCGCTATATTGTTCAACAATTTGAAAAAAAGAAGCCTCCCACTGCTGTTGCAATAAGAGGCTTTTAATATCTTTTTGTTCCTCCATTATTACCTATAGATAGGAAAAAGGTAAGAAAGGTTTAAATTATATTTTTCTTTTAATCACTTTTTGAGTTGCTAAAATTATGGCGTCCGCGTTTAATTCGTATTTATCCATTAATTGCGCAGGAGTCCCGCTTTCTCCAAAACTATCGTCTACTGCAACGAATTCTTGAGGAACAGGATTATTGGTTACAATAGTCTGGGCAACGCTTTCGCCCATACCTCCAAAACGATTATGCTCCTCTGCGGTTACTACACAACCTGTTTTTTGAATTGAATCTAAAATAATTTTTTCGTCTAAAGGTTTAACGGTAGCCATATTAATTACTTCCGCATGTATACCTAGCGAATCAAGTTTTTCAGCTGCTTGCAGAGCTTCCCAAACTAGATGGCCAGTTGCAACAATAGTCACATCTGATCCTTCTGATAAAATTTCCCCCTTGCCAATTTTAAATGTGGCATTTGCATCTGTGAAATTAGCCACTTTTGGCCGACCAAAACGCAAGTAAACAGGGCCGTTGTAGTCAGCAATCGCGATAGTAGCTGCCTTAGTTTGATTGAAGTCACAAGGGTTTATCACAACCATATGCGGCAACATTTTCATTAAGCCAAGATCCTCTAAGATTTGATGCGTTGCTCCGTCTTCACCAAGCGTCAGGCCTGCATGTGAAGCACATATTTTCACATTTTTAAAACTATAAGCTATACTTTGACGAATTTGATCATACACTCTACCAGTTGAGAAATTCGCAAATGTGCCTGTAAAAGGAATTTTACCTCCAATAGTTAATCCTGCAGCGATTCCCATCATATTTGCTTCCGCAATTCCTACTTGGAAGAAACGGTCTGGATGCTGTTCTGCAAATGCATTCATTTTAAGCGAACCCGTGAGGTCAGCACAAAGGGCTACAACTTGATCGTTGGTGTTGCCTAATTCTTCCAAACCGGCTCCAAAACCAGAACGCGTATCCTTACTTCCTGTATCGCTGTACTTTTTCATTTTAATTGATTTTCACAATGGTTGATGAGCCTGGACTCACTCTAAATTCTTTATTCTTACTGTAACCGGTTTCTTGGGCAAACTTGCTTCGGAACACAACCTTATACTGTCCTGGTTGTAGCTGAATAACCTGACGTTCGCTGCTTTCACTTAAATCAATGACCCATTCATATTCTGTTTCTCGTTGCACAAATACGGCACCATAACCGCTTACGCCAGTTTGAATAGTTACCATTCCAGGTGGTGGAACAGCTATAGTTGTTGAAGCACTAGCTTTAATATGTATGCCTTTTTGAATGATACGAGGCAAGGTTAAGATCTCCAAGTCATAAGTACCGCTTAGATAACTCTGAGATGTACCAAAGTCTTGAACATGAAGTATGGTTTCTTGGTCTTGAGGTTTAACTATACACGCAATATTTTTTGCCACACGAGGCGAAGCCTTTAGTATTAATTCTCCCTGCGGAGCATCAGCGCCCAAATGGGTGTGCGTGCCACTATGAATAACAATGCTATCCACTCGAACTGGAGGGATGGTGTGTACTACCATGTCATAAACAATCAAAGGGTCTAGTACAAGGGTATCAGGCAGTCCTTTATAATTTAAGGTATGAATGATGTTTTCTTTAATCATGCCAGAGGTGTGATCATAAAGGAGCACTGGAACATCTGTTTCTGTAGGCTTACCGTGAATATCAAGTAGATTGATTTGTGCTGTTGTATTATCCAATGCTTGAGAAATAACAACGCCTAAGACATTTTTAAACGTGTTTTCGTCAGCTGCATCAAAATAGGTGCCTACGCATTCAAAACTGCTCTTGAAATCCTCATCTAGGCCTATTCCAATAACAAAAGGCTTTAAAATAATTCCTTTCTTTTGCAGACTCCTACTTACAATACAAGGATCTCCGTCACAAGCTTCAACTCCGTCGGTGATTAGAATGATGATATTTCTGCACTCTGCGCATGGGGTGAAATCGGTGGCTGCCTTCATCAATGAACCCGCAATTGGAGTGGTTCCACGGGGCGTGATACTTTTAAGAACCCGTTTTATTTTATAAATATTACCCTTGCCAAATGGTACTTCTAGACGAGTATCTGAACAATCTTGAGGAGGGACTGGCCTTTGGTGGCCATACACTCTTAAGGCAAGTTGAAAATTACCCTCTGCCTGAATATCTTGTAAGCTATCCAACATTTGTCCCATTAGCCGCTGTGCAACGTCAATCTTCGCGCCAGTTTCCCAACGTCCGTACATGCTCTGACTGCCATCAAAAACAAACAAAATCCTGGTTAACGGCGGTTGCTGCTCGTTATTCTTGCTTTGTGCAAAGAGTACCGAGCAAAATAGAAGTGTTATTGAAAGGAATAGGTTTTTCAAGGTTTTTAGATTAAAAATCTCCTAGTGTTTCTTCGTTTTGAGCGAGTGCCGTCAAAAGTTGTTCGTCATTTGGTGCAACACCGTGCCATTTATGTGTTCCCATCATAAAATCTACTCCATTACCCATTTCAGTATGGAGCAAAATACATACCGGTTTACCTTTACCGAGTTTGCTTTTTGCATCAGTGATTGCCCTGTCTATGGCTTCAAGGTTATTGCCATCTTTAACATGAATCACCTCCCAATCAAATGCTTTGAATTTTGCACCAATTGAGCCCATTGCTAAAACATCATCTGTGGAGCCATCTATTTGCTTTTCATTGACATCTACGGCGGCGATTAAATTATCAACTTTTTTTGCTGAGGCATACATCACTGCTTCCCAAATTTGTCCTTCTTGCAATTCGCCGTCTCCATGCAACGTGTAAACAATACTATTGTCTTTATTCAATTTCTTTGAGGTGGCTGCGCCTATAGCAACGCTCAATCCTTGACCAAGTGATCCAGATGCAATTCGTATGCCCTCAAGTCCTTCATGGGTTGTTGGATGGCCTTGCAGTCGCGAGTTTAGTTTTCTGAATGTAGCCAATTCACTAACCTTAAAATAGCCAACTCTTGCTAGAACAGAATAAATTACGGGACTTATATGCCCGTTGGACAAAAAGAACACGTCTTCATCTATACCGTTCATTTGAAAATCTTTTGGTTGGTGATTCATATGTTTGAAGTACAGTGAAACCAGGTACTCCACGCAACCTAAAGATCCTCCTGGATGACCTGAATTAACAGCATGAACCATTCTTACAATGTCTCTTCGAACTTGACTAACGACGGCTTGAAGGTTATCCTGTGGCATCTTAATTTCTTATTGATTACAAGTACTAAAATAGTCCAATTCTACAGGGTTCAAGGAAATAATCTATTCTCTTCTATACACAGGTTGCTAACAAAGATTACAATTATATTTGCGGGCTTAAAGCATTATGAAATGAAGTGTGGAATTGTTGGTTTGCCAAACGTGGGAAAAAGTACGTTGTTCAACTGTTTATCAAGCGCGAAAGCGCAAGCTGCGAATTATCCGTTTTGTACAATCGAACCTAACGTTGGTCAGGTTACCGTGCCGGATCTTCGATTAGAGCGTTTAGCTGAATTGGTCAATCCTGAAAAAGTACAAGCAGCAAATGTCGAAATTGTAGATATTGCCGGCTTGGTACGCGGTGCTTCCAAAGGGGAAGGTCTTGGTAATCAGTTTTTAGGTAATATACGTGAAACCAATGCCATCATTCATGTTCTAAGATGTTTTGAGAATGAAAATGTAACGCATGTTGACGGCTCTATAGATCCTATTCGGGATAAAGAGACTATTGATATAGAATTGCAGCTAAAAGACTTAGAAACTGTTGAGAAAAGGCTTGAAAAGGCCAAAAAAATGGCAAAAAGTGGCGAAAAAGAAGCAAAACTGAATGTGGAGACCTTAGAGCGATTATGTGCTTTCCTACTAGAGAGCAAGAACGTGAGAGGCTTTGAGAGGAATGATAGAGATGATGCACTCTTAAAAGAAATGCAACTATTGACCGACAAACCTGTATTGTACTTGTGTAATGTAGGGGAAAGTGATGCTCGTGAAGGGAATTCCCATGTGCAAAGGGTTCGCGCCATGGCAAAAACGGAAAATGCCGGATGTTTACACATTGCTGTGAGCACTGAAAGTGATATTGCTGAACTGGAAACTTATGAGGAAAAGCAAATGTTTCTTGAGGAACTCGGACTAGAAGATGCTGGTGTTAATCGCGTGATTCGTGAGGCCTACAACCTACTTCAATTACAGACTTACTTTACAGCTGGAGTTAAAGAAGTTCGTGCTTGGACGATTAAGCGAGATTTTACAGCACCACAAGCTGCAGGAGTTATTCACACAGATTTTGAAAATGGATTTATTCGCGCCGAAGTAATCTCGTTTGAAGATTACGATCAATTTGGATCTGAAAATGCTGTAAAAGAGGCAGGTAAAATGCGTGTGGAAGGCAAAGAGTACATGGTACAAGACGGCGATGTGATGCACTTCCGCTTTAATGTGTAAAACCTGTGCAAATAAACCTGTCTCATAGCCTTGAAATCGACTTGCATCTCTTTATTTTAGGTAGCTAACGATTTTAAGTAAAATGTCACAACAATCTAACTATACTGAGGCCAATATACGCTCCTTGGAGTGGGATGAGCACATCCGTTTACGCCCCGGAATGTATATTGGAAAATTGGGCGATGGAAAGAGCCCAGACGATGGTATTTACATACTCTTAAAGGAAGTCTTGGACAATTCCATTGATGAGTTCGTTATGGGTGCAGGAAAGACAATCGAAGTGAAAATTTCCGATGGTCTAGTTGTTGTGCGTGATTACGGGAGGGGTATTCCGCTTGGGAAGGTGGTTGATGTGGTTTCAAAGATTAACACCGGTGCCAAGTACGATAGCAAAGCATTTAAAAAATCAGTCGGTTTAAATGGAGTAGGAGCTAAAGCTGTTAATGCACTTTCAACAGAATTCATAGTCCAAGCATTTCGGGACGGAAAAACGAAACGGGCCAAGTTTGAAAACGGTAAAATAGCGGAAGACGATGCTATAATTGAAAGCACTCAGCGCAAGGGGACCAAGGTTTCATTTCGTCCTGATTCTGAAATATTTGTTAATTACCGCTACATTCTAGAGTACGTAGAAAAAATGCTCTGGAATTATGCCTATCTCAATCCAGGGCTAACATTGTATTTGAACGGTGAAAAGTTCTACAGTGAAAACGGTCTTAAAGATTTACTTCAAGACAACCTTGACGGCAATACTATTCATGATATCATACATCTTAAGGGTGAAGATATTGAAGTAGCCCTGACGCATAGCGAGCGAATGCAAGGAGAACAATTTTACAGTTTTGTCAACGGACAACATACCACGCAAGGGGGTACGCATCAAAATGCGTTTCGCGAAGCCTTGGTGGCAACAATGCGTGACTTTTACAGTAAAAACTTCGACGCTTCTGACGTTAGAAGTTGCGTCATAGGTGCAATTTCATTGAAAGTCATGGAGCCTGTATTTGAATCGCAAACGAAGACTAAGCTGGGCTCCTTAGAAATGGCTCCAGGCGAAATTCATGTGAGAACCTTTGTGATTAATTTCATGAAGAAGGAACTTGATAATTATTTGCACAGAAATACCGCGGTTGCAGAGGCGATTCTTAAAAAGATTCAGCGTGCAGAGCGCGAACGCAAGGATCTTCAGGGCATACGTAAATTAGCTCGTGAAAGGGCAAAGAAGGCATCGCTACACAATAAAAAACTCAGAGATTGTAGGGTTCACTTGAACGACAAAAAGGCTAGTCCAAAGGGAGATAGAAGATTGGAGTCTACGTTATTCATCACGGAGGGTGATAGTGCATCAGGCTCTATTACTAAAAGTCGTGATGTGAATACTCAAGCGGTATTTTCTTTGAAAGGCAAGCCGCTTAATAGTTTTGGATTGACTAAAAAAGTAGTCTATGAAAACGAAGAGTTCAACTTATTACAAGCTGCCCTGAATATTGAAGAAGGGTTGGATGATTTAAGGTATAACAATGTGGTGATTGCCACAGATGCTGATGTAGATGGCATGCATATCCGTTTACTACTGATTACGTTCTTCTTACAGTTCTTCCCAGAGCTCGTTAAGGAGGGACACTTATACATCTTACAAACACCGTTGTTTCGTGTGAGAAATAAGAAAGAGACAAGGTATTGTTACTCCAACGAAGAGAAGAATGCTGCTATTGGAGTTTTAGGACCTAAGCCTGAGATAACACGATTCAAGGGTTTAGGTGAAATCAGTCCGGATGAATTTAAATACTTTATTGGTCAAGATATACGTCTTGAGCCAGTGATGATTAGTAAAGATTACCGGTCGGAAGACTTATTGACATTTTACATGGGCAAAAACACACCTAAACGTCAAGAGTTTATCATTGAGAATTTAAGGGTTGAAAAAAACCTTGAAGAAGAATTTCTGAATTAATGAGCGAAGAATTAGATCCACAAACGGATGGTTTAGATCCTGAAATGCAATCGGATCCCATACATGATGAAGGAACTCGAATTACGCGTGTTTCTGGTATGTATGAAGATTACTTTTTGGATTATGCTTCGTACGTAATCCTTGAACGCGCCGTACCGGCATTAAATGATGGTTTAAAACCTGTTCAGAGACGTTTACTTCATGCAATGAAGGAAATGGATGACGGTCGTTTTCATAAAGTTGCCAATATAATTGGACAAACTATGCGATTCCATCCTCACGGAGATGCCTCAATTGGAGATGCCTTGGTGCAGATGGGACAAAAAGACTTACTCATTGATTGCCAGGGGAATTGGGGTAATATCCTCACTGGTGATGGGGCAGCGGCAGCTCGATACATAGAAGCACGTTTAACCAAATTTGCTCTTCATGTAGCCTATAGTCCAAAAGTTACCGAATGGCAGCTTTCTTACGACGGTAGAGCCAATGAGCCATTGCACTTGCCTATGAAATTCCCTATGCTTTTAGCAATGGGGGTAGAGGGTATTGCCGTTGGTCTCAGTACCAAAATATTACCGCATAATTTCAATGAACTCATTGATGCCTCAATAAAGGTTTTACAAGGTAAATCGTTTAAGTTGGTTCCGGATTTTCCTACTGGGGGACAAGCAGATTTTTCGAATTACAACAACGGCTTAAGAGGCTCAAGGGTGCGTGTTCGAGCGAAAATTTCTCAGTTGGATAAAAACACATTGGTCATTACTGAAATTCCCTTCAGTACAACAACCCAAAGTTTGATTGATTCCATTCTTAAGGCCAACGATAAGGGTAAAATCAAGGTTAAAAAGATTGAAGACAATACCGCGGAAAACGTTGAAATATTGGTGCATTTACCCAACGGAATAAGTCCAGATAAGACTATTGATGCATTATATGCTTTTACGAACTGTGAGGTGAGCATTGCACCTCTTTCGTGCAGTATTCACGAAGATACTCCTCTATTTATTGGGGTTTCAGAGATTTTGAATCGGTCTACTGAGGCTACAAAGCAAGTTTTAAAGGCAGAGCTAGAAGTACGACTAAAAGAGCTGCAAGAACAATGGCATTTTTCTTCTTTGGAACGCATTTTCATTGAAAAGAAAATTTATCGTGACATCGAAGATGCCGAGACGTGGGATGAGGTTCTTGAGTTCATTGAAAAAGGTTTACTACCTCATATAGGTCATTTGATGCGCGCAGTGACCCAAGAAGATATCATTCGACTGACAGAGATCAAAATCAAACGTATTTCAAAATTTGACACGAACAAAGCCAACGATAAGATATTAGAATTGGAAGGTAAGATAGATGCGGTCAAATACGATCTGAATCATTTAGTAGAATATGCAATCACCTACTTTAAAGACTTAAAGGATAAGTTTGGTAAGGACCGCGGACGCAAAACAGAAATTGCCACTTTTGATAGTGTGGAGGCGGCAAAAGTGGTTATTCGAAATCAGAAACTCTATGTCAATAGAGAAGAAGGTTTTGTTGGAACCGCTATGAAACGTGATGAGTACATCGCAGATTGTTCGGACATTGATGATATCATTGTAATCCGACGCGACGGAAAATATTCCGTGAGTAAAGTAAAGGATAAGGCATTCTTTGGTAAAGATATACTGCACGTTGCAGTGTGGAAGAAAGGTGATGAACGCACTGTTTATAATGCCATTTATTTGGATGGTAAATCAAAAGTGAGCTATGTCAAGCGCTTCATTGTTAAATCTATAACTAGAGACCGCGAATATGAACTTACCCAAGGCTTTGCACATTCTAAAATCACTTATTTAACCGTAAACCCTAACGGTGAAGCGGAAAAAGTCTTTGTTCTGCTGCGTCAATTAGCAAAACTTAAGAAGTTAAAAATCGATCTTGACTTTGCAGATCTCGCAATTAAAGGCCGCGCTTCAAAAGGTAATATTGTTACGAAGTTTCCAGTTAAGCGGATTGAGTTGAAAGAAAAAGGCGAAAGCACGCTCGAGGCCCGGAAAGTTTGGTTTGACCAAACTGTTCAACGATTGAATAGCGATGAAAGAGGAAGGCTAGTAGGGAGCTTTAAAGGAGAAGACCGGTTATTGATAGCTTCAAATAACGGTACATTAAAGGTTGTAGTTCCTGAGTTGTCGCTCCACTTTGATTCGGACATGGTGTATTTGGAGAAATTAGAGATGAATCGGCCAATTAGTGCTGTTTATTTTGACGGAGAGAAAGGGCGCTATTTTGTGAAACGATTTGATTGGGAAGGTGGTGATAAAGAAATAAATATTATTACCGCACATCCCAAAAGTGAACTAAGCTATCTGTCAAATGCTTCAAGTCCCGTTATCCAAATGGTCTACCGTAAGTTGGGTGGTGATGTCAGGGAGCCTGAGAGGGTTGTTTTAAGTGATTTCATTTCTGTTAAAGGAATAGCAGCAAAAGGTAATCAATTGACTATTGAGACCTTAAACAAGGTGGTAGGATTGGATCCGTTGCCTGAACAAGAGCCACAATTGGTTGTTGAAGAAATGGCTTCAATGGATAACCCGGTTATTGAAGAAATAGTAGAGGAAGATACGTCTTCAGATGAAAAACCATTTACCGGTGAAGATGAACCACCGCAGATAACTTTAGACTTTTAATTCATGAAAAAGATATTCCTCCTGTTTACCCTGACCATAGGAGGTCTAGTCTATGCTCAATCTAGCTTGAATATTTCTTTAATAGGTAGAGCAAGCTATTTAAACGATAATAATGACATTTGGGGCTATACTGATTCCGTTGGAACAGAATACGCATTAGTAGGCACCTTAGCCGGAGTAAGCATAGTAGATGTGTCTTCCTCGGCGCAACCTATGAAGAAGCAGTTCATACAAGGCCCTTACAGTACATGGCGGGATTTGAAGACATGGAGTCATTATGCGTATGTAACTCATGATACTCCTTTTGCGTGGAATATGGTTCCAGATCAAGGGTTGCTCATCATTGATATGGATAGTGTGAATGAATCAAATGCAAGGTTTAAGGCGGTAAACTTCCCAATTCCTGACTCATTTGGCAATTTTGACACCTTAAAAACGATTCATAATTTATACATAGATGAAAAAGGGTTTTGCTATTTGTTCGGTGCTAATATCGGAATTGGCGGAGCTCTTATTTTTGACTTGAAAAGCGACCCATGGAATCCAACGTATGTTGGAATTTGGGATAGCTATTATTTGCACGACGGTATGGTAAGAGGAGACACCCTATGGGGCTCCGCTATTAATGATGGTTTCTATGTGGTAGTGGATGTTGCAAATAAAGATTCAACATATTTAATGGCCTCCAAATCAACACCAAATACGTTTACCCATAATACCTGGATAAGTGATGATAACCGTACTTTATTCACAACGGATGAGGTAGGCGGAGCCTTCTTAACCGCTTATGACGTGAGTGATCTTACAAACATGACGGAATTAGATAGGATACAATCTTTACCAGGAACTATGGTCATTCCTCATAACGCTCATGTATATGGCGATTGGGTAGTAACCTCTTATTACACTTCCGGTGTTCAGATTGTTGATGCAAAATATCCTGAATTACTAGTAGAGGTAGGCTATTACGATACATCACCTAATTTTAGTGGAAATGGATTTTACGGAAACTGGGGGGCATATCCGTACTTCGAGTCGCAAAAAATAATTTGCTCTGATATAGAAGAAGGTTTACATGTGTTGAGTCCAAACTATGTAAATGCTTCAAGAGTACATGTTCAAGTGATAGATAGCATTACCGGAGCACCTTTGAGTAATGCAGTAATCAATATTAAAGATGCAGGTCTTGAAGAAACGAGCAGTATAGATGGTGTTGCAGATTTGGGCACACCTAACAAAGGCAAAGACTCTTTGTCCGTAACCTTAAACGGTTTTGTGACTGCAGAACACGAGTACAATTGGATTCCTGGAAGCTTTGATACTGTGCGAGTTGCCTTGCTTAATGTCAACAATATTGGAGTTGATAATAACCAAAGTATTGCTATAACCGTATATCCGAATCCCTCGAAAGGAAGGATTCAATTAACTGGTATTACCTCAGGATCCTATGTATTAACGGATGTGAGTGGACGCGTTTTGGAAAAGGGAGTTATCCACGAAGAAAACTTCTGTATCTCAGGTCAATTTTCTTCGGGACAATATCTTCTCCAAGTAATAAGTGGTGATCTACATAAAGTATTCCCCCTTTCGCTGCAACTTTAAAAGTTCGTAGTGTATCCTTTTGTTTTGTAGAATTCTTCAATGATGTTGACGACCTCTTCTTTGCTATCTGCAATACGAATTAGATCAGTGTCGTCTGGACTGATTTTACCAGTAGCCTTCAAAGTATCATTGATCCAATCCTTGAGTCCTTCCCAGAATGCAGCTCCATAGAGTACAATAGGGAATTGGCTTATTTTTTTTGTTTGAACTAACGTAACGGCTTCAAATAATTCATCTAATGTTCCAAATCCACCTGGCATTACAACGAAAGCTTGGCTGTATTTTACGAACATCACTTTACGAGCGAAGAAATAATCAAAATTTAGATTTTTATCGTGATCTATATAGGGGTTGCTATTTTGTTCAAAGGGTAGGTCAATGTTCAGCCCTACACTTGGTCCTGCACCCTTTTGAGCTCCTTTATTTGCAGCTTCCATGATACCTGGGCCACCACCAGTAATGATTCCGTACCCCTTTTTTGTGAGTTGCTCGGCAATATCTGTTGCTGCTTGAAGGTATTCAGGTTCCGTAGTATTCGTTCTTGCAGATCCAAAGATGCTTACACAAGGTCCAATTCTTCTAAGGCTTTCATAGCCTTCTACAAATTCAGACATGATTTTAAAAAGTGCCCAGCTGTCATTTGACTTAATTTCAGTCCAGGTCTTGCGATTCAAATTATTCATATGTAATAGGTTGTTTGACCAATAAGGTACACAATAATAAGTACGCGCTGAAGAACAATTTATTGCAATTCTGCAGCAAGAAATTGACCTGTAATACTCTCTTTATTAGTTATCACTTCCTCTGGACTTCCTATGGCAATAATATGCCCTCCACCAGATCCGCCTTCTGGCCCCAAGTCAATGATATGGTCTGCTTGCTTAATAACATCCATGTTGTGTTCAATGATGATGACCGTGTTACCTTGATCAACGAGTTGCTGAATAACCTCCATGAGAACACGCACATCCTCAAAATGCAGCCCTGTTGTAGGTTCGTCCAAGATATACATGGTACTTCCTGTATCTTTTTTACTCAGTTCAGAGGCTAATTTCACGCGTTGTGCCTCCCCACCACTTAGTGTGGTTGAGGGTTGCCCTAACCGAACGTATCCAAGTCCTACATTAACAAGTGTACTAAGTTTAAGGCTGATTTTAGGAATAAGTTCAAAGAACGTAAGGGCGTCCTCAATACTCATGTTCAATACATCACTGATACTTTTACCCTTGTACCTAACTTCTAGTGTCTCTCGGTTAAATCTTTTGCCTTGGCAAGTCTCACAGTGCACATAAACATCCGGGAGAAAATTCATCTCAATAACTCTTAACCCTCCTCCTTCGCACGTTTCACATCTGCCTCCCTTCACATTAAAGGAGAATCTACCAGGCTTATAGCCTCTGATTTTACTTTCAGGAAGGTTGGCGTATAGTTGCCGAATTTCAGACCATACACCCGTGTAGGTGGCTGGATTTGATCGGGGTGTCCGACCAATAGGACTTTGGTCAATATCAATAATTTTATCAATATGCTCAGCACCCTCTATGCTTTGATATGGCATTGGTTTTCCTACTGCACGGAAGATGAGGTGATTCAGAATGGGGTAAAGCGTCCCATTTATCAATGTGCTCTTGCCGCTGCCGCTGACGCCTGTGACACAAGTAAGAACGCCCAATGGAATGGACACAGAAACATTTTGAAGATTATTTCCTGAGGCACCGTTCAAAATGATTTGCTTGCTTGCTATTCGTCTATTTTGAGGTGTAGGTACATGACGGTCGCCGTTTAGATATTCCGCTGTGATGCTCTTTGCTTTGCGTATATCTTCAATTCTGCCTTGAGCAACAATATTACCTCCATGAATACCTGCTTTAGGGCCAATGTCCAATATGAAGTCAGCGGTTTGAATCATGTCCTTATCGTGTTCAACAACAACAACGCTATTGCCAATGTCACGCAATTGTTTTAAACTATCAATAAGTCTAGCATTGTCGCGTTGATGAAGACCAATTGATGGTTCATCCAATATATATAGCACGTTGACTAGTTGAGATCCAATTTGAGTGGCCAGGCGAATTCGTTGCGCTTCACCACCGCTCAAACTTCGTGCACTTCTGTTCAGGTTCAAATAGCCTAAACCAACGTCTAGTAAGAATGTTGTTCTTGCTTTGAGTTCTTTGACTATTTCTTCGGCAATTTTCCATTCCTTTGGATTGAGCCGATTCTCTAATTCCTTCACCCATTCTATAAAGTGAATAAGACTCATGCTGCTTACTTCACTTATACTTCGACCTGCTATTTTAAAATGCAAGCTTTCACGTTTCAATCGCGCACCTTTGCAGCTTGAACAAGTTACATTGTCCATGAAATCGTCTGCCCAACGCTGAATGGCCCGACTTTTAGTATCTCTAGATTGTGAAGCAATAAAGTGCACCACACCTTCAAAATTCACCTTGTATTCTTTGGTAACACCAATAGCTTTATGGTCAATAGTCATTACCTCATTAGTCCCGTAAAGAATGATGTCAAGAGCATTTTGTGGGATATCTTCAATTGCAGTGTCTAAATCAAAGCCGTGCTTTACGGCTATAATTTCTAATTGATTGAATATCCAGTTCTTTTTGTATTCACCAACAGGTGCAAACCCTCCTTTGCGAATTGTTCTCTTTGGATCTGGAATTACCTTCTCTAGATTGACCTCTTTTAGGGTACCCAAACCGTCACATTTAAGGCAAGCTCCTTTAGGACTATTGAACGAAAAAGTATTTGGTTCGGGTTCTTGGTAGGCAATACCGCTGCTTGGGCACATGAGTTGCCTAGAAAAGTAGGCAGTCTCTTCTGAATCTAAATCTATGATTGCGATTGTACCTTTGCCATGCATCATGGCTGTTTCAACGCTTTGTGCGATTCTTTTCTCTGCGGTAGCTGACACTCGTATGCGATCAACTAAGATTTCAATGTCATGTGTCTTATATCGGTCTAACCGGAAACCACTACTTACTTCTACGATAGTTCCGTCTACTCGGGCCCTAACAAAGCCCATACGAACAATTTGTTCGAAAAGTTCCCGATAATGCCCTTTCCTGGCACGAACCACAGGAGCTAAAATGGCAACCCTCTTATTCACAAAGCGTTCACCAATTAATTCTATAATTTGAGCATCGGTATAGCTCACCATAGGCTCTCCCGAGTTGTAACTGTAGGCAGTGGAGGCTCGAGCGAAAAGAAGCCTAAGGAAATCACTTAATTCTGTTACGGTCCCTACGGTAGATCTTGGATTTCTTGAAGTAGTCTTTTGTTCAATAGAGATTACCGGACTTAACCCCTCAATTTTATCAACCTCAGGTCGCTCCATGGTACCTAAGAATTGACGGGCATAGGAGGAAAAGGTTTCCATATACCTTCGCTGTCCTTCTGCGTAAATCGTATTGAAGGCTAACGAACTTTTACCGGAACCACTTAGACCTGTTATAACAACAAGTGAATTCCGTGGAATTTTAACATCTATGTTACGCAGATTATGCGCCTTGGCGCCATATACTTCAATGTAATCGCTCATATCTATTTGGCAACAAGTAGGGCATAAGTGTTATTGGCACTGTTGGTCAGTTTATTAGAGCGAATCCATGGATTATATAATCTAAGTTCCTTGTAAGTAATATCATGTTGCTCTGCCCAATTTACCCAGCTAGAGACGGGACTATCTAACATGACGGTATCAAATGCCGGCAATTGATAACCTTCGTTATTGTGGTATATGTATCCGTAATCACTTAAATGTTCGTGAATATGCTTAACAGCTGCAATCCTAAATATGTATCGTGCGGTTTCATTATTGAGCCTGAGGTCATAATAATTATCTACACGCTGCTCTTGCAGTCTATTTGCCGTGCCGCTCATACCCATGTTGTAAGAAGCTGCAGCTAAAGTCCAATTATCAAATCTTTCGTAGGCTTCGTTTAGATAGGAGCAAGCCGCTCTAGTAGCCTTCTCCAAGTGGTAACGTTGGTCAATTTCATTATCAATTTGTAAGCCTTTTTCGCGCCCAGTAGATTTCATGATTTGCCATGGACCAGCAGCGCCCGCAGGACTTACTATATTTTGCAATCCACTTTCAATTAGTGCCAAATACTTGAAATCGTCTGGTATGCCTTCCTCTTTTAAAATAGTTTCAATAATGGGAAACCATTTATCGCTTCGTTTTAGCATCAATAAGTTATTGCTTTGCCAATAGGAATTTACCAATATCTCTCTATCTAATCTTTCCTGTATATCCAAACTGCTTAAGGGTAATTCTTCGCCAGCAATACTTAGCGATTGTGGAAGTTCAAATGACCGTACCGTGCTTGCAGCATTTTCTGCAGAATGCAGTTGTTCAGGTGATGCGGAAGTAATAGTAAGTACTGCCAAGGTCAATACTGCACCGGCTATTAAGCTTATAATGCTACTTTTCATAGGTGAAGGGCGAGTTAAAATCTTTTAATTGAGGTCCTGTTTGATCTTTCTCACTGAGGTTTGGATTACTCATACCCCAATCAATCCCTAAGTCAGGGTCATTCCACAAAATATTTCCTTCATGTTCAGGGCTGTAGGTACTTGTGCATTTGTATAAAAAAACCGTTTCATCCTCCAAGGTGGCAAATCCGTGTGCAAATCCTGCAGGTATCCACAGCATTATTTTGTTAGTACCGCTGAGTACTATGCTGTAATGTTCTCCGTAAGTCGGCGATCCATTTCGGATGTCAACAGCAATATCAAGAACACTTCCTTTTTGGACTCTTACAAGTTTTCCTTGAGCCATAGGGGGCGATTGGAAGTGAAGCCCTCGAACTACACCTTTACCCGATAGGCTCTCGTTGTCTTGAATAAAATGCGCATCTATACCTGCACGGATAAAATGGTCTTTGTTGAAGGATTCAAAAAAGTAGCCTCGGTCGTCACCAAAGACATTCGGTTCTACAATAAATAAATCTGGTATGGGCGTAGGAATAAATTTCATAACCCAAAAATAAAAGGATAAGGGCTAAACAAGCGTTGGGTCCACCTTTTCTTTCAGCAAATTTGAAATTTGTGCGCTGTGCGTTGTAAAACTCAAATGAGTTGCACCTTGCAGAATCCAGAAACGGTCTTTTGAAGGCTTTTGAATAGAAAAAACAGGGTCTAATTCTCCAAGAATGGTATCAACGGGAGCTAGTGGTATTGGTTTTTCCCAATACAATATTGCGGTCAGTACCCAACGATAATATTTACAATCAAATTGCTCCATAGTTTCAAGAAGTAAATCTAACTGTCTAGAAGGTTTTGTCTTGAGTCTAGTCATTCCTTTAATTAATGATAAAATCATTCCTTCGGGTGCCCAACGCAAAATCCCTGTGAAACCAAGGTTTCTATACATTGGCTTCAATACTGCCTCATAATGAAGAGAGTTAAGCAATACAACACGCTGCACTTCATTTCTCGATGCCCAATCTTGTGCAACTATTCCTCCAAAACTATATCCAAATAGCAGGTCATTTGGCTGGATGGGGTAGGCTCCTAAAAACCTATCTGCATATTCTGAAAGTGATTCATCCGTTTTGGGTTCAATCCACTCCAAAAAAGTTGCGTTCCAAGGAAATCTAAATGACTTAAAAATCCTTGAATCTGCGCCCATTCCCGGCAATACCCAAACTCTACACTCTGACATTAACGTACATGTTGCTTTATAGTAGTATATACAAGCGGATGAATAGATTTGTTCGCAGCAATAATACTATCTGATGCAATAGCAACATTTATATTTTCGAAATTCGTAACAATGCCTCCTGCTTCACGAACAAGTACAATGCCTGCAGCCACATCCCATGGACTTAGTCCGTATTCAAAGTATCCATCAAATCGTCCACATGCCGTATAAGCTAAATCTACCGCCGCGGTACCAATTCGTCTAACACCTCTTGTATGTTGATAAAAATGAGCAAGAGTATTCTGGAAGCCCTGAAGTTTTGAAAATTCATAATAAGGAAAGCCGGTAGCCAATAATGTATTCTTAAGTTCCTTGGTACTGGTCACGGAAATAGGTGAGCCGTTTAAGAACGCACCACCATCTTTATATGCAGTAAAGCTTTCGTCCATACCAACTTCATAAACTACACCTAACACAGGTTCGCCGTGATGTAACAGTGCAATACTTACACTAAAAATAGGTAATCCATGTACAAAATTAGTTGTCCCATCCAACGGGTCAATGACCCATAAATATTGTTTGGTTGTGTCTTGAGGTGTAGTGCCCTCCTCTGTAAGGAATCCGGCTTCAGGAATGAGGAGTTTTAACGCAGAAACAATGAGCTTTTCAGCAGACCTGTCTACATTGCTCACTAAAGCGTTCAAACTTTTTAGTTCAACAAGATTGCGATCAAAATTCGTTTGCGATTTTCGTAAGTATGCACCTGCCTCTTTTGCAATATTTGCAACATCAGGGGCAAGGACACTTAGGTCAATCATGCCAATTCTTTCGCGGTATGTTTTAATCGAATGCTTTTACAAAGAGACTTAAGATTACTCCCTTCTTCATTCGTTGCGCCATAGACTTCCATGACTTGGGTTCGATTTTGGGCATCAAAACCAACCATTCCCACAAAAAGGCCTTCTCGAATTTTGAATAGGCGGGCTTCGTTGACAATGCCGTCATTTAATTGACCTTCGCTGACAAATTGCCAGAAGTTGGAAAATTCTCGTTCGCTACAGAGCGGATTATATTCTAGAAAAATTAGTGGCATTGGCGGTGCGGTTTTGAATGTCTAATATAGCAAAACCATCATCGCTTATACTTGATAAGCAAAAAGTTTTAGTTTGAAGTGCTAATTCCGGATTCCAGTAAGTTTTTATTCTAATGTAATTGTCAGTATATCCATACATAAATCCTTTTCGATTTTCACCTTCAAAAAGTATGGGTCTTTCCTTGCCTAACTGAGTTTCGTAAAAGGCGCGTTTCTTTTTTTCGCTTAAAATTCGCAACATCTTATTGCGACGCTTTCTTTCTTGAATAGGAACAACCCCCTGCATTTTTGTAGCCAATGTATCTGAACGTTCGCTGTAGGTAAATACATGTAAGTAGCTCACGGGTAAATTATTAATAAAGTCATAGGTTTCTAGAAATAACTCTTCTGTTTCTCCAGGAAACCCAACTATGACATCTACACCAATACACGTGTCTGGATTTATTGATTTGATAGTTTCAACGCGTTGCGCATATAGATTGCTCATATACCTCCGCTTCATTTTTTTTAAAATCACATCACTTCCGCTTTGTAAGGGAATATGAAAGTGTGGTACAAATTTGCTGCTCTGTTGAGTGAATTCAATAATTTCATTACGCAACAAATTTGGTTCTATACTTGAAATACGTATGCGGTCTACTTCTGCACGATCATCTAACGCTTGGACTAAATCTAAAAAGGTGTTTTCGTGACGTTTATTGCCAAATTCGCCTTTTCCATAATCTCCAACATTTACTCCAGTTAAAACAATTTCGCGTATGCCTTTTTCTGCTATTTCTTGTGCACGCAGAATTACATTTTCTAAGGTGTCACTTCTTGAAATTCCCCTAGCGAGGGGTATAGTGCAATAGGTGCATTTGTAATCGCACCCGTCTTGTACTTTAAGGAATGCTCTAGTCCTGTCACCGGCGCTGTATGAACTTACAAAACTATCTGCTTTACTGATTTCACAGCTGTGAACGTTTGCATTACCATGAGTTTTTTTTAATGCACCAAGAAACTGGGTGACATTGAATTTTTCCGTTGCACCTAACACCAAGTCCACACCGGGCATTTCCATGATTTGTTTGGGCTTCAATTGAGCATAGCAACCAACAATAACTATAAATCCATCAGGATTTGCTCTCAACGCCCTTCCAACAATATTTCTGCACTCACGATCGGCGTTTTCAGTAACTGAACATGTGTTAATAACGTATACGTCTGCAGCATTCTTGAAGGATACCTCCTCAAAACCGTTTGATTTAAAGTCTTTAGCAATTGTGGAAGTCTCTGCAAAATTGAGCTTACATCCAAGCGTATGGAAGGCAACACTTGGCATTAAATAAGATTTACTTCAGGTTCAAGTTGGATACCAAAACGAGTATACACATCTTCAATGATGCGCTGTGAAAGCGCGTGAATTTCACTCCCCGTGGCGTTACCATAGTTTACTAAAACTAATGCTTGCTTTTTATGCACGCCGGCATCTTTTTTACGAAACCCCTTCCACCCACACTGTTCAATGATCCAACCTGCGGCGATTTTTTTGCCGCTCTCTGCGGTGTATGTAGGTATACCGGGATAGTTCTTGATGAGTTCTGTAGCCTGTACCTCTGTAACTATTGGATTTTTAAAAAAAGAACCGCTATTACCGATTTTTGACGGATCAGGGAGTTTGCTTTTGCGTATTGCAACAACAACATCACTAATTTGCTTAGGTGTAGGTTCGCTAACATCTATTTTATCAAGTTCACTTTTTATTGCTCCGTAATCTGCAATAATTCGATGATTTCTCTTAGTCAATTGTAATGTTACTTGGGTAATGACTGTTTTTCCTTTCCATTCATTCTTGAAAATACTATTTCGATAACCAAAACGTACATCTTCTTTAGAAAGCTTAAAAGGTGAGCCATCTGCAATCAGTATACCCTCACAACTCACAAAGACGTCTTGTAATTCCACACCGTAAGCGCCTATATTTTGCACTGGAGCTGTTCCGCAGTTCCCTGGAATAAGGCTTAAATTTTCAAGACCGCCAAATCCTTGCATTAAGGTCCATAGTACAGCTTCATGCCAATTTTCACCTGCCCCAAAGCTTATATGAATGTAATCGTCATCCTCAAAGACAACTTCCCGGCCATGAATATCTACTTTTAAAACATCGCCTTCTACGTCTTTAGTTAGCAGCATATTAGAGCCGCCACCAAGAACTAGGGCAGGAGCACCGTGATGCAGAAGATAGTTTTCTATTTCCTCCTTGCTCTGTGCCCAAATTAATCGGCTTGCCTTTTGATCAATACCAAAGGTGTTTAGCTTCTTTAAGCTCTGATTAATCTGTACAATCACGGTTTCTAATTATCTAGTAGTATGAGGATAATCCTCTAATGCAGCTCTTAATATTTTAATACACTCTTTTAACGCATCTGTATTAAGGACATAAGCGAGTCTTGCCTGCTGCACGCCCAATTCAGGCTTTGCATAAAATCCTGCGGCAGGTGCCATCATTAACGTCGCTCCTTGGTAATTAAAATCGCTAAGTAGCCATTGCGCAAAGTGCTCTGCATTTTCAACTGGAAAGGATGCAACGGCATAAAAGGCTCCTTGTGGCATTGGACAGAAAACGCCATCAATACTATTCAAGCCTTCAACCAATACGTTTCTACGTTCCATGTATTCGGCATTGACTTGATCAAAATAATCCTGCGGGGTTTTCAATGCTGCTTCACTGGCAATTTGAGCGTAGGTTGGAGGAGAAAGTCGGGCCTGGGCAAATTTCATTGCTGTAGCCATAAACTCCTTGTTCTTACTCACCAAGCAACCAATTCTTGCACCACACATACTGTATCTTTTGGAGAAACTGTCCACAACAATGGCGTGGTTTTCCAACCCGTCCATACTTAAGATACTATGGTGTTGCTTGTTGTCGTAGGTGAATTCGCGGTAGACTTCATCTGCAATTAGAAACAAATCGTGCTTTAAAACAATAGATTTTAATTGTTCAAGTTCCTCTCTGCTGTATAAGTAGCCCGTTGGGTTACCTGGGTTACAGATTAGAATTCCTTTGGTTTTTGCAGTTATTGCTTTTTCAAATAGCTCAACAGGTGGCAATGCAAATCCGTTTTCAATATGCGCCTCAACCGACACAACATTTACACCACTTGCCGTGGCAAATCCATTGTAATTTGCATAAAACGGTTCAGGAATAATAATTTCATCACCTTCATCCATGGCAGAACCAAAAGTAAAAAGAAGCGCCTCTGATCCACCTGTCGTAACTATGATTTCATCTGTACTAACCGGCAGGTTTTTACCAAAATAATAGTCAGCGAGCCCTTTGCGAAGCGATTCAAATCCTGCACTGTGACTGTAAGCTAGTACAGGTACTTGAGCTTCTTTAATGGCCTTCTGGGCCCCTATGGGCGTTTGAATATCTGGCTGACCAATATTTAGATAGTATACTTTATTCCCGTCCCGTTCTGCTTGTTCTGCAAATGGAACGAGTTTTCGAATTGGGCTTGAAGGCATGTTATGGCCTTTAGTGGATATTGCAGGCATTAAACTTTGTTTTTGAAAAATAAGAAAGCCCCGCAAAAATACGGGGCTTTCTCAACATATAGTAGGAAGAAGTATTCCTTATTTCGCAATGATACTACCACCTTCTTTTTTGGTCGGTGTAGATTGCTGAGCCGCGGGATTAATGACTTGTCCCTTTATGGTCAGAACTACCGTTTTATTTGTGGCATTTGAATTGACAGTAACAGTTTTGTGAAAGTTTCCCATTCTGTTAGTATCGTATTTCACATTGATTACACCTTCCTCGCCTGGCGCTATTGGCTCACGAGTCCATTTTGGAGTCGTACATCCGCATGAAGCACGTACCGTATTCAATACTAAAGGCTGATTTCCTTCATTTTTAAATTTAAAGACTCTAGATCCATTTGATCCTTTATCAATTTTACCGTAATTAATTACTTTTTCAGCGAATTGTATTTTCGCTCCATCTGCAGACTGCTCTTGAGCCTGAGCTGTAAAACCGAATAGAGCAACCGCTACTGTAAGGATGAATTTTTTCATGTTTTTCTCAAATTTTGATAATCAAATGTAATTCTAATGAAGTGGCTTTCAAAGGAAATTAACAAACTCTTAGCTTAAGGGTTCTTTGGATAGGTCAAGGCGCTTATTTTTGCAACTTATATCAAGAATGAGCTGCATGCGTGAAATTGGTAAATACACTCCAGGAGAAATAGAATCTAAGTGGTATTCATACTGGTTAGACAATAAGTACTTTCATGCGAAAGTGTCGGATAAAGAGCCGTATACTATTGTAATCCCTCCGCCCAATGTTACGGGTGTTCTGCATATGGGGCACATGTTGAATAATACGGTTCAAGATGTTCTCATAAGAAGAGCAAGAATGCTCGGATTAAACGCATGCTGGGTACCTGGGACAGATCATGCCTCCATTGCAACAGAAGCAAAAGTGGTCAAGCGACTGCGCGATCAGGGTATCAAAAAATCAGATTTGAGCCGAAAGGATTTTTTAAAGCACGCTTGGGATTGGACGGATGAATACGGCGGAATTATACTAAAGCAGCTTCGTCGTTTAGGTGCTTCATGCGATTGGGACCGAACAGCATTTACATTAGATGACGTAAGAAGTGAGCAAGTAGTAGATGTATTTATTGACCTGCACAAAAAAGGGTTGATCTATCGTGGTCTTCGAATGGTGAATTGGGATCCAGTGGCGTTGACGGCAATTTCTGATGAGGAAGTCATTCATAAGGAAGAAAATAGCAGGCTATATTACATGTCCTATGAAATAGAAGGGTCAGGTGAAGCCTTACAAGTAGCTACTACACGGCCAGAAACTATATTCGGAGATACTGCAGTGTGTGTACATCCAGAGGATCAACGCTATCAGCATTTGAAAGGTAAGCAAGCTATAGTACCGCTTGTAGGCAGAAAAGTGCCAATCATTTTTGATGAATATGTTGACATAGAATTTGGTACGGGCGCTTTAAAAGTCACTCCAGCTCACGACACGAATGACCAGATGTTGGGCGAAAAGCATGACTTAGAAGTAATCAATATTTTTGATGAGCATGCAGCCTTGAATGAAAACGGTGGAGAATTTGCAGGCCTTGATCGATTTGATGCTCGAAAAAAAGTCGCTAAAGCACTAGAGGGGTCAGGGCTCTTGGTAGAAACCAAGGATCTTCGCAATAAGGTTGGGCGCAGTGAAAGAACAGACGCTGTAATAGAGCCTCGACTGAGCATGCAATGGTTTTTAAAAATGTCTGGTCTAGCAAAGACCGCAATAGATGGTGTTAAGTCTAAGGATATTGCCCTATACCCATCGCATGCAGAAAAAACATATCACTACTGGATGGAAAACATCAAAGATTGGTGTGTCTCTAGACAGCTTTGGTGGGGGCATAGAATTCCCGCTTGGTATGATTCAAAAGGAAATGTTGCCGTTTGTAAATCTCAAGAAGATGCGGTTTCTATGCTTGGCACTACTGAGGTGCATCAGGACGAAGATGTCATGGATACTTGGTTTAGTTCATGGTTATGGCCCTACAGTGTGTTTTCTGGAAACAAAGAAGAGGAGGATTATTTTTACCCAACCAATACCTTGGTCACGGGTCAGGATATTATTTTCTTTTGGGTAGCACGAATGATCATGGCCGGTTATGAGTTCAAGGGTAAGCGTCCGTTTAAGGATGTATATTTTACAGGTATGGTTCGTGATAAGAAACGTCGTAAAATGTCAAAATCACTCGGAAACAGCCCTGATCCTCTCGACCTTATAGATAAGTATGGTGCAGACGGAGTTCGTGTTGGTATGTTAATGACTGCACCTGCAGGAAATGATTTGCTTTTTGACGAAGATTTGTGTTCTCAAGGGTCATTCTTTGCAAATAAAGTTTGGAATGCATTCCGCTTGGTGGGAATGTGGGAAGCTGGTGATCAAGCCATGAATCATAGTGAAAAGCTATCTGTTCATTGGATGCGCAATCGAATAGCAGAGGCTTTGATCGAACTTGAAAGTAGTTTTGAAAAGTACAGACTGTCAGAGGCTCTAATGACCACTTATAAATTGGTTTGGGACGATTTCTGTTCATGGTATCTAGAAATGATAAAACCCATGAAAGGCGAGCGTATTTCAGCGGGTGCTTTGGAGGAAACGAAGACTATATTTAACACACTTCTAGAAATAATGCATCCGTTCATGCCATTTATTACAGAGGAGTTATGGCAAAATTTAGCAGTTAGAAAAGATGGCGAAACCATCAATTTTGCTGTATGGCCCAGCTTAGAAGTTGAAGATGTATCTGCCTTGAAATCTTTTGAGCACTTTACTGAGGTTGTTGGTGGAATTAGAACAGTGCGTAATGAAAATGGCATTACCCCTAAAGAACCCCTAACTCTAGAAATTGCGAAGAATACAAATCATGATGTAGCCTATGATTCCTTAATCAAGAAGCTCGCTCATGTGGAGGCAATTATGCAAGTAGAAGAAGTTAAAAAATCTGCATTTAGCTTTGTAGTGGGCGGCATTAATTATACTATTCCGGCAGATGCTTTTGTCAATGTAGATGAAGAAATAGCCAAGCTTCAGGAAGAATTGAAGTACACCGAGGGTTTCTTAAAGAGTGTGCTCAAAAAATTGAGTAACGAACGGTTTGTGTCCAATGCTCCAGACGCGGTAGTTGTTTCGGAACGCAAAAAGCAAGAGGATGCAGAATCTAAAATAGCACTCATAGCCCAGCGTTTAGAGGCGTTGAAAAAATAACGTATGAATCAAAAATCCCTGCGCAAGGCGCCGGGATTTTTTCAGGGGTACTACGTCCTGTTGGAAGTAGGGCTCGAGTATCAATAACCATAAACACTCACATTTCAATCGAGCCAAATTCCAGTACTATTTGGGTTGAATACTCAATGTATAGACGGCTTTACAAACCCGTCTTGATGGTTCGCCTTTGATTCTATTGCTTACGTATACCTTTAGATTCACTTGCCGTTTTCCCATTGGAACGAAATTACTCTCCACCATGAGGTCATCTCCAAGTGAGGCATTCCGGTAAAGCTTTAGGTCTATAGTCTTCACACTTTCTTCATAGCGATCATTGAGTAACAAGGATTGGATGCGCTTTTCTTTGATTGAATTCATGGTTTCCATCAAATTCCAAAGCGTAAGCATTCCTTGGCTATCTACCATGTTTTTGTCAATACTCAATTGTGTTCTGGATTTTAATGGTCCTGATTTTTTAACCGTGGAAAAGAAATTTTTCATGAATTATACTTTTTGAATAAAAAAAAGCGCCTTCACATGGTGAAGGCGCTTTGAATATCTTGGGTTGTCTATTTTAAATTTATGCCTTCACTTTATCATACAAACAACCCTTCCACATATTAATGTGATGGTTGTTGATTGTATTATAATTAAAAAGGTTTAACATGATGTCTAAAGTAGGATATAAAGTCTTAACGACTAAATATTGTCAATTATTTTACATTATATTTTTTTGCGTTATTTTTTTCTAGATTTCACCCAAGTCTGCCACATTGCTCCAGGTTTTTGCCCTTGAAGTTTGCTGTGGAGTTCCTTAGAAGCTGCTCTTGGATTTGGAATTGAAGCAAAGGCTTGGAGCGTTTGTATTGCTTCTCGCCCCAGCCCATTTAAAGACTGAGGGGTATATTTTTGATCAATCATCTTCAAGGCGTCTAGCGAGCCATAAATATCTCCTTGAAGGCGTCTTATTTCAATAAGTCTTAAAGCGGCAGAGGTATTTCTAGGGCTCATAGAAAGAACCTGATCATAATAATCATGTGCTTCAGTCAAGTTGCCTTCAATTCTGCGTATCTGTCCCATTTGATTGAGACTAAGCAAGTGGTTAGGATGGATTTCTAGCGCTTCTTGGAATTTAGCAGCACATTTTTTTAGTGCAGACGAACTCGGATTTTGTCCGGCTTCCATTAAAATGCCTAACCCTTCAAAATAAGGCATTGGATTATTGAAGATGTCCATTTCAAAAAAAGGGCTTCGTGCCGAAGCACTGTATTGAATCATTTTTTTTGTGTTTTTACTCTGGTATCCATCCAACGCAAGTGAAGCATCTTTTTCTCCATTCATCCTAGAGTAACTAATTAATATAGAATAAAAGAGCAGGGCAGAGGTGCATATCAACCCAGGTAGCTTTGTTGTTGACAAGATGACTTTTGAGGTACTCGAAAAATAACCTAATGCAACAGCGAACGGTATGAGCAACGTGGCTCTTTCAAGGGGGAATTCAGCTAAACCATAGCCCACGAATGCGATTGTTGTAAGTCCAAAAATGAGCTGGCCCTTGTGCCTAAATAAATGTATAAGGCACAGTCCAATTAGAGCAATAAAGAAGAGGACACCAATCCCCGTTTCGCTCAATAACCAGATTAAGTCATTATGTGGACGAACTATAGAAGTCGCCCCATTCATTACGCTGTCATTGGTTCCTTTTAAGCCTTGACCTGGGTATGCTATTTTCCATTGACCGGCACCCACTCCGGTAACCGGATTGTCTAAGAACATTCCTTGAGAGGCCTTCCAATAGTGCATTCTGCTTTGAATAGTACTATTGTCAATGATTTTTTCGCTTCCGCTGAACAGTACTACTAGTCCAATGCCTGTTGCAAATATTCCAAGTGCTGCAAAACTGTAGTTTCTAAATTGATTTTTCTTGTAGATGGAATAGATACTAACTGAGGTAAGTAAGACTAAGAATGCTGCTACCCAAACGCCTCGTGTTTGTAAGAGGAGTATTTCTAAAACGGCTAGACCAACTGCTGTTCTTTGCAGCCAAAATCCAATAGTATCGCGTAATCTAGATGAAAGAGCCGCAGGTAGAAGCATTAGTAAAGTTGCTGCAGCGTAATTTTTATGAGCGAACAGTTTTCCGCTGGCGAGGTAAATATTACCTTCTTTGTAGGCGTCGCTTATGGCAGGTAAAATGCTTAGTCCTGCAATAATCAGTGAGATTTGTGCACCAGAGCTAAATGCGAGTAAGGTGTCTTTTTCTTTGTTTCTAAAGGCATCTGCAGAAATCACCGTAACTCCAAAGAGCAATGCCATTCTAGCCACGTGACCATAAAGTTCACTATGTGCACTTACCGATCCAAGTTTTATCAGAGGCCAAACGACTAATCCAAGCGTCATTAATTCTATCATGGTGAGCTTGGTACTAAAGTTTTTGCTTTGTGTGGCAAGAGCAGCTAATGCCAATGTCCCGCCCATTGCCATTCGTTGCCATAACCCTAAGTCTTGAAGTCCAGTGTGAATTGAGAGGAGGACTACAATGGGTAAGTAAAAAAACGGAGATGTAAACATCTTCATATTGTTCGGTTTTCCGTGAAGATAGGTAAAAGAATCATTGACACTTCTGATGTATCTTAGGGGAACCAAATACATCACAGAACTATGGATATCCCTGCTCCGTACGTACCCAAGAACACGGTACGAATCGTTACAGCGGCTTCTCTTTTTGACGGCCATGACGCTGCGATTAACATCATGAGGCGCATCATTCAAAGCACCGGTTGTGAGGTTATACACCTCGGTCACGATCGTTCAGTTGAGGAAGTCGTAAATACGGCAATTCAAGAAGATGCAAATGCTATTGCCATGACATCTTATCAAGGTGGACATCTTGAATATTTCAAATATATGTATGATTTGCTTCAGCAAAAGGGAGCGAGTCATATTAAAATTTTTGGTGGCGGCGGCGGTACCATCTTACCTGAAGAAATCGAAGAATTACATGCCTATGGGATAACTAGATTATACCATCCAGATGATGGTCGTAAGATGGGGCTGCAGGGTATGATAAATGACTTAGTTGAGCAATCAGATTTTTTGATTGGTGAAGAAGCTCCCTCTGAGATTAATGACCTAGCTGGTGCGGTTAATCCCATAATAGCGAGGTGGATAAGCGCAGCCGAAAATTGTGGTGTTAAGCATCGTGATGCGATTAACGAGATAACGGAAAGAGCGACTTCTATTCAAACGCCCATTTTGGGTATTACAGGAACTGGAGGAGCTGGCAAGAGTTCAATGGTTGACGAACTTGTTCGACGTTTTACCTTTGATTTTCCATCCAAGCGTATAGCTGTTGTTTCTGTGGATCCCTCAAAACGCAAGACTGGTGGTGCCCTGCTAGGAGACAGGATAAGAATGAATGCGATAAATCATGAAAACGTTTTTATGCGTTCTCTTGCTACTCGTCAGGCTAACCTTGCGCTGAGTGCTCATGTTCAAAATGCTTTAGATATACTTAAAGTGGCAGGCTTTGATTTAATCATATTGGAAACTTCAGGTATTGGTCAAAGCGACACAGAAATATTGGACCATAGTGATGCGAGCCTTTATGTGATGACACCAGAATATGGAGCGGCTACTCAATTGGAGAAAATTGACATGCTTGATTTTGCCGACCTCATAGCGCTAAATAAATTTGATAAGCGAGGAGCGTTAGATGCCTTGCGAGATGTGAAAAAACAATATCAGCGCAATCATAACCGCTGGCATGATGATATTGATTCCATGCCAGTATATGGAACTATAGCCAGTCAATTTAACGATCCAGGAACCAACAGTCTTTATAAAGCTATTATAGAGATGCTTAATTCTAAGGCAGATGCTGGATTAGAAACCAAATTTACTGTTTCAGATGAATTGAGCGAAAAGATTTTCATCATTCCTCCAAAGCGCACACGTTACCTAAGTGAAATATCCGAAAGTCATCGTATTCACAGAGAAAAAATAGGAGAACAGATTGAAGTAGCGGATAAGCTTTATGCACTTCATAGATCAATAGAAACAATTGACGATTCAGAATTGATTCGTCAATTACAAGCAAGTTTTGATCGTATTAAAATGAATCTTGATCCCCATAATTGGGAAAAGATTCAACAATGGGACGCTACCGTACAACGGTACAAGAATCCCATGTATTCCTTTAAAGTTCGTGGGAAAGAAATTAATATTGAAACACACACGGAAAGTCTCTCTCATACACAAATACCTAAAATAGCCCTGCCTAAATATCGCAGTTGGGGAGATGTGCTTAGATGGATACTATTAGAAAACATTCCTGGCGAATTCCCCTATACAGCAGGGATTTACCCTTTCAAAAGAGAAGGTGAAGATCCCACTAGAATGTTTGCAGGAGAGGGAGGGCCAGAGCGTACTAATAAACGATTCCATTATGTAAGTCTAGGGATGGATGCTAAACGCCTGTCTACAGCATTTGATAGTGTTACCCTCTACGGAAATAATCCAGGACGCAGACCAGATATATATGGTAAAATTGGAAACTCCGGGGTAAGTATTTGTTGCCTTGATGACGCTAAGAAATTGTATTCAGGCTTTCGATTAACGGCATCAACTACTTCTGTATCCATGACTATTAATGGTCCTGCGCCAATGCTCTTGGCTTATTTTATGAACGCTGCCATAGATCAAGAATGCGAGCTGTTCATTAGAGAAAACAGCTTAGAATCTAAGGTGGAGGCTGTTAAGAAATCGAAGTTCGACAAACAAAAAATAGAACGACCTGCCTACCAAGGCGATCTTCCTGAAGGCAATGACGGCTTAGGTCTATTGCTTCTAGGATTAACTGGAGATGAAGTTTTAGATGCTAAAACGTATGGACAAATTAAGGCCAGGACCTTGAATTCCGTTCGCGGTACTGTCCAAGCCGATATTCTTAAGGAGGACCAAGCTCAAAACACATGTATATTCTCTACTGAGTTTGCTTTGAGACTAATGGGGGATGTACAGAGCTATTTCATTGATTGGGAGGTCAGAAATTTTTACAGTGTTTCCATCTCAGGATATCATATTGCAGAAGCAGGAGCGAATCCCGTAACTCAATTGGCATTTACATTGGCAAATGGTTTTACCTATGTTGAATATTACCTAAGCCGAGGGATGGACATAAACAAGTTTGCACCTAACTTGAGTTTCTTCTTTTCCAACGGAATCGATCCTGAGTATGCAGTTATAGGACGAGTAGCTAGACGCATTTGGGCTAATGCTCTAAAGCATAAATACGGTGCTGATTCTCGCTCTCAAATGCTGAAGTATCATATTCAAACTTCTGGACGCAGTCTGCATGCACAAGAAATAGATTTCAACGATATACGCACAACGCTGCAAGCGTTATATGCCATCTATGACAACTGTAACTCATTGCACACTAATGCTTATGACGAGGCTATTACCACACCCACTGAGGACAGTGTTCGCAGAGCAATGGCTATTCAGCTGATCATTAATAAAGAACTAGGATTAACTCAAAATGAGAACCCTATTCAGGGCGCCTTTATCATTGAGGAATTAACAGACTTAGTAGAAGAGGCAGTACTGCTTGAATTCGATCGAATTACTGAGCGTGGAGGTGTTTTAGGCGCTATGGAGACCATGTACCAACGCGGTAAGATTCAAGAAGAAAGTCTCTATTACGAAACGCTGAAGCATACTGGTGAATTTCCGATTATTGGGGTCAACACGTTCTTGAACAAGAAAGGTTCACCAACTATTGTGCCCGCTGAGGTCATTCGAGCTACTGCAGATGAAAAGGAATACCAAATTAAAATGCTCGAAGCGCTGCACCAAGGAAGCAACAAAGAGTCCGTGGAAAGCATCTCAAAAATTCAAGATGCAGCTGTTCAGAATACCAATATATTTGACGAACTCATGGAGGCATCAAAACATTGCTCCTTGGGTCAAATTACCAACGCGCTGTTCCAAGTTGGTGGACAGTATAGAAGAAATATGTAAATGAAATTACTCTCCTTTAATGTGAATGGTGTCCGTGCCGCCGCGGGAAAAACTTTAGTTGAAGACTTGCACAAACTGGATTGTGATGTGGTCGGTTTACAGGAGACAAAAGCCACTCCAGATCAGGTTAAGGAGGCTTTAAGTGAATTGCGAGGTTACTTTATCTATGCGTTCAGTGCAGAGAAAAAAGGATACAGTGGTACTGCAATTCTTTCAAAAGTGGAGCCGTTGTCTGTAACCAATGGTATTGGCATCCCAATACATGATAACGAGGGGAGGTCAATTACTGCTGAATTTGAAGAACTTTTCTATGTCACAGTTTATGTTCCAAATTCGTCTTCTGGTTTAAAGCGCATTGATTATAGAACCAAAGAATGGGACGTTGCCTTCCTGAAATACCTTAAGAAATTAGAACAGACTAAGCCCGTAGTGGTCTGTGGTGATTTAAATGTGGCACACCAAGAAATTGATTTAAAGAATCCTAAATCAAACTATAACAAGACTCCCGGTTACACACAAGCTGAAATTGACGGGTTGACTACCGCGCTTGCATCTGGATTTGTGGATACATTCCGAAGTTTAAATCCACAAACTATCAAATATAGCTGGTGGAGCTATCGCGGCGGTGCTCGACCGAAAAATGTTGGTTGGCGTTTGGATTATTTTCTAGTGAGTGAAAGCCTAATGTCTCAAGTCAAAGACAGTGAGATTTTAAATGACATTTTGGGAAGCGATCACTGCCCAGTGCAATTAACTATTTTTTAGTGTCTCCTGAATTAATTTGAGCGGTTTTTACTTTTTGCTCAAAATCGGAAATTTTATCACCTGCTCTCTGGATTTCATCTGCTACTAAAGCTATCCGTTCTCTTTGTTCTTCTCCTAGAAGCATTGATAAAACTTGAATTTGAAGCGATGCCCCGGTTAAATGATTCTTGACATCATGGGCGAATTTTTGGTATTCTTTGTAATCCATATAAAAAGGTAACTAATCCATAAGACTTGTTTAGAGAATTGAAAACCTTTTTACGCCTAATTCGCAATGAAAAAGATAATTTCCCTTATCTAGTTGTTCGGGTAATAGTACGGTACTGATTTTATTTACAATTGTTGATTTTCCTTCTGCAACGTGCCTTCCTCTGGTATCCGTTATCTCATAGCTTAAAAAGTCACCAGTCAAATTGGTACGGACTTGCAATTCTTGCGACGCTGGATTTGGGAATATTGTATATTCATTTGTTGATGATTCGATGTTTCCAATATTGGACGTATTCATAATCCAGTAATACCGAGAAACATGCTTAGGCGTAAAACTTATGTTGCCAACTCCTGTATTACCAAGAGCCTGAGTGGAAGCATTTCCAATGGGTACTCCATTTTTCCATTTGATAGTAGGGCTTTCGCCTATAGTCATGTTACTAGCAGGAAGTCCGTTTAAATCGCTGTCTAGACCGCCATTGTTTGGATTGGTATTAAATGGTATAGTCACTTCAAAAGGAAGCTCACTCTCATAACTTATTGGAGGTGAATGATTTCCCTCATAGCCAATGAAATAAAAGTGGTCTCTGCTTGTGGTTCCATTAGGTTCATACAAGCCTGCTGTGCGATGGTGCCAAACATAGAATGTGCCGTCTAGTCCGCTATTAGTGCTCTTTGGGGTGATTTTAACACCAGTTTTCGCTAAGGTCCTGGTTCCAGTTAAACTAGACCATGTAAAGGTGTCATAAACTGAAGTGCCCAAGGATTCTGCGCTATCATTTGTGCTGAGCCAATAATCTTGCCCTGCCCCTAAATCTATACTATTGGTATAATAGGTAGAATCCAAATTGTTAGCCTGGAAATTGGAGGATGTGCCTAGTGATAACTTACCCTGATAACCATGATTAAAGCTATGCTTATAAATAGAAACGGGAACTGATTTCCCACTTCCTTTGTAAGTTCCTGTATGCGCACTAAGGTGGTGCAGATTTATAGATTTAGTGGTTGCACTCCAGTTTGCATTGACGGGATAGTTCAATTCCATCCATGCCCCGTGGTAGCCCGTATTATAAATCCAGTCGTTCCAGAAATCATCTAAATTCCTTCCAGTAGCGGCTGATAAGGAAGTTTTAAATCCTTCTGCACTTATGTTTCCATAAAGGTTACTTGCTAAGAGTTGTTTGATTCCAGAGCTAAAAAGACTATCTCCAAGGAACTCTCTTAAATTGTGCACAACCATAGCACCTTTTTGATACGTATGGGTCCCGTATGTTTGGTCTTGATTGACACCACTGAGGGCAAGATGCCCTCCGTCATTGGCGTAGGCTTGCTTTAAAACTAGGCTTTGATTATTCTGTACCGTTTTTATGTATTTGTAGCGTCCATATACGGACTCTTCATAAAGATGCGAACCAAATTCTGCAAAGCCTTCATTAATCCACATGTCTTCTGCAGTTCTAGTGGTTATACCGTTGCCAAACCACATATGAGCTAATTCATGTGCAATGATGTCTTCACCAGCTAAATTGGCATTCGCTAGATTTCGAGGTAGATGAACCATTCCAGCATGTTCCATGGCGCCCGTAATAGTTAATGCATAGCCCACTTTTTCAAAAGGGTAGGGTCCGAATTCCTTGATAAATGCGTCATAGATTTCGGTGAGATGCACAAATCCTGCGGTCATATTACTTGTATCCTGAGCGCGACCATAGATCTCAAACGATTTTCCATCGTGAGTCCAACTTTGTTTGAAATAATCAGAAACGGCTATACTTACTAAATATGAGGGTATTGGTTTCTGCCCTTCCCATTTCCACATAAGGTCTCCATTGCCCAGTGTGTCAATTTCCGAGAGGATACCATTACTTACACCAACTTTATTTGGAGAAGTGATAATATTCATTTCCTCTAAAATGCTTTTTTCTACAAAATTGTCAAAGCAGGGAAAAACACTACGACCATATACGTGCGGATTTGCTGCAAACCCCACGCCCAAATTATATTGATAAGCTCCGTCTAAATGCACACCGCCCCATCCGCTCGCATCCTTGGTAGTGGCGCCGTGGTAGTATAAATCCCAATACATTGTTTGTCCCGCAGAAACCGATTCATTGATGATAACATGTTCACCGTGCTGAGTAAAATTTAATGAACCATTTGATGATATAACACTGTCCACGGTAAAACCTAAAAGATCGAAACGTAAGTTATTGAATGCGAGTTTTGAATACAGCTGGTATTTTGCCACTCCACTAAGCTGTCCATTTCCAAAATCACGACTGTCTATGGTTAATTTTAGCTTTTGAAGATCCGCAGTATCCGAGCGAGAATTGTAATTGATAGGTGCGCTACTTTGAGGCGAAGTTAGATTCTTGGTGCTTTGACAATTAAATTGTGCCTGAAGCTTACTGCTAATAACAAAGGAAAGAATGAGGAGGATCGTTCTCATTATTAACCTCTTTGTCTCACCGCTTCAAATAGTAGAATACCAGTAGCTACGCTAACATTGAGAGAATTAATATGTCCTCTCATTGGTATAAGCGCCTTTGCATCTGCTAATTGAATTAAGCTTTTATGAACACCGGTCTCCTCATTGCCCATGATTAACATGCAGGGTTCTTGGAATGGTGCGTCATACATGGACGTATCAGATTTTTCTGTACCTGCTATGATTTTTAAGCCTAGACTTTGTGCTAAGAAAATCGCGTCTTTCATGTGGTTTACTTTGCAAATAGGTATTTCCAAAAGGGCGCCGGTTGAAGTGCGAATGGCATCTGCGCTCACTGGAGCACTATCGTTTTTTGGCAGAATGATTGCGTCAACGCCAGAGCACTCGGCAGATCGTGCAATGGCACCAAAGTTTCGGACATCAGTAATACGATCTAAAGCAAGGATTAGAGGCTTTTTACCTGCTTCCACAGTTTTGGTTATGACTTCTTCAAGATCATAGAAATCAACTGGACTTAAAAATGCTACAGCACCCTGATGATTTCCTCGAGTCAATCGATTGAGCTTTTCAACCGGAACGTATTTAGGAGCAATGCCTTGATCCCGAAGTGTGCCCTCAAGCTGAGAATACAGTGCGCCTCCAAGACCTTTTTGGAGAAATACCTTATCAATGGTTTTTTCGTCTTGAGTGGCTTGTAAAATGGGTCTAAGTCCGTAAATGAGTTGGTCGTTGGCCATTATTCTTTAATTGATTTTGTAGACGATTTATCAGAAAACTCACCTAGATTGGCTCGTTCAATGATTCTACTGTCTAATTTTTTCTTTGTTTTACTGCCCAGTTCTTTTAATCGCTCAACCTGACTAATCAAGTTCCCTCTTCCATCAACCATCTTATTCATGGAACTTTCGTAGGTTTTTTGAGCAGTATTAAATTGGTCACCTAGTTTTAATAGGTCTTCGCTTAATCCAACAAACTTATCATAAAGTTTGCCGCCTGCATCCGCGATTTCTATCACATTCCTTGTTTGCTTTTCTTGCCTCCAAGCCATTGCGATGGTCTTCAAAGTTGCAAGTAGGGTTGAAGTAGATACCAAGATGATTTTTTTAGAAAATGCGAATTCGTAAAGTGTGCCGTCAAATTTAGTTGCTTCCATAAAAGCAGCTTCAATGGGTATAAAAAGAAGTACAAATTCTGGCGTAGCCCCATCATAAAGTTGTGGATAGTCTTTCTCACTAAGTTGTTTGATGTGCGTTTGAATGCTTAAAATGAGTGATTTCATATGTTTCTTCGAACCTTCCGCTTCCTCAGAATTCACATAGGCTTCCCAAGCTACTAGCGAGACTTTAGAATCGACTATAATCTTTTTGTCTTCAGGTAGTTGTATAATAACATCCGGCTGAAGTCTGCGTCCGTCTGCGGTGGTTTCGCTGTTTTGAACAAAGAATTCTTGGTTTTTAGTCAATCCACTCATTTCCAAAGCTCGTTCTAAAACGAATTCACCCCAGTTTCCCTGCTTCTTAGTATCACCTCTTAGTGCTTTTGCTAGACCGCTTGCTTCGGCTGTGAGTTGGTCGTTCATGGTTTTTAAGGCTTTAATGTTCTCCATTAAGGCACTTGAATTCTTAAGTTCTTCTTTATGATTTTCTTTAACAGTTTTTTCAAAGTCTGTTAATTTCAGTTTAAACGGAGTGAGTAACTTGTCTAGCTCTTCACTATTGGTAGTTTTGAACTGTTTCGATTTTTCTTCAAGGATTTTTTCTGCCAATACCTTGAATTCATTGGTCATGGTTTCTTTATCTGCTTTTGCCTGCTCTTTTTGGGATTCAAAATGATCTTGCTGAAGCTTTATTTTTTCATGCGCTGCCTCAAGTTTAGCTTCAAGTGAACTAATCGTTTGGGCATTTTTTATCTGCTCTTCAGATAAAGATTCTTTGGCTTTACTGAGTTTTTGGGAGGTGATTGATGCCTCAGATTTAAGTTCATTTAATTGTTCCTCTGCCCATTTCGGGATAGCGCCAGTAGGCGCAGAAGTTCCTTTACTTGTTGATCTTATCCTAAGGAAAAGGAGAACAACTAGGATGAGATTAATTACCGCGAAAACAATTGTTGTCAGATCCATGAGTATCTTGTGCTTTAGCCTTTAAAAAAGTGATTTTTGACCATTTGAAGGCAGCTCCCAATGTACGATTTCCTTACCCTTTTTGATTTGTTCTTTATTAAATGTTGTAAACGGTTTTGAACCAAAAAAACCACGATATGCGCTTAATGGTGAAGGGTGAGGAGCATGTATAATGGTTAGCTCATTCTGGCGAAGTTCCTTCGAGACAGTTCTCGCTAATGTGTTAGCTGGAGTACCAAGGCAAATAAATCCAACACTTGTTGATTCTGTTAAAATGTATTTAATCAAATTAGATGTGAAAATCTCCCAACCTCTTTTGCTGTGAGATCCTGGTTTTCCTTCGCGAACGGTTAATGCAGTGTTTAATAAAAGTACGCCTTCTTTTCTCCATGAATTGAGATCTCCATGAAGTGGCTGAGGTAAGGATAAATCGCTCTCATATTCTTTAAAAATATTGCGTAATGATGGCGGCAATTTGATTCCTTGAGAGACTGAAAAGGCTAGACCGTTTGCCTGCTGAAAACCATGATACGGATCTTGGCCTAGGATAATACACTTTACGCTATCCGCTTGAAGTCCTTCCAAGGCCTTAAAAACATGATGTTGCGGCGGGTAGCATACATGCTCATTATATTCTTTCTGAAGAAAAGTAACAAGTTCAAGCAGGTAGGGCTTTTTTGCTTCCTCGTTCCAAAATAATCTCCAGTCCCTCGGAATCATTGTTGAAAGGAAGTTGTTCATTAGAGACGGATTTTGGCTGGTTTACGTTATTTTTACTCTTTGCAATGTAACAACTAGAAATTTAGAAGATGAAAAAGATACTTGGCGCAGCTTTTGTGATTACGGCAATTCTTGCATTATCATCATGTGGAACAGCAGAAAAATGTCCTTCATACTCGCATGTGGAAATTTCTGAACAACAAGGTTAATTCGTCTTTATCTGCGGATGAAATCAAGTTTGAGCATCCAGAATCTCTTCAGGAAATCTCAGGCTTTCTTGCATTAAAGACGCCTGTTTTTTTTTACAAACACAGTCCTCGTTGCAGTGTGAGTTTGTTTGTAATGAAGCGGTTGAATTCTGTAAAAATCAATTCGAATGAAACGTGGGTTTATATAGATGTGATTTCTCAGCGTGCACTCAGTTTAGCCTTGGCAGAAGAAATTGAAGTTAGGCATGAAAGCCCTCAATTAATCTTTTGGTACAACGGCCAATTAGTAGCTCATGCATCACACGAGAATGTAAATAAAGACATTGTGGATAAGTGGAGAAAAGACCATCGTTTAACTGAACAAGTATAGCTTTTAATGGTTTTAGAAATATGGTAGATAATCCCAACACAGGAATCGCTCAGGAAGCAAAACAGCGGACGAAAAAGCCTAACTGGTTGCGTGTAAAACTTCCTACGGGTGAAAATTACAAGAATGTTAGAGGTCTTGTGGATAAATACAAATTACACACCATCTGTGAATCGGGACATTGTCCAAACATGGGTGAGTGTTGGGGTGCCGGTACAGCTACGTTTATGATTCTTGGTAATATTTGTACTCGTTCATGCGGTTTTTGTAATGTTGCAACTGGCCGTCCTGAGACAGTGGATTGGGAAGAGCCCGAAAAAGTAGCGCGGAGTGTAAAATTAATGAAAGTGAAACACGCAGTCCTGACCTCCGTAGATAGAGATGATTTAGCAGACGGTGGCTCAATTCTATGGGCAGAAACTGTCAGGGCAATCAGGAGAATAAGTCCAAATACAACTATGGAGACGCTTATCCCCGACTTCAAAGGAGAGTTACATAATGTAGATCGAATTATTGAAGCGAATCCGGAGATTGTGAGTCATAATATGGAAACGGTCCGTCGTCTTACAAGAAAAGTTCGTATTCAAGCTCAATTTGATCGTTCTCTTTTGGTATTGAAATACCTCAAAGAAAAAGGTATCCACAGGACTAAAAGTGGCATCATGTTAGGTCTTGGTGAAACCAAAGAAGAAGTAGTAGAAGCTATGAAAGAGCTGCGTAACGTTGATGTTGATATTCTAACATTGGGACAATATTTACAACCTACTCCGAAGCATTTGCCTGTTGTTGAGTTTGTTACGCCTGAAGTTTTTGAAGAATTAAAAGAGATAGGTCTAAATATGGGCTTTAGATATGTAGAAAGTGGCCCCTTGGTCCGCAGTTCATATCATGCTGAAAAGCACTTGGTATAATAAGACGCAAGCCTTATTTTTAACGAATAGAAATAGAATTTTTACATGAAAAAAGGATTACGATTAGCCTTAGTAGGCACCGTCTTAACCGCCGCCATTATTAAGTTAGCACCTAGTCAAGATGAATACGTTCCACGTGTTCAGTATGAACAAGGTGCGGCAGGGGCAGCCGCGTATTTGCATGCCTTAAGGGCAAATCAGGTCACCGGCGCAATTGATCAAGAGGATATTACTAGTGCTATCCAAAGTCTAGAGAATATGCCTGAGAGCAATATAGGATTGGCTTGGGATGAACGTGGTCCAGATAATAAAGGGGGAAGAACTCGTGGTTTGGCCATTAACCCTCAGAATCCAAGTGAAATGTATACTGGCAGTGTCAGTGGTGGCTTATATTTCAGTAATAATGCTGGCTTGAGTTGGACAGAAGTTAACCCAGAGCAAGAGAATTTGTCTGTTATGTCTATAGCCTATTCAAAGGATGGAGACGTGTATTATGGTACAGGTGAAGGTCTTTATAATACTTGGACTACTGGTTTTGGCGCTTCAACGTCATCTGGTTTTCCAGGTGCTGGGGTATTTAAAAAAGATGCCAATCAAACCTCATTTACTCAGTTAAGTAGCGCGTCAAATTTTGCTTCAATAGGCGCAATTATTACTGATCCGGCAGATAACAACAAACTATTCATGGCAACTAATGCCGGTATCCGAGCTTCTTTAGATGCAGGAGCCTCTTGGAGTAATCCAGTAACAGGAGTAGGTGCTCAAGCGGCTTGTTGGGACATTCACATGGACGCAGGCGGCAACATTTGGGGGACGTTAGGAGGTAGAACAATGAAATCTACTGATGGGGGATCTTCATTTACTGAAATAAGCAAATCGAGTGCTGGAACCTCTGGATTACCAAGAAGCGGTGGTCGAATTATGTTTGCTTCCGCAAAAAATGACCCGAACACTGTATATACGGTACATATTACTTCAGGTAACGCTCTTTCAGGCGTTTATAGAACCACAGATGGAGGTACTATTTGGTCAAAAATCGGCCAGAAATCGACTTATTTTGACCCGTTTTGTTCGTCTCAATGTATAGGTGATTATGCTTTAGCGATCGGAGTGGATGCTGCTAATAAAGATAGAATTATTGTCGGTGGTATATCAGTGTGGAGTTGGCAGCAAGGTCAGGGGTGGAACCAAGTAAATGGTTTTGGTCCATTCAATATTCATTCTGATAACCATGATGTGGTTTGGCACCCTACTGATAGTTCTAAGGTGTATATAGTCAATGACGGAGGTATTTACTATTCTAAAAACTCTGGAAGTACGTGGCAAACTTTGAATAAAAACTATATCACTACTCAATTTTATAATATCGGAATTTCGTCTGATCGCTATGTTGTTGGTGGTACTCAGGATAATGGTAGTTGGATTATGGATGGTACTGGAAACACTCCAAACACGGGCCGCTCATTAGGACCGGTTGATAATTTTTCTGGTGATGGAGGCTATTCTACCGTTTCGTGGTTAGTGCCGAAAATTTATTTTACTGAATACCAAGAAGGTCGCATAGGACGCAGTGAAAATAGAGGACAAAGTTTTAGTTCATTTTGGGATGACCGTTCTTCTCAAGCGATTGGATCATGGATGACACCCTTCTATCTTTATGAAAACAGTCAAGATGCTTTAAGTACAGACTCGGTTCAGTTTAAGGTGACAGAGGCAATACGATCTTTAGGATTTGCTAATGTTGGACAAGATACTTTTACAGGGAATATCAAGCCAATACAAGAAAGTGCCTTAATGGACGCATCTAGTTTCCAAGTTAAGAGCGGTACATTAGAGATTGTCTCAGATGCTACCGGAAACATGACGGGAGATGGCACCGGTAATTTTGATGCTGCAACAGGTGATTTCACTGTAGTGTTTTCAAGTGTACCAGCAGCAGAGATTGTTGCTACTGTTGATGTCAGTTATAATGCTGGGTCTACGGTAAGTCTTGGTTCTAATACTAATGGTCTTCCGTTTAATTATACGATTTCGAATGATTTGGGAATGGGCGATAGTATTATTGTTCAGGATCCTGTAAGTAGTATGTTCGTGGTAGGGTTCAGCGGTTCAGTTTGGATGACAAGAGGAGCATTAGACTTTATGGATACACCTGCTTGGTATAAATTAGCAAGTATTACGGGAACTGCTCAGGCAGTAGAAGTTAGTGAAGATGGTAATTACGCTTGGATTGGGACCAGCAACGGCCGAATTTATCGTATAACTGGTTTACAAGGAGCGAGAAGTTTTATAACTGCTGATTTAGATTCAGGTCAAACAGCATTGGACGTTGATTTGGTGTATTCGGTGATAGGTAGAAATATTACAAGTATTGCGGTTGATCCAAACAACAATGACAGAGTGTTATTTACCATGGGTAATTATAGCAATCAAAATTTTGTGTACTACAGTTCCAACGCGACATCAGCCAATCCAAACTTTACTGTTAAGGACGGTAATCTTGGTAATTTCCCAGTCTATTCAGCAACATTTGATAAGGGTAATTCCGCTTATGCGATCATAGGAACTGAATATGGGATTTTCTCTACAACTAATATCAATGCAGCGGCACCTTCATGGGGTGCAGATAATTCTGGACTAGCTCGTGTTCCTGTATTTACATTAAAGCAATACAGAACAGAAAAGAATAGTTCTGCGGATAATGATGTGATGGAAGGTGACATTTTCGCAGGTACGTTCGGAAGAGGAACATTCCAAACGACGACTTTAATGAGTACGCGCCCTGTATCAATTACGGAAAATGTGGATACCGAAAAACCTTCTACGGCAATTCGTTTGTTCCCTAATCCTGCGGAAGAGCTCACCACAATAGAAACCAACTTATCGGAAGGTTCTTACCAGATTGAGGTAGTTGACCTAAAAGGAAGAATTGTGCTCACCCAAGAATTTGAGGCAATCACATCTGGCCTAAATCAATTCACAATTAATATAGGTGATTTAAGCAACGGCATGTATATCATTGGTATTCAAGGAAGAGCCAATTCATACACTCGATTGATGGTTGCACATTAATCATACGGTAATAATAAATAGGAAGCCCTGCCTGATGGCAGGGCTTTTTTATTCTAGACAAATATCTTTACAACCATGGATGTAGAATTTTTGAAATACCCTATTGGAAAGGCGTCAATTGAAAGTGACCCTCCTATTGAGCGAGTAGAAGGTTGTATCGCCGTCATAGGTAGAATGCCTAAGCAGCTCATGGAATTTGCAAAAGCGCTAACGGATGAGCAATGGGATACATCATACAGACAAGAAGGTTGGACAATTCGTCAAGTAGTCCATCATCTTGCAGATTCCCACATGAATGGATTCAACAGACAACGTTTAGCTGTAACCTCTCTGGAAACACCAAAAGTTACTGGGTATCCACAAACGCTATTTGCCGCATTACCGGATTATACTTCAGATCCGTTTTTGAGTGTTATTTTACTCGCCAGTCTTCACGAAAAATGGGTTTCCTTTTTGAATGGTATAACGGAAACGGGATGGAAAAAGTCTTATTTCCATTTAGATGAGTCTAAGGAATACACAATGAAGGAAAGCGTTCAAATGTATGCTTGGCATTGCCAGCATCATATGGCACATATTCGTTTGGTAATAGATAAACAGTAACTGTTCTAATCCAGTATTTCTAAAATTTGTGTTGAACGCGCCGTTATGAGTCCATCTTCAACCTTAAAGTACAGTGGCATTTCTTGCACACCGAGTCTTTCTGTGATAATACTGCGTCCACCGCGCAGGTCACTAAGATGATTTCCGCCCAGCCCGTCTTGTGATATGGCTGAATACCATTCTCCAAGCGGACTCCGTTGTTGAGGCACCCCATCTAGAGATAACAGAATCCAATTGTCCATGTTTTGTTG
>PAND01000021.1 GCA_002707525.1 Flavobacteriales bacterium
ATTGAAGGCATCTACCGTTTGCTCATGAGCGACCATGCCGAGCCGGTAAACATTGGCAACCCACACGAGATTACCATCTCAGATTTTGCTGAGGAGATTATCAAACTCACGGGCACCACGCAGAAAGTCATCTACAAGCCGTTACCGGTTAATGACCCTATGCAACGGCAACCCGATATCAGCAAGGCAAAGTCTATCTTGGATTGGGAACCCAAAATAATGCGGGGCCAAGGGCTAGAAAAAACCTATACGTGGTTCAAAAGCTTGCCTGACGAAAGGCTCTACAGAAAAGAGCATAGAGATTTTGTCAATTTCAGTCGTAAGTAGTACTTTAAAAAATTAGATTTCATAGTATGTCACAAATTCTTGTCACTGGCGGGCTAGGCTATATTGGCTCTCATACAGTGGTTGAACTCATTGAAGCCGGCTACGAACCGATTGTTTTAGACAACTTGAGCGAAAGTCCTCTTGAAGTAAAATCACGTATCGAAACCATTGTAGGGCACGAAATCATTTTCCGTCAAGTTGAGCTCTGTAATCTCGCAGAAATAGATGCTTTATTTAAGGAGTTTCCGGAGATTACTGGTGTCATTCACTTCGCAGCTTTTCTTTTGGTTAATGAGAGCGTTGATCTCCCGTTAAAGTATTACCATAACAATTTGTTGAGTACCATCAACCTCCTTCAAAGCATGGAGGCCCGCGGCATTCGTAATATTGTATTCTCCAGTTCGTGCACCGTATATGGTACGCCGGAAAACCCACACGTAGATGAAGATGCACCCATACAACCTGCAGAAAGCCCTTATGGTAATACTAAGAAGATGGGGGAGGAAATCCTCCGCGACTTTGCAGCAACTGAAGCAGTGAATGTATTGAGTTTAAGGTATTTTAATCCGATTGGGGCGCACTCTTCGAGTATTATTGGTGAATTCCAGGATGGCGAGCCGCATCATTTAGTGCCATACATCACCGAAACGGCCATTGGAAAAAGAAAAGAATTGAAGGTCTTTGGGTCCGATTACGATACACGCGACGGCTCATGTATTCGCGACTACATTCATGTAATTGATATTGCAAAAGCTCATATTCTTGCCATACAGCATCTGGTTGAAGGCAAGACTACGAAGTTTGATGTTATCAACTTGGGCTCAGGTAATGGATCAACTGTTTTAGAAATGATTAAGGCCTTCGAACTAGCTACAGGAATAAAAATTCCTTTTGAATTAGTACCTAGACGCGAAGGAGATGTGCCAGCAGTTTATGCGAATATTGCCAAGGCACAACGTGTTTTAAACTGGACCCCAGAAAAAACGTTGGAAGATATGCTTCGAGATGCTTGGAATTTTGAGCAAAGCCTAAAGCATGCATAAACTTGTAATAGGAATAATCGTAGTGTTATGTAGTAGTCCTATTTTCGGACAGGGATTTACCTATGCGCCTGCAGATTCGCTAAAGAAAATGCCTTTAACTCGGCTTGATAGTCTTTATCCCTCTGCATTTTCTTCCGATTCATCAACCAACCTTAGCTGTATTACTAGATCGGGTCCCAAACGATACTTGTTAGCCTACCAACCCGGTAAGGCGCAAACAGTCAATGGCATGGCCATTGGGGTTGTTGGTCAAGATGTTATTTGTAATGCGCCGTACAATCAGACTACAAACGGAATTAACCTTCAAATTGGCGGTGGATTGTTTCATTGGTCTAAAATTCCCTTTGGATATCTACCTCCAACACTGTCCCACACAGGACAACCGAAGTCCATCACCAATGGACTGCAATGCTCACTTTTTGGAACGCAAACAGATGTAGTCAATGGTCTAGCGGTCTCAGGGTTTGTTAGCGTAGGTGAGCGCTTGAATGGAATTGCTTTAAACCTAGGTAGTAGTCATTACCAGAAAGTAAATGGATTGAGTATCTCTTTTAGAAATAGTGCCGCTCAAACTAAAGGAGTTCAACTCGGAATTTTTAATGGTTCCAAACAATTGAAAGGTGTTCAAGTGGGACTTAGAAACAATGTCCAGACTACCGATCAATCCGTCCTTCAGATAGGTCTGTGGAATACGATCAATGGTAAATCCTTTCCAATCCTAAACTTCAGTCTATAACTTTATCTTTTTCAAACTCTTTGTTATGCGCAGAACGGAAAAGCAAGGCATTTTTTAGGGATGTGTTTGAACAATTGTAGGAGTATTTGGCTAATTGGTAGTTATGAAAGATACTCCAAGTACAATTAGGAATTATTCTTCATAAATTCGAGTTTCGTAGATCATTAGAAGCATCTGAATGAAAAACATCATTATCACCGGCGGTGCCGGATTTATTGGATCTCACGTTGTGCGCTTATTCGTAAACAAGTACAGTGAGTATCACATCATCAATGTGGATGTCTTGACCTATGCAGGTAACCTAGAAAATCTAAGTGACATTGAGAATGCCCCAAACTATACGTTTGAACGAGTAGATATCGTTGATGCTGAAGCAGTTGACATCTTGTTTGACACCTATAAGCCAGAAGGAGTAATTCACTTAGCCGCTGAAAGCCATGTAGACCGCTCTATCAAGGACCCGTTGGCCTTTGTTCGAACCAACATCTTAGGGACAGTAAATCTATTGAACAGCTTTAAACGTATTCACTCAGATTTTGAAGGAAAACGCTTCTACCACATCTCAACAGACGAGGTCTACGGCACTTTGGGAAGAGAAGGTTTGTTTGAAGAGACCACTTCATATGATCCAAATAGTCCATATAGTGCTTCAAAAGCCTCTTCTGATCATTTTGTTCGTGCCTACGGGGAAACCTACGGCATTCCCTATATAGTCACCAATTGTTCGAATAATTACGGACAGAATCAATTTCCGGAAAAGCTTATTCCTCTCTTCATCAACAATATTGTGGAAGAAAAACCATTGCCTGTATACGGGGATGGTCAATATACGCGAGACTGGCTCTATGTAGTAGATCATGCTCGCGCTATAGATTTAGTTTATCATGAAGGTAAGCATGGCGAAACCTACAATATTGGTGGGTTTAACGAATGGACAAATCTGGATCTTATCAAGGTACTCTGTGCTCAGATGGATGAAAAATTGAATAGAGAAAAAGGCAGCAGTCTTAAGCTAATCACCTACGTAAAAGACCGGCCTGGTCACGACCGTAGATATGCCATTGATGCCACAAAAATTAATACGGAATTGGGCTGGGCACCAAGCGTTAGCTTTGAAGAAGGGTTAGCCATTACCATAGATTGGTATTTAAGCAACTCGGACTGGCTCAAAAATGTTACTTCAGGGACCTATCAAGACTACTACGAAAACATGTACGCCAAGCGTTAATTGTGTAATTTGCGCGTCATGAAAGGCGTTGTTCTAAAAAGTACAGGTAGCTGGTATCAAGTCCGCTCATTTGAAAGCGGTGAACTTTTTAATTGCCGTATCAAAGGAAAATTTCGAGTGGCGGGTATAAAAAGTACCAATCCTATTGCGGTAGGCGATGTCGTCCATTTTCATTTGGAGGACCATCAAGAAGGACAAGGCGTTATTAGCACAATTCAGGACCGTAAAAATTACATCGTTCGTAAAAGTGTCAATCTTAGTAAGCAAGTGCATATCATTGCGTCAAACATGGATCAGGCGCTGCTGGTAACAACCCTTGCTCAACCCATGACCTCAACAGGTTTCATGGATAGATTTCTGTCTACGGCTGAAGCGTATTCCATTCCAACTATTGTTGTCTTTAACAAAGTGGATCTTTATGGTGAAGAAGAAATGATGGAATTGGAATACCGAGAAGCGGTATATAGTGCAATAGGTTATAAAGTCATAAAAACTTCGGCGATGGAAGGAATTGGACTTGAAAAAATAAAAGAAGAACTTAAAAATAAGACCACACTTCTCAGTGGACACAGCGGAGTGGGAAAAAGCACCCTGGTAAATGCTATAGAACCTCAACTGGATTTACGAACCGGAGCGGTAAGTCTAACGCATAGAAAAGGGCAACACACGACCACGTTTGCGGAAATGCATCCATTAAAGATGGGAGGTGATGTGATAGATACCCCAGGTATTAAGGGGTTCGGTATGGTGAATATGAAAAAAGAGGAAATCAGTCATTTCTTCCCAGAAATTTTCGCCTTGAGTAAGCAGTGTAAGTTCCACAATTGTATGCATCTCAATGAGCCTCAATGCGCTATTAAAGAAGCCTTAGCAGCAAATAAAATTGCACCTACTCGATACGAAAGTTATCTTAACCAATTAAAAGATTACGATGAACAGACACATTACCGTACTTCTAGCCATTAGTGCCTGTATGCTAACTTCATGTGCATTGAAAGAGTCTACTCTTAAGGATACTCCTGAGCTTGATTCTTCATTTAAATGGAGAAGTTCAAATGAATTTGGATTCATTTACAAGCAGAATTTCAAATATGCAGAGTACTTAATTGAAAAACAAAGAAGTAATGTTGCCGCAGGAGGATCAGTCTTTATTGATGTGCCTTACATACTCTTGTCTCAAGAAAGTCTAAATGAGTATTATAAAGAGATTGCTGGAGGGAAAAAATTAAAACTTGAAAAGGTCGCCTCACTTGAGGCTATGAAATTCAGCCAGGAAGCTTTAACATTTCTTCAAGCATGCCAAAATGCTGATCTTAAGATAGTCCTTATGGCGAGCGAACAGGAATCAGCAGCTATAATCAAAGCTCTAGAAAAAAATGATATTCTAGCTGTTCCCTCCATGGTCGGTGATTTCCTTATTTATGGTAAAACTGCAGAAAACAATACACTTTTGGAAACCTACGAATCAAATCGAGTTGCTTTAGTACTTACAACCTCCTTGGGAGAATCAAATTTAATTCGAGAAATGGAAGATGATTTCCAAGAAAATTCAAGCAAGTTGTTCGATTACTTTGGAGATAAGATTATTGTATTTCCCAATCCCGCCTTCAATTAAATGCGAGCCCTACTGCAACGCGTTAGCGAAGCCAGTGTTGAAGTAAATGGGCTGGAAATTAGCGCTATTGGAATAGGTTTGCTTATATTTTTGGGTATTGAGCCTGATGATAGAGAAAGTGATGTGGATTGGTTGTGCGGTAAAATTTCTAGAATGAGGTTATTTCCAGACAATGAAGGAGTAATGAATCGGAGTATCAAAGATGCAGGCGGTCAATGTTTAGTCATTTCTCAGTTCACCTTGCACGCGTCTACCAAAAAGGGAAACAGACCAAGCTACATGAGGGCAGCAAAACCTGCTCACGCAGAACCTTTATACGAATACTTTATGGAAAAACTCTGGATGGAAAGTGATTTGCCCGTTAAAGGAGGGCGATTCGGAGCGAATATGAAAGTACATTTAATTAATGACGGCCCAATTACCCTTTGGGTTGATACCAAAAACAAAGAATAATGACCAATATTTCTCTTGATGTATCCACAGACTTGCCTCTAGGTAAACTCCAATTAGAAGTGCACGATTGGATTTCTAAACATGGAGTACGCTACTTTAATGAGCTAACCAATATGGCACAGCTTACTGAGGAGGTAGGTGAAGTAGCCCGTATCATTGCCCGACGCTATGGTGAGCAAAGTGAAAAGGAAAGCGATAAAACAAAAGATTTAGGAGAAGAGCTCAGCGATGTATTGTTTGTCTTGTTATGCTTGGCTAATCAAACCGGTACTAATCTTCAAGCCGCATTCGATCAAAAAATGGAAGTCAAGCGTGAACGTGACCACGATAGGCACCACAGTAACCAGAAGTTGAAATAGTCGAATTTGGTTTTCTGAGAAAATCTTTCAAGTAAAAAATCAAAATAATGATAGACCACCAAGACATCTGAGAGAAATGGGATGAGGGTACGTCAAACTCTTGGACTATAATGGGTCTAATGAAGGTGATTCTCTATATATTCATTTCACTTTTAAAGAGTAAAATTTGCATACCGCATAACCAAAAAGCCGCCCTAACGGGGCGGCTTTTTGGTAATCGCATAGCGGGTAATTTCTACCGAAATCTGAACTCAAAACCTGAACTAATCCAACGTCCTGGTTGTACTACATTCCCTCTATCATAGTAGTTAGCATCCAACGTATTGTTAATATTAATGAAAGCCTGGAATGGAAATTGGCGTTTGAAGATTCCACCTGCAGGTGCATAGTACAGTTTGAGATCTAGCAAGGCAAACGGCTTATAGTCTACTTCCGTTCCTGCACTATTGTACGTTCCCATGCGATCTTGTATTGTAAGCGCATAGTTTGCAAAGAAGCCCAATCCTAATTTCTGTGTGGCTCGAGCGGTTATTTTAGCTTGAAGGTAATCTAAGGCGTAGAGACTTGAATAGTCCACTTCAGCGCTATTTCCCTTCATTAAAGTAGCTTCCACTGCAGCACGCCTCAACATCTGCTTACGTTTCTTAGCGTTATAACTTAATCCACCTTCAATTCCTGTCAATGCCAATGAGGTTATGTTGGATGCAAATGCAGTATCAGGAATATCAGCATAGGTAACCCAGTCAATCAAATCTGCCGAGCGTCTATGAGACAATACACCATTTAAATCAAGGTTACCCTCTTTTGCTTTATATCCAGCCTCGTAGTTCCATGAAGTTTCTGGCTTCAAATTTATAGAACCTTGTGCCCCACCTCTATTATAGTAAAGGTCAGTGTAAGTTGGGTATCGCATGGAGCGGTTCACTGTTGCATAGAGTGAAGATTCTTTCGTCAGTCGATACAATGCATCCATAGAAGGAGCAAAGAAATAAGAGGAATCTTGTGAAGGGCCATCGTGATAATTTAACATCCCACCGGCGCGCAACTGATAGCGCCCGCGTATAAATTTATGCTCTCCGAACCAAGAGAAATCAGTAGTTGAAGCTCCTTTATCCATGGTATATCCGTCCCAACCTGGTACCAAGTGAATATCGCCAAAATCGCCTCCTAATACATTAGAGTGAATTTCATCATAGCGCTGATTATAGCCTAAACTAGTTTCGTGTTCTCCGTTCCAACGGTGTGTCAATCTTGAATTCAAGTTGAAGACCAAGGTTCGGTGGAAATTGGGTCCACCATAAAAAGTTGCTGCACTATCCCCATCCGCCGCGCGATAGTAGCTTCCCGAAGGAAGTTTATCATAAGCGACTTCGCTCGCATCAAAACCGCCTAATCCTGCAGTCTCGCGATAAAGCTCAAAACGATCTGTTCCCGAAACGAAATTTATATTCGTCTTAAAATCTGTCTTCTGACCAATGGTTTCAGCCAAACCCAAGGCAAAAACCCGCGTAGAGGTTGCCTCAAACTGATCAGGAAATGCCGATGTATAATAATTCTGTGCACCAAAAGACTTTTGGTTTTCTGCGTAAAAAACAGAAAAAGTGCCTTTCTCTTTTCCAAGTTTGTAATCACGCTCAAGGTTTAGGATAAATTTCTGGCTCTTAAAATCTGTATTTGCAATATATCCAGCAGTCTGCTGACCTTGCTGACCGAATTGGACACCCCACTTCCCTACTTTCTTACCAGCGTAAAAACTGCTGTTCAGCAAATTATGTTGGCCCGTTGTGAGAGCGTATCCGGCATTGAGTTTTTTCTGGGGTGATTTGAGTATAATGTTTAAGACTCCAGTCATTGCTCCAATACCGTGCGCATTGGTCGCACCACCGTGTATCAACTCAATACGCTCAATCATTACCAAAGGCACGGGAAGATTCATATTGTGGTGTCCTGTTTGAGGATTATTCATTCGAACACCATTAACCAAAACCAACGTTTGATCGAAAGTTCCTCCTCGAACACCAAGGTCGGCTTGCACATCAAGCGGACCGCGTTGACGCATATCCACACCAGCTATGTAGTCGAGTAGCTCATTGATATTAGTCACTGGAAGTTCTTGGATTTCCTTGGCAGTTAGGATAGTGATTTGCTTGGTCGCGGAAGCGTAGGTTTCCTTCCCAAGTGAAGCATTCACCTCTACTTCATTTAATTCAACTGGGACGTATTTCTTAGGTACGACTCCTCTAAACCCAAGTCTCTGGCTGTATTCTTGAGCTGCTACATGAAATGTCAGCAATGTGATTGAGAGTATTAAAATCTTTCTCATGAAATAAAATTAAGCGAACTGAAACGCATGCATCCCTAAAGTATATCAAAAAAAAACCTGCAGGTACCTGCAGGTTTTTTTCAAGTGTCTATTGACTATTAACTTGCAAGTACTGAAATCTTATTGTTCTTACATTCCAATACGCCACCCTTGACTTCAACTGTGCAAAGCTTATCGTCTGAAGTATCAAGAATAACCTGAGAGCTCAAAGTATCAAGCGTCTGTGTATCGTCGGCAACACGTATTTTAACCGTGCCTGGACCTAAAGCTGAGATTATTGGGGCGTGGTCTTTCAAAATTTGAAATAAACCATCACGTCCTGGCAATTGCACAGAACTCACTTCGCCTTTAAATAATACCGCTTCGGGTGTAATTACTTCTAAGTACATAATGAATATGATTAAGCTTCGGCTAACATTTTCTCCCCAGCTTCTACCACTTCTTCTATGCTACCTTTCAAGTTGAAGGCAGCTTCTGGATATTGATCCAATTCACCGTCAAGAATCATATTGAATCCTTTAATAGTATCCTTGATATCTACTAGAACACCTTGCAAACCTGTAAACTGCTCTGCAACATGGAACGGCTGAGAAAGGAAACGTGCAACACGACGTGCGCGCGACACCACTAATTTATCTTCTTCGGACAATTCTTCCATACCCAAAATGGCAATGATGTCTTGGAGTTCCTTGTAGCGCTGCAATGTCTCTTTTACACGCTGTGCAGTATCATAATGCTCTTGACCAACAATGTCCGCAGTCAAGATACGAGAAGTAGAATCTAATGGATCAACCGCAGGGTAGATACCTTGCTCAGCGATCTTACGTGATAATACCGTGGTAGCATCCAAGTGGGCAAACGTTGTTGCAGGAGCAGGATCCGTAAGGTCATCCGCAGGAACATATACTGCTTGAACCGAAGTAATAGAACCGTTCTTGGTAGAAGTAATACGCTCTTGCATAGCACCCATCTCAGAGGCTAGAGTTGGCTGGTAACCTACCGCAGAGGGCATACGACCTAAAAGTGCCGATACCTCAGAACCCGCTTGAGTAAAACGGAAGATGTTATCCACGAAGAAAAGGATGTCTTTACCTTGACCATCGCCTTCACCGTCGCGGAAGTACTCCGCCAATGTCAAACCTGAGAGTGCCACACGTGCACGTGCACCTGGAGGCTCATTCATCTGACCAAATACGAAGGTTGCTTTTGAGTCCTTCATCAACTCTTTATCTACTTTACTAAGATCCCAGCCGCCATTTTCCATGGCATGCATGAAGTCATCTCCGTATTTGATAATACCAGATTCAAGCATCTCGCGCATGAGGTCATTTCCCTCACGAGTGCGCTCACCAACACCAGCAAATACAGAAAGACCACCGTGACCTTTCGCAATATTATTTATTAATTCCTGAATTAGAACCGTCTTACCAACACCGGCACCACCAAATAAACCGATTTTCCCGCCTTTCGCATAAGGCTCAATCAAATCGACTACTTTAATACCTGTAAATAGAACTTCCGTAGAAGTACTTAGATCCTCAAATGCAGGAGCTTGTCTGTGGATTGGCAAACCTCTTGAACGGTCAATACCTCCAATTCCATCAATGTCCTCGCCTACTACGTTAAATACACGACCGTAAATTTGATCACCAATAGGCATTGTAATTGCGGAACCCTTCGCTGTAACGTCCTGACCTCTTTGACAGCCGTCTAACGAGTCCATTGATACCGCTCTAACAGTATCTTGACCTACGTGCTTTTGCACTTCAAGGACCACTGCTTGGCCATTTGACTTTGTTACTTCCAGAGCTTCATAAATTTTGGGAAGCTCTCCTGCTGCACCCTCAAAGCGTACATCCACTACTGGACCAATGATTTGAGCAATTTTACCAACTAATTGAGACATGTTGTATTCTTCGTTATTTTAAGATGCATCAAAAGTAGTTTACAGATTGCTACTTGACAACTCTGGATAGATTTAACTGAGGTGACCAAAACCAGTTATCAACAAGTTGCTAACAAATAAAGAATGTGTTAGACTTGACCACATAACCATGAAAAAATGGTTATAATAAAAACTTAGGATGCTGACTAATGGCAACTAATTACTCACATTTGTACTTGAGAATTCAATAAAATTTCATCTATTTTTAACCAAATGAATTGGGTAACTACTATTGGAATAGTGGCAGCTGTATTGACCACTTCCGCATTCGTCCCGCAGGCTTTCAAAATAATCCGAATGCGTCAAACAAAAGACTTAAGCTTGACCATGTACATCATGATGTTCACCGGTCAATTGTGTTGGTTGGTCTATGGTATCTCTTTAGGCGACTTCCCTCTTATTCTCGCCAATATTATTGGAGGCAGTTTATCCGGGACCATTTTGGGATATAAACTTTTTCTGAAAGAATAACTAAAATATGAAGTTGGTTGGCACAAACTTTGCCATGTAGCGGAACATTCTTCGGCTTAAAACCTTATTTAAATATTAAAACCTCTAATTATGAAAAAATGGCTTGCCTTGTTAGGACTAGCAATTTCCCTAAACGCCCATGCGCAGAATGTTACTCTGAGTGGTTACATACGTGATAATGGAACTGGAGAGGAACTTATCAATGCTTCCATCACGAATGAAAACCGTCAAGGAACAGTAACCAATATCTATGGATTTTATTCATTAACCCTCCCAGCGGGCGTTTACGAATTTACTGTTAGTTACATTGGGTACAAACCGATTGTTAAGACTTTGACCATCAAAGAAAGTCAGAAGCTTGATTTCGAATTGAAAGAAGCAAGTAACCAATTGGCCGAAGTACAAGTAACTGCGAAAAAATTAGATGAAAATCTAAATACGGCAGAAATGTCAACTACTCAGTTAACAGCCAAGCAAATTAAAGCCATACCACAATTCCTAGGAGAGTTTGACGTCATTCGTTCAATCACCTTACTACCTGGAGTGACTACCGTTGGTGAAGGGGCTAGCGGTTTTAATGTGCGAGGAGGTAAAACAGATCAAAATTTAATTCTATTAGATCAAGCGCCAGTTTACAATAGCTCGCATATCTTCGGATTCTTCTCCGTTTTTAATGGAGACGCCGTTCGTGACTTAAAACTTTACAAGGGTGGAATTCCTGCACCTTATGGAGGTAGACTTTCATCCGTACTTGATGTACATCAAAAGGAAGGAAACACCAAAGAGTTTGCAGGCACCATGGGCTTGGGACTGTTGTCCTCTAGACTGATGCTTGAAGGGCCTCTAGTCAAAGAAAAAGCAAGTTTTATGATCGCGGGAAGAAGGTCCTATCAAGACGTATTACTGAAGGCTAGTCCTAATGATGATTTGAATTCCATCATTGCTAACTTCTATGACTTAAATGCTAAAGTAAATTATAAATTCAATGACAAAAGCCGACTCTTTCTTAGTGCATACTATGGAAAAGATGCATTTGGTGTGCCTGGCTTAGTGAAGTTTGACTGGGGTAACCTAGGGCTAACCGGACGTTGGAACTACCTCATAACGGATAAATTATTCTTAAACGTCAGTACCATATACTCAGATTACGATTATGCCATTGGCTTCGACTTTCCTCAGGCGATTATTGACAATATTGCCTTCATAAAGAATCAGAGTAATAAAGTCGCATTCAGCTGGTTCCCTAACGCCCAACATCAGGTCAATTATGGATTAGAAGCCACAGTTTATGACTTTGAGCCTTTCTCAACTACTCTTGACTACTTGGACAGTAATCTTGTAGACATTAACATTGAACTGCAGAATGAGTATGCTTTAGAACCGTCTTTATACATTGAAGACAATTGGAAAGTCAATAACCGCCTAACTATCAGAGGAGGAATTCGTTACAGTTCATTTTATAACGTAGGAGCGCGGAATGTTGTGAATTACAATCCAACCTCTAATGGTACCGTAAGAAATGATCTTGTTACCGACACTACGAGCTATGGTTCCTATGAAATCATTGAATCCTTTGATGGGCTTCAAGGGCTAGAACCTAGGTTAGGGATTAATTACAAATCATCAGAAAACACAGCAGTAAAAGCGAGCTACAATAGAACGCGTCAATACATTCATTTAATCTCAAACACAACGTCATCACTGCCCATTGATACTTGGCGTCCTGCCGGCAGGTATATAGACCCAGGAACAGCAGACCAGGTTGCTTTGGGTTGGAACCGTAACTTCAAGGATGGGGAATGGCAATTGAGCGTAGAGACCTATTACAAAAGCATGCGCAATCTTGTAGATTTCAAAAACGGGGCTCAACCAACCGGAGTTGATAACATTGAGGTAGCACTCATGACGGGGCGTGGAAGGAGTTACGGCATAGAAATGCAATTGGATAAAAAAATAGGTCAACTAACAGGCTGGGTAGCCTACACCTATAGCCGTTCACAACTACAAGTAGATCTTGGATCCACACCAGATGAATGGATCAATCTTGGAGAATGGTACTCTGCTGCTCAAGACAAACCGCACGATTTGGCAATAGTTGCTGCATACGCTTGGAAACCAAATATTAGTTTCTCTGGATCTTTTATCTATCAGACAGGAAAACCCTATACCTATCCTGAAGCAAAGAGTGAGTTTGAAGGAATTATCTACCCTTTCGCTCTAAGCAGAAACAATAGTAGAACTCCTGCCTATCATCGTTTAGACCTCAGTATGGATATTGCCATTCCTAATAAAAAAGATAGAGATTGGAAAGGAAGTTGGAACCTTGGAGTATACAATGCTTATGCTCGTAAAAATGCCTTTAGCATTTTCTTTGAAGAAGAGTTAGACGACAGTGGTAATCCTACAGGTCAAACCCAAGCCACCCAACTTTCCATATTCGGAACTGCCATACCAACAATTACCTATAATCTAGACTTTTAAGACATGAAGAATTTAGCACTTTTTAGCCTTTTAGCACTTTTTTTCATCTCATGTGAAACAGATGTTACGGATAGAGTTAAAACCGATGCCTACGATGGCGCTTCCCTAATTTCAGTCAGTGGCTCTGTAACTGATCTAGGCGGACAAGGCACTTACTTAAACTTAGCAATCAGCTCGCCTTACTTAGAATCGTCTGATGCCGCTAGTATTTCCGGTGCGATCATTGAAGTTTATGAGAATGACAGTTTGGTAAGCACCTTAACAGAAGTTTCACCAGGACGTTATGAGGATTCTACACTTCAAGCAGTGGTTGGGAATGGGTATCGATTAATTATTGACGTTCCCGGTGGTTATGGAAATGCAACTGGCCTTTGGGAAAGCACTACTGATGTTGTCAATGCACCTTTTTCATTTCTAAGCCCTATGTTCCCAATCATGGAAGACGACAGCAGCTGGATAGATTTTAGAACAGGAGATTCCGTCTATTATGCAGATGCCGATTCATGTTATTACAGCCCTTACGCTTTATGGAATGATCCAATAGGTAAGGGCAATGCATACTGGATTAAAAATTATTGGACTACTAAAATCTATGCTCCCAACGGTTTAACAGGACCGTTTTCTCCAGAGGAAACAGAAAAAAGCCTCAATTCAAGTATCAACATTTTCAACGATGACCAATTTATAGAGGGTACTCAAGTGAGCCGTTTCAATTTTATTGGTCCCCCTTATACTGTTTTCCGTGACACTCTCATAAGTTTAGCTTATGAAACTCGCACGGTAAGCGCTGGTATGTTCGATTATCTGACTATAATGGCCAACAACATTGGTGGTGGTGGATTATTTAGTGTGCCTTTCAGCCCACAAATTGGTAATATTAGACGTCAAGATGATACAACAGTTTTTGGATTGGGATATTTTTATGCAACTTCAGTTAGATTTGACAGCGTAACCTTGTTCCACCCATTCTAATGGATAAAATTCATTGGGCCAGCGATTGGCTAGCCAACCAACATATTGATGAACGCTATATTGAGTGGATTGCACTTGGTATCGATTTCATTTTATTAGCATTACTTTCCTTAATAGCCGATTTTCTTTCGCGCCGTATTCTTGTCAGTATTATTCATGCTGCTGTAAAACGATCCAAAGCAACTTGGGACGACTACTTTTTTGAGCAAAAAGTCTTTAAAGGGATTGCCCATTTAGTCCCTGCGGCTATCGTTTACAATGCGCTCCATTATGTTTTGAGCGATGTACCGCGTACAATTCCCGTTTTCGAAAAAATCGTTGTGGTTTACATTATTGTCCTATTAGTTACATTAGTGAATCGAACCCTCCGTGCCTTAGAGAATTGGCTTAGTCAAAATGAAAAGTATACCAACACGCCAGTACGAACAATCTCTCAAGTAGTCCGTTTGTTGGCTTTTTTTGGGGCCGGAATTTCTTTAATTTCAATTCTTACTGGAACATCTGCTGGAGCAATACTCGGGGCCTTTGCAGGGACAACAGCAATACTAATTCTAGTATTTCAAGATAGTATCAAAGGGCTCTTGGCTAATTTCCAGATACATATGTATGATCTGGTAAAAGTGGGCGATTGGATTACATTTTCTAACTATGGAGTAGATGGCGATGTACTAAGCATTGACCTTACCACCATAAAAGTCCAAAACTTTGATAAGACCGTCAGCACTGTGCCGGCTACGGCTTTTGTACAAGATAGTTTTGTCAATTGGCGCGGAATGTCCGAAAGTGGCTCTCGCCGCATTAAACGCAACATCTACATTGATATCACCTCAATTCGTCACCTTGATAAAGGATTGATGGATGCGTTAATTGAGATCGACCTGATCAATCCTTTCATGATTGAGCGTCAAAAAGAAATCGACAACGCGAACTCAAAGGAACCATCTCTAGGTTCGAATTTATTGAATGGTCGACGACAAACCAACATTGGTTTGTATAGAAAATACATTGAGTTATATTTAAAGAATCATGCAGATATCAATAATGACTTTACCTTGATGGTTCGTCAACTGCAACCAACTACAGAAGGTATTCCAGTGGAAGTGTATTGCTTTGCTGCAACCACAGATTGGTCTATTTATGAAGGAATCATGTCAGATATCTTTGACCACCTTTATGCCGCTACAAGCCACTTTGATTTGTCACTTTATCAGAAGCCAACAGGAAGTGATTTGAGGGCTCTTAAGTCAAATCAAAATCCTTAGGCCTCCGTCTCTTCCATATAACTCTCAATGGGCTCACAAGTGCAGATGAGATTCCGGTCTCCGTATGCATCATCTACCCTACGAACTGTTGGCCAAAATTTGTTTTCACCAACAAAAGATAAAGGAAAAGCTGCCTTAGCCCTTGAATAAGGAAAGTCCCATTGATCACTGCAAATCATATACTGAGTGTGTGGAGCATTCTTTAAAACATTATTCACAGACTCAGCTTGATTCCCCTCTATTTCTGAAATCTCTGCACGTATGCTAAGCATTGCATCACAAAAACGATCTAGCTCGGCCATACCTTCACTCTCTGTAGGTTCCACCATTACTGTTCCCGCGACAGGAAAACTCACCGTAGGTGCATGAAATCCGTAATCCATTAATCGCTTCGCAATATCAGTTACCTCCACACCTGCGTCTCGTTTAAAAGGACGACAATCTAATATCATCTCATGTGCACAGCGATTATTTTCGCCCGTGTAGAGCACTTCGAATGAACCGGCAAGCCGCTCTTTGATGTAATTGGCGTTGAGAATCGCATATTTTGTGCTGTCTGTAAGTCCTTCACTACCCAACATTTTTATGTACGCGTAGGAAATCAAGAGAATTAATGCAGATCCCCAAGGAGCGGCAGAAATACTTGAAATTCCTTGCGCTCCTCCCATTTTTATAACTTCGTGTTTTGGTAAAAATGGAGCTAAGTGCGCGGCACAGCAAATTGGCCCCATACCAGGGCCTCCACCTCCGTGCGGAATAGCAAAGGTCTTATGTAGGTTTAAATGACAAACGTCTGCTCCAATTATTCCAGGAGAAGTAAGACCCACCTGGGCATTCATGTTAGCTCCATCCATGTAAACTTGACCGCCATGTCTATGAATAATACCCGTAATTTCCTTTACACTAGCTTCGAATACGCCGTGTGTTGAAGGATAGGTAATCATCAATGCACTCAGGTTATCACTGTATTGTTCTGCTTTAGAACGAAGATCTTCTGCATCAATATTACCCTTTTCATCACATGCCACAACCACTACTTTCATTCCTGCCATTACAGCCGAAGCTGGATTAGTACCGTGCGCTGATGAAGGTATTAACGCGATATTTCTCTGATGATCCCCGTTGGCTTGGTGGTAGGCACGTATCACCATGAGTCCCGCATACTCTCCTTGAGCACCTGAATTTGGCTGAAGGGATGTGGCTGCAAAGCCAGTGATTTCGGATAAATCTTTTTCAAGTTCATTAATGACCTCCATGTAACCAGCTGCTTGTTCTACAGGAACAAATGGATGCAATCCATTCCATGACGAATTTGATAATGGAATCATTTCTGAAGCTGCATTAAGTTTCATGGTGCAGGACCCTAAAGAAATCATGCTATGATTCAACGCTAAATCTTTGCGTTCTAACATCTTCAAATACCTCATCATGTCTGTCTCACTTCTGTAACTGTGAAACACTTCGTTGGTCATAAAAGCCGTAGAGCGTGACAAAGAAGAGGGAATTGCCGTTTGTAAATCATCCATTACAATTTCGACTGCTTGTTCCGCTTTGGCAAAAACTGCTATAATTTCAGCAATGTCTGCATCGGTAGTAGTCTCGTTCAACGAGATTCCCACAGTTTTTGAATCAAAATAGCGAAAGTTAATTTCAGCATCTTCAGCTAAGACCCTCAAGGAAGCCGCTTCGCTGGCTCTGAGATGAACTTTCAGCGTATCAAAGAAAGATTCATTGGATTGTTCAAGATTCATTCCTTTGAAAGCAGCGTTCAATGTTGCTGTTTTTAAATGAATGGATTCGGCAATATCCATTAATCCTTCAGGTCCATGATATACTCCATAGGCCCCTGCCATAACAGCAAGCAAAACCTGAGCCGTACAAATGTTAGATGTCGCCTTATCCCGTTTGATATGCTGCTCACGTGTTTGTAAAGCCATACGAAGCGCAGGATTAGCGTCTGTATCAATTGTTCTACCAATTATTCGCCCAGGAATATGACGCTTATAGCTCTCTTTAGTTGCAAAATAAGCTGCGTGAGGCCCTCCGTAGCCTAAGGGAATACCAAAGCGTTGGGTAGTGCCTACTACTGCATCTGCTCCCCATTCACCCGGCGGCGTCAACAAGGTTAAAGACATCAAGTCAGCAGCGACAACAAGCTGAATTCCCGCCTGATTACACTGAGCAGCAAACGTTCGGTAATCTTTAATAGAACCGTCTGAATTGGGATATTGTAGCATGGCACCAAAGAAATCTTCTGACGGCTCAAAAGATGAATAGTCGCCAAAAACTAATTCTACACCAATAGGCTCAGTTCTAGTTTTTAGTAAGGCAACACTTTGTGGAAAAGTGTTACGATCTACAAAAAATTTATTTGCACCTGTCTTTTTTTTAGCGCGAGGCATTGCACCGTAAAACATACTCATAGCTTCAGCTACTGCAGTAGCTTCATCTAATAAAGACGCATTGGCAAGCTCCATACCTGTAAGGTCCACTACCATGGTTTGGTAATTCATCAATGCCTCTAATCTACCCTGTGCAATCTCAGCTTGATAGGGAGTATATGCTGTATACCATCCAGGGTTCTCCAAAATATTTCGCTGTATTACTCCAGGAAGTACTGTGGGGTGATAACCCATCCCAATGTAGGTTTTGAATTCTGTATTCATCTCCCCTAAGGCCGCAATATGTTCACCAAATTCAGCCTCAGTCATAGATTCACTTAGATCTAAATCCTTTTCAGCTCGTATTGCTTTAGGAATAGTTTCATCTATCAAAGTTTCGATAGAATCTATACCAATAGTGGACAACATCTGGTCCACGTCAACGGCTTTAGGCCCGATATGGCGGTAGGCAAATGAATTGCGCTTCATAAGAGGGTTTATTTTAGAGTGTAAAAGTACTAAACACGTTAATTACATGATGTATTTTTAACACCTAAGAATGAGAAGAAGTTTCAACATTTTTACAAACAATTTTATCGGATTTTTCCGCCTATTCGTTTATGCTAATTTCTGGGTTGCAGGAGCTGTTTATGCGCTTACCAAGATCACAGAAAACACACTACATACAACCAAGCCTTCATTGGCTGTGCTCAACGCTTCAGGTACTTTAGTCGTGTATGGATTTGCAAGGTATTTTGAAGGGCCGTCTTTAGCTGGAGGAAAGTCAAAAATTTCGGCGTGGCGCACACAGATGCCCAATTTGACAAAACTTTGTATTGTTGGCGGAGCTGCTTTTGCTGGGCTAGAATTCTTTCGAATTGGTTCTCAAAGTCTCTTCTTAAATTATCTTTTTGGCTCATCTATTGCTCTGCTTTATCCCCTCCCGTGGGTTTTAAAAAAAAAGGGTGGTGGATTGCGCTCTGTACCAGGATTAAAGCTTTTTATCATCTCATTTGTCTGGGCATACATTACGGCCTATTTACCTGCTATTTGGAACGGAGACAATGGTTTATGGTCATTTATTGAGCGTTTATTTTGGACTATGGCCCTCACTATACCTTTTGACGTTAGAGACGTCAAACTAGATAGTCATTCTATAAAAACGTTACCGCATGTAATTGGAACTAGGAATAGTATTTATATTGCTCATTTGGCATTATGGATTAGCTTTTCGCTTCAAGTTATTATTTTTGAAATGCCACTAAAACCAACCTTTATTCTTTATCTCATTTTCGCAACGATCATTATTATTGCTAGGACAGAACGTGGGGATTTATATTACAGTTTTTTAATTGAAGGGTTACCGTGGCTACTTTTCGCGCTAATCGCCCTTTTACCCTACCTTTAATGCACCCATTTTTGAAGCATGAACGTACTTAACAAAACGTATTCTGAGGAGTTAGATTCAAAAGACTCATTAGCAAAATACCGCAAAGAGTTTCATATTCCTGTCATAGCAGGTAAGGAAACCTTGTATTTTACCGGGAACAGTCTTGGATTGATGCCCAGATTGGCAGAGAAATACATAGCCGAAGAGCTAGAGGATTGGAAAAAATGGGGTGTGGAAGGGCACTTGCATGCGCGAAGGCCTTGGATGCCATACCATGAATTTTTCTCTGAAAGTCTTGCTAAAATAGTTGGAGGAAAACCTGAAGAGGTGGTCGTGATGGGATCATTGACGAATAATCTTCACTTACTTATGGTAAGTTTTTTTCGACCAAAAGGTAAAAGGACAAAAATTCTTTGCGAAGCCAAAGCATTCCCTTCTGATCAATATGCATTGGCATCTCAGTTAAGGTTTCACGGATTAGAACCAAGCGAACATTTGATTGAAATTGGTCCACGCCATGGTGAACATCACATACATCAGGAAGACATACGCTCTGCTTTAGACCAACATGGTGACCAAATTGCCATGATGATGATTGGAGGTGTAAATTATTATACAGGGCAAGTCATGGATATGAAAACCCTCACAGCGCATGCACAATCCAAAGGTATCATTGTAGGATGGGATCTTGCCCATGGAGCGGGCAATGTAGAATTACAATTGCACGATTGGAATGTGGATTTTGCTGCATGGTGTCACTACAAGTACATTAATTCTGGACCGGGCGCCACGGCCGGTTATTTTATACATGAGCGTCATCACGGCCAATCTGAAATCCCTCGATTCGAAGGCTGGTGGGGGCATGACAAAGAAACTCGTTTTAAAATGCCTGATACCTTCAAGCCCATTCCTACGGCAGAAGCCTGGCAACTTTCAAACGCCCCTATAATGGCCATGGCTCCCCTAAGAGCTAGCCTTGATCTTTTTGAACAAGCTGGCTTCCATAACTTAAGAACCAAGAGTGAGAAACTAACTGCCTACCTTCAAGAGGTACTTGAATTTATCGCCATAGAAACAGCCAGTAATTTTGAAATAATTACTCCAAGAAAAGATCGTGGTGCGCAGCTATCATTGTTGGTACACGGTTATGGCAAGCCCCTATTTGATCATCTAACGGCGCAAGGAGTCATTGCAGATTGGAGAGAACCCAATGTTATACGCATGGCACCTGTTCCATTGTACAATAGCTTTGAAGACGTTAGAGCTTTTGGTCAAATCTTGATGAATTACCTCAACACTACCCAAGTATGAAAAACATCATCATTATAGGCGCAGGACTAGCAGGATCCTACATGGCTTATGCCATGGGCAAAAAAGGGTATCGCGTTCAGGTATTTGAGAAAAGACCTGACCCTCGTAAATCCAACTACGGAACCGGAAGGTCTATTAACCTTGTTGTAAGTCATAGGGGCTGGACAGCTCTTAAATACGCGGGCATAGAGCAAGATATTCGTGAAATTGTTGTCCCTGCCTACGGTCGTCAAATTCATGATTTAGAAGGCAACGAAAGTTATTTCGCTTATAACATTGAGGGTAAAGCAATCCATAGTATCAGTAGAAGTGAATTCAATAGAAAATTGGTAGAATTAGCCGAAGCATTGCCTAATGTGACCATAACTTTTGATTCCAACTGCCATCATGTGGATTTTAATAAAGGTATAGTCCAAATGCAGCAAGGGGAACAGTTTAATACATATGCAGCTGATCTCATTGTAGGTGCAGACGGAACCGGATCATCCGTTCGTGGAGCCTTAATGAAGCAACCGC
>PAND01000023.1 GCA_002707525.1 Flavobacteriales bacterium
CACTGCTGCCTCCCGTAGGAGTCTGGTCCGTGTCTCAGTACCAGTGTGGGGGACCACCCTCTCAGGCCCCCTACCCATCGTCGCCTTGGTGAGCCGTTACCTCACCAACTAGCTAATGGGACGCATGCCCATCTCATACCAAAATTCTTTAATCATGAAAACATGCGAATTCATGATACCATGGAGTATTAATCCCCGTTTCCAAGGGCTATGCTCCAGTATGAGGTAGGTTGCATACGCGTTACGCACCCGTGCGCCGGTCGTCAGCAAAAGCAAGCTTTCCTGTTACCCCTCGACTTGCATGTGTTAGGCCTGCCGCTAGCGTTCATCCTGAGCCAGGATCAAACTCTCCATTGTAATGTTGTGTTTGTTTCCTAGCTATTAACTCAAGGATAATTGACAAGGTTTTTTGCATTCCTTGTTTCTTAAATCAATATGTAAAGAACTTGTTTCTTAATCTCCCCCTTTCTCTCGAACGGGGCGGCAAATATACGTGGCTTTTCCTATTACACAACTTGTTTGAAGGAAGAAATTAAAAAAAAACACAATGGCTCCTATTCAAACAATTCGAAGCCTCAAAAGCACAGGTAGTTAGAGGAGAAATAGATGCGAATAAAAAGCACTAAATATTTCTGAAAAACAAAAAAAGCCTTGACCATTGGCCAAGGCTTCTTTAAATAAAAAATAAATATCTATTCAACAACTAGTTTGAACTCTATAATTTCTTCGTTGCTTTCAACCAAATAAGCAATAGCATTGTAGTCTTCACCCGTACTTAAGGTTAGGATTCCTTTGTACTTGGAATTAGAACCATCTGTTTTGCCATAGGTTGATGAGAACATACCTTGATAGTCCCCTGCGCTGAACTCTACATTTAAGGTATTATCTACATTGTCTGAGGTCTTGGTTATATTCGAGGTACCTTGAGCGTTCAAAGAGCCTTCTAATCTAAGCTCAACATCTGCATAACCCATTTCAATAACCTCTTCAACTTCAGAAGTAGCAGTCGGAGTCTCATGAGTTGATGAATGACCGTCGCCCAAAATTGGAGCGATAACCAACCCAACTAAACAAGTCAACTTAATTAAGATATTCATGGAAGGACCTGAAGTGTCTTTGAATGGATCACCAACAGTATCTCCCGTCACTGCAGCTTTGTGTGCTTCTGAGCCTTTATAAGTCATTTCACCATCAATCATAACACCTGCTTCGAAAGATTTCTTAGCGTTATCCCAAGCGCCACCGGCATTATTTTGAAATATTGCCCAAAGAACACCTGATACAGCAACACCTGCCATGTAACCGCCCAACATCTCCGCAGCTTCTTTTCCGTCGTAACCAAATACCATTGGTAAGAAAGCTACTACAAGTGGGAAGATTATTGTCATTGCGCCTGGCAGCATCATCTCTCTCAAAGAAGCTTCCGTAGAAATAGCAACACATTTGTCATATTCTGGCTCAGCTTTGTATTCCATAATACCAGGAATCTCTTTAAACTGACGGCGTACTTCTTTGACCATTTCCATGGCAGCTTTACCAACAGCGTTCATGGCAAGCGCAGAAAATACGACTGGAACCATACCCCCTACAAACAACATTGCAAGAACTGGAGCTTTAAAAATATTAATACCGTCGATCCCCGTGAAGGTTACAAAGGCAGCAAATAATGCAAGCGCCGTTAAAGCCGCAGAAGCAATAGCAAAACCCTTACCTATTGCAGCAGTAGTATTACCTACTGAATCTAAAATATCTGTACGTTCACGAACCTCCTCTGGTAATTCGCTCATCTCAGCAATACCTCCTGCGTTATCCGCAATTGGACCAAAAGCATCAATTGCCAATTGCATGGCAGTTGTAGCCATCATAGCTGATGCTGCAATAGCAACACCGTAGAAACCTGCAAAGGCATAAGAAGACCAAATTGCACCAGCGAAAAGAAGAATCGGCGCAAATGTTGAAATCATACCTACTCCTAAACCTGCGATAATATTCGTGGCAGCGCCGGTCGCTGATTTTTGAACGATATCTAATATTGGCTTTTTACCTAAACCTGTATAGTATTCCGTGAAGTAAGAGATTAGCGCACCTACTACCAAACCAACGATTACTGCGCCGAATATATCATTGCGTGTAATATCCTTAAAACCTTCGCCGAAAAACTTCATACTCAGTGTTTCCGGCAATAACATTTGAATCAGCACATAAGACCCAATACCCGTTAGGATAATTGAAACCCAGTTACCCATATTCAAAGCACGCTGTACTACTGGTTCTTTTGCACTGTTATCCTTAATACGAATGAAAAACGTACCAATGATTGAGAAAATGATTCCCACACCAGCGATCATCATTGGTAGCATTATAGGACCATGGTTCTCTAAGAAATTTCCCGTACTAATTAAATTATCGTTGATGACGTAGTTACCAAGAACCATTGATGCCAGTACCGTTGCTACATACGAACCGAATAAATCGGCACCCATACCCGCAACATCGCCTACATTGTCACCTACGTTATCCGCAATAGTTGCAGGGTTACGTGGATCATCTTCTGGAATTCCTGCCTCTACCTTACCTACGAGGTCAGCCCCTACATCTGCAGCTTTAGTATAAATACCTCCGCCCACACGAGCAAACAGCGCGATAGATTCAGCACCCAATGAGAAACCAGCGAGGGCTTCCAAAACGACGGTCATTTCATTGTAAAAGCTATCCTCTCCAACGATAAACAAACTTGACAAAATCCAGAATAGCATACCTAAGCCAAAAACAGCAAGACCAGCTACACCTAAACCCATCACAGTACCACCGCGGAAAGAGACTTTCAACGCTTGTGGTAAAGACGTACGGGCTGCTTGTGTTGTTCTAACGTTTGAATCCGTTGCAATGCGCATACCAATGTTACCAGCTACAGCTGAGAAAACAGCTCCGATAACGAATGCTACAACAATCAACCAGTGGGTGGTTTCAACAATAGATGATACAACCCCAAGTAAAGCACCAGCGATTACTACAAAAATTGCCAAAATGCGGTATTCCGCGTTCAAGAATGCCAAAGCGCCTTCTTTAATATAGGCTGCCAACTTTGACATTTTCTCTGTGCCTGAATCTTGTTTTACGACCCAATTGCGTAAAACGAACATATAGATTAGACCAACGATACCAAAAATAGGTACCAATAAAAGCATGTTTTCCATTTTGTTATGGTTTGATAATAAATCAGCCCTCCTTGAATTTCCAAAGAGGGCTGCAAATATAAGCGTTAGAGTCTTTAAAGCAACTTAAAGTAAAAAAGTGCTATTTACTTCACATACATGACAGACTTCACGGCATCAATAACCTGTTCCACTTGAGGCAAGAATTCCGCCAGAAGTGTAGGAGAATATGGAGCCGGGGTGTCCGTTGTAGTGATTCTTTTGATAGGCGCATCCAAATAATCAAAAGCCTCTTGCTGTACTTTATATGTAATTTCTGTAGAAATAGATCCAAGCGGCCATGCTTCTTCAAGGCACACCAGACGATTTGTTTTCTTTACACTTTCTATAACAGCATCATAATCAATGGGGCGTACGGTTCTTAAATCAATGATTTCACACGAAATCCCGTCTTTGGCTAACTCATCTGCCGCTTCGTAGGCCACCTTAATGATTTTTCCAAAAGAAACAATAGTCACATCTGTTCCCTTGCGCTTAATGTCTGCAACACCAATTGGCAATGTGTATTCACCTTCGGCAACCTCGCCTTTATCACCATACATCTGCTCACTCTCCATAAAAATCACGGGGTCATTATCTCGAATGGCACTTTTCAAAAGTCCTTTTGCATCATATGGGTTGGAGGGCACAATAACTTTCAAGCCCGGACAGTTTGCATACCAACTTTCAAAAGCTTGGGAATGTGTTGCTGCTAATTGACCTGCAGAAGCAGTTGGTCCGCGAAATACAATCGGCACGTTTATTTGGCCTCCTGACATCTGTTTCATCTTAGCCGCATTATTGATAATTTGATCAATAGCCACCATAGAGAAATTGAACGTCATAAATTCCACAATTGGACGAAGACCATTCATAGCTGCACCAGTTGAAATCCCGGCAAATCCAAGCTCCGCAATGGGAGTATCAATAACTCGCTTCGTGCCAAACTCGTCTAACATTCCTTTTGACGCCTTATATGCACCATTATATTCTGCTACCTCTTCACCCATCAAAAAGATGTTCTCGTCGCGGCGCATTTCTTCACTCATGGCCTCGCAAATGGCCTCTCTAAATTGAATTGTTTTCATATTAAATTGTGATGTGTCAGGACGGCAAATATACTATTCAATGAATACAACTTTAAAATATTCTTTTGACCGATTTATGTCCCGTTAGAGAAGGCAGATAACAAGAAAGTTAACGGAATCAAATGAAGTTTATAAAAAAGAAATACTTGGATGAAAATTCTTTGGATTTATTATGCGTGCATAGTAAATTAGATGCCAAATCATAACCCAATTATGAACATACTTGTCTGTATTAGTCATGTTCCTGATACAACTGCTAAAATCAACTTTACAGCAGATGGAAAAGCCTTGGACCCGAATGGAGTTCAATTTGTCATCAATCCGTATGATGAATTTGGCCTTACAAAAGCCTTGCATTTGAAAGAGGCCCATGGTGGAACAATCACAGTAATCAATGTTGGCTTAGCTGAAACGGAACCTACGTTGCGCAAAGCTTTAGCAATTGGAGCAGATAAAGCCGTTAGAATTAATGCCATCCCCGAGGACGCTATCACAGTAGCCAAAGAACTCAAGAACCACATCAAGGCAAATTCATACGATCTTATCATCTGTGGTCAAGAGAGCATTGACTATAACGGTCAACAAGTACCAGCAATGGTTGCTGCGATGCTAAAACTGCCTTTTTCCAATGCATGTGTTGGACTTACGATTAATGACAATACAGCCCTCGCAACCTCTGAAATTGACGGTGGACACGCCACTTTCCAGGCAAATCTTCCCATGATTATTGGCGGCAAAAAGGGTCTTGTAGAAGAAAAAGACCTCCGTATTCCTAACATGAGAGGAATCATGTCCGCTAGGACAAAACCTCTTGAATTAGTAGAACCGTCCATTATCGACGGGACTACTAATGCCTTGCATTTTGAAAAACCCGCCCCAAAAGCTGCAGTCAAAATGGTAGAGGCCGGTAATGTTGAAGAATTGGTTCGTTTATTACACGAAGAAGCAAAAGCAATTTAATTATGTCAGTTTTAGTTTTTGTTGAGGATTGGAATGGGTCCTTTAAAAAAGCCTCATTTGAAGCAACATCTTATGCCAAACGCTGGGCAAACATGATGGATACGCAGGTGATTGCTGTCACTAATAATTCAGTAAGTAGCTCAGCACTTCACTCATACGGTGCAGATCATGTACTTCAAATCATCTTGGCAAAAACGGGAATGGGAATTGCTGAACAACTCGGTACGCTTTGTAGTGATGTTGATGGAGTGGTTGTGGCAGGAACTGCCCTTGGCAAGACAATTGCACCTGCCCTTGCAGCTTTAAATAACGGTTCTCTTAGCACCAATACCATTTCATTGCCATTAAGCATAGCACCTATTGAAGTAAAACGCGGTGCTTTTTCATCAAAGGGAATTGAAACAATCGTATTAAATGGAGAGCTGCCCATCATATCCTTTGTTCCCAATAGTATCGGTATAGAAGAAATCGCAGGAAACGGTGAAACCAGCGCCAAAGATGTTTCCGGGGATGACCTAATGGAAATCACTGAGGTGAACGTTGCATCTGGCAAAGTAGCGCTTCCTGAAGCTGATGCTGTAGTTAGTGCTGGTCGCGGATTAAAAAGCCCTGATAACTGGGGGATGATTGAAGAACTCGCCAATGTTTTAGGCGCGGCTACAGCATGTTCTAAACCAGTTAGCGACATAGGATGGCGACCACACAGCGAACACGTCGGTCAAACTGGTATTCAAGTCAACCCGAATCTGTATATTGCAATCGGAATCTCTGGCGCGATTCAACACCTTGCAGGTGTGAGTGCATCAAAGACAATTGTCGTAGTAAATACAGACCCTGAAGCACCATTTTTTAAGGCTGCGGACTATGGAATTGTAGGTGATGCATTTGAAGTTATCCCGAAATTAGTGGATGCTTTGCGCGCCTTCAAGGCCGCTAGTTAATGCAAGAAATAGAAATTACGGTTAAGGGTTTGTCCTATAGTCAAGGAAAATCGGGAGCGTATGCACTCATTTTAGCTGAAAAAAATCCTAACGGTCGCAAGCTGCCCATCGTCATTGGTGGTGCTGAAGCGCAAAGTATTGCAGTAGCATTGGAGAAATCCATAGCACCACCGCGACCCATGACGCACGATACCTGGAATAACATGCTCAATGAGCTTGGTGCAACTCTAGAAAAAGTCCTTATTCACCGTCTTGTAAACGGTATTTTTTATGCATCTATATATTTGCGCAATGAACACGGTGTAGAGTTGATTTTTGACTCGCGCCCTTCAGATGCAGTAGCATTAGCTGTGCGACTTGAATGCCCTATTTATGCCTTAGAATCCATTCTTAAGCAAGGAGGGATAACTGATAAAGAGGAAAAACAAGCGAATGCTGAAACAGAGTTGGAAGAAGACGAATTAGCAATGAGTGAGGGTCCACTAAGCTTATCTGATTTGGAAGAACAACTTGCTGAAGCAGTACTAAACGAAGACTATGAGCTGGCTGCCAGACTCAGAGACGACATCCATAAACTAAAATCATGATCCAATTTATTTTACGAGGTGCGCTAGGCATCATTTGCCTCATTGGTATTTTATGGCTGCTCAGCAGTAATAAAAAAGCTATTAATTGGAGAATCGTACTTAATGCGAGCCTATTACAACTATCGCTAGCATTTTTAGTCTTGAAAGTGCCTGGATTCTCTTGGGCTTTTGATAAATTCTCGCTAGCCGCGGTCACCGTGCTTGACTTCACTAAGGAAGGATCTGAATTTTTATTTGGTGGGCTAATTACCAATACAGAGAGCTACGGTTACTTATTCGCCTTTCAAGTATTGCCCACGATAATTTTCTTTTCTGCTTTAACGTCTTTATTGTACTATTACGGGATTCTTCAGAAAGTAGTAAAGGCTATGGCCTGGGTCATGCAGAAAACCTTGAAGCTTAGCGGTGCCGAATCGCTTGCGGCAGCCGGTAATATTTTTATTGGTCAGACGGAAGCTCCGCTCCTGGTTAAGCCCTACATCTCCAAAATGACCAAAAGTGAATTATTATGTTTAATGAGCGGCGGAATGGCGACGATTGCTGGAGGTGTGCTCGCAGCATATATTGGCTATCTGGGTGGTGAAGATGCAGCAGGAAAGCTCTTTTTCGCAAAGCATCTCATTACTGCTTCTGTACTGAGCGCTCCAGCAGCTATTATGAGCGCAAAAATCTTAATTCCTGAGACTGAGAAATTTGATAAAATTGCAGAAATCTCAAAGCAGAGTATGGGATCCAATGCCTTAGATGCCATCTCTAACGGAACCACACAAGGAGTAAAACTAGCAGTAAATGTTGGTGCTATGTTATTGGTTTTTGTTGCGCTTGTCTATGGGGTCAACTACATCATCATTCACACTTTAGGTGATTGGACAGGTTTGAACACGTGGACTAGCAATGTAACTGATGGACAATTTGATTCGTTTTCACTTGAATTTATTTTAGGTGCTGTATTTAGTCCACTCGCTTGGATATTGGGAGTACCCGCAAGCGATATCATGCTAGTGGGGCAGTTATTGGGAGAGAAAACTGTTCTCAATGAATTTTATTCCTACGTGAGTCTTACAGAAATGAAAGAAGGTGGTTTATTTTCTTCCGAACGTTCCGTCATTCTTTCCACCTACATGCTTTGTGGATTTGCAAATATTTCAAGTATTGGTATTCAAATTGGCGGTATTGGAGTTTTAGCCCCAAGCAGGAGAAAAGAATTGAGCGAATTAGGTATTAAAGCCCTTATCGCTGGGACGGCAGCCTCCCTATTCACAGCAGCCTATGTTGGTATGATTATCTAGTGAATGAAGGATCCAATCGACAAAGTAATTATTGGGGTCGATCCAGGGACCGTAGTCATGGGCTACAGTATTGTTCACATCATAAAAGGTAAAGTTGAGCCGATTGTATTGGATGTCCTTAAGTTCAATGCTAAATTGGACCACTACACCAGACTTTCGCACATTTTTGATGAACTCAGTAAAGTTGTAGAATTATACAAACCTGATGAAATGGCTCTTGAAGCGCCATTCTTTGGCAAGAATGTACAATCTATGTTGAAGCTTGGCAGAGCACAAGGGGTATGCATGGCTACAGCGTTATCCAAAAGAATTCCTGTATTCGAATATAGTCCACGCTTGATTAAGCAGAGTATTGTAGGTAATGGCAATGCAAGTAAGGAACAAGTTAGTGGCATGCTGCAAAGCATGTATCCTGATGTGAGTCATAAATACTTAGATGCTTCTGACGCGCTTGCAGCAGCCGTATGTCATCATGCGCAAACAAGCGGTATACCCTCGCCCAAACACGGCAGTGGCGCGAAAAAGACTAAAGGCAAAAAAGGAGGTAGTTGGGAACAATTTATTGAACAGAATCCAAGTCGTCTGAAATAGACTGGGCCAAAGCCAACATTTCTTCGTTAGACAAAGCAACTTTTGCATGAGCAAAGCTGAGTTCATGTTCCGCATTAATTGGAACCAAATGTATGTGCGCATGCGGCACTTCCATTCCAAGCACCAGAGAACCAATTCTCTTACACGGAACCATTCGCTTCAAGCTTTGCGCAACACGCTGGGTGAAGGACATCAAACTGTTAAAGTCATCCATTGGAAGTTCAAACAGCTCATCTACTTCTAGTTTTGGAACACAAAGGATGTGTCCGGTCTTTATGGGATGTATATCTAAAAAGGCTATGTTCATATCATCCTCTGCTACTTTGTAGCACGGGATTTCACCATTAATGATTTTTGTAAAAATACTGGACATACTAGGCCGCAGAGATGTCTATGATTTCAAATCTCATAATACCCCTTGGCACCTGTATTTCTGCTATTTCACCCACCTTCTTTCCTAAAAGTCCCTTACCTATAGGGCTAGAAACCGATATTTTGTTTTTTCGAATGTCTGCTTCTTTTTCTGCTACCAATGAATACTCCATAATGGCACTGTTTGCCATATTCTTAAGCTTTACTTTTGTAAGAACTCCAACTTTTGTTAAGTCTATATTTTCTTCACTCAGAATACGAGCATTTGCCAAGACATCTTCTAGCTTACTAATCTTCATTTCAAGCATGCCCTGAGCCTCCTTAGCTGCATCATATTCTGCATTTTCGCTTAAGTCGCCCTTATCTCTAGCATCTGCTATTTGAGATGAAATCTTTGGACGTTCAATTTTTTTCATTTGCTCAAGTTCGTCCTTAAGCTTTTTAAGTCCCTCCGCGGTATAATAACTAACTGCTGACATACGTATAGGTTTTGACTAAAAAAGAGGCCTTAGGAGGCCTCTCTTGAAGTTCAAAGGTATAAAATCTTTCTAATTACAAGTTGATTCGTGCACCAATAGTGTGAATTCCACTAAAAGCAGAAGTAGTGCCGCGGTAAGCATAATCAATAGCAAAACTTCCGTCATCTCCTGTAGGAACATTAAAGCTAAAACCTCCACATATCCCGGAAATTGCCGATGTTCTCAAACCGTCTGCACGGTTGTCTCGTGCTACATATCCCACACGAAGTTGAAATAGATCTTTCAAGCTGTACTGGAAACCCGCATGATACGTGTCTTTTTCAAAAGCATTCGAAGTAAAATTCAATGCACCTGTTACTTTACCATTTTCCAGCAACCAATCGTAAGATCCACCTATACTAAGAGCTGTAGGTAATTCAAAAATTGCTGAACGGCTCTCAAACGTTTGAGTATATGCCACCCCGTAAGTAGGTACAGGAAGTGTTACACCAAACCCATCGCCTTCGTAAGTAATACCAGGACCAACATTACGAAGGGTAATGCCGAATTTAAATCTATCTTCCACACCGGTGCGGTATTGCACTCCTGCATCAAAACAAACGCCACTCGTATTCAAGTTAGATATGGAACTACTGTAGATTTTTACGTTAGCACCACCATAAATGTTTTCAGTAAATTTTTGCGCATATCCAAGATTGATGGCTAAGCTTTGAGGGCTTATAGTAGCACCCGTACCTTCCGGTTGGTCTGCAGTAGTTACCTCCCACTCTCCGTAATCGAATGCACTAATCCCCATATTGAGGAAACCTACATCACTGACACGCTGAATAAGCGTGGCACCATTCATTTGAATTCCTGCGCCCACTAACCATTGTGTGTTATTAAAGGCAACCTGAGTATTTCCAGAAGTTGCAGCAATCCCAGCAATATTCATGAATGAAGCGTCTACGCCACTTACTCCAGCAACGTTAACGCCTCCCCAACCTGCCGATCTTGCGAAGGGATTAATTAATAATTCAGAAGCACCTGCAGATCCTGCGCGCTGTGGATTACCTGCCTGCACCGTCCCTATTAGGACTAGCGAACAAATTGCAATGATATATTTTTTCATGTTCATCGTTATTCTCTTAGAATGAGTTCAAATCTACTGGACGTAAGGCTCCAAACCACTTAACTATCTTCTCACCCAATGCACCGGCATCTACATGAATAATATAGACTCCTGAGGCTATAGGCACATTATAGGTGTTCTTAAGGTCCCATTCAACATACGTCAAACTGTTGTCTTTTCTCAACTGTCTAATTAAGGTACCTGAGGTGGAGAAAATATTAATTACACACGTCTCTGGAAGATTTGTGATTTTAACAATATTATCCAATTGAGACGCCTCGTATGAACTGAATCCGTAATACGGATTTGGAACAACGCGTATAGTTTCTAAAGCGCTAGAACCTACTGTACTCTCATACGTTCTTGTAGCAATGTTTGAAGTATTAAACTGGAATTGAGGAACACCTCCATTTGGAGCATCAGCCAATTCCTTGTTTTGGTAGGACGAATTCATACGAATTCTTATTCTAGTCTCTGTTGGGAGCTCCGTGTAAGGGTTAAAATCTAAACCTTTACGAAGAGTAGGCATTCCAACCCAGCGACATGCTCTCCAGAAATTAGCGCGAGCAATATTTCCTAGCCCTCCGGATTGAACGAGGTTTTCCATCAAGTCTTTAATAGGCCAATTGTTTGGATTTGGACCAGTGTAACTCAAATCAACATTATCGCCTTGAATTCGGTCTTCGTCTGCGAACACATAGATGTAATGCTGACCGCCAAATACATATCCTCCATTCACGGTATTTCCTGGTGGCAGGAACTGCAAATCAGTTGGATTCCAAAGCATGTCATTACCATTTTGACCTGGTAACCAAGAATTCTCACCAAAGGCCATTGTAAGGCGCTTACCAGATTCAACATCTATTGCATAACCGGGGAAATAAGACCAGCCTGGCGCCATATTTGCGTCTTGTTCAAGCTTACCGTTGTTCAACGTCCATGAAGTATCTTGGCGTTGAGTCAACTTCTTATCACCGTGCTCACTTAAGGCAGCCTCTTCAGCCATCTCAAATACTGGCACGCGGGTCCATTTACTGCGGTCCTCAGTGAATACAATATCAACAGAATGTAAATCACTAGCATCATTTAGATTACGTCCAATAGTTACCGTTGGACCCATACCAAAATTTGAATAGCCATTGACATCTAAACGGTTATTTCCAGAGGCATACATATACGGTCCCCAAGTTCCGTTAACGATATTTTCAAAATACCCTTTAGCATCGCCATCTTGATCTGGATAAAGCGTAGCCGGTTCTTCAGTTGGAAAACTATTTGTACCTGCTAAAATCCAGTTGTAAGGCGTGTAACTCTTATCGTCTTCAATTCCAGCCCACCATTCTTTTGAAGGGTCATCGTAAATGATTTCAGAGAAAATAACACCGTTATCATATGTTCCCTCGTCATCTCCACCCGGCGCAGGTGCCTGCTGTACGGCTACTGAAAGACCTAGGTCTGGAATAATTTGTTCATTATAGAAAGAAATAGTTGTGTCCGATTCCACGATTATATTCCCTGATGCATCTGTGATTTGCCAATTCGCATTTGCATTTGCTGAACTAAATGTTAGGGTGTATTCACCATCTTTAACCTCAAGGGGATCTACCACTTTGATGGCGACTGGTCCCATTCCGCCCATGTAGGATGGTTGACCACTTGAGTTCCCATTCAAAATTGCAGTGACTTCTTCAGGTAATAATTCTAATTCTGTTCCACCATTACCAACTCCGTCCATACGTCGGATTATTGGGCCATCACCGTATTCCGCTACTTGTATAGTACCGCCTTTCTCAGAATCAATTTGGTGAGGAATAGCTGTATAGGTTTTTATATTTCGCCGTCCAGCCAAGAATGGTATCTTCTGACCGCCAGCTGCAGTAATTGGATTAAACTCCAAATACTGATTTTGACCGTATGCTATTACAGTAAAGTAGTATTCTTTATGATTAATTAAGGTACGATCACCCGTAGCGAATTGATCTTCATTAATCTTAAACGATGTGAAAATTCCAGAGTTGCTTGATTGTAAGGTCATATCCTGAGGAACCAATGCATTCATATCTGGATCTACCTCCCAATTGATGAGTTGAGTTAAATCATTTTTAATATCACATTGCGCAACCATACGGCTTTGTGTAGGATCATAAATATCCGAAATGCTTACATCAGAATTAGCAAGTTGGAAAACCTGAAATCCTTCAAATTTGTAATCAAAGTAATCTGGATTGGCATTCAAAATTGAATCGCGGTCGTCTGGGCTAACCGTAATAAGTGGATCGCGTTCGCGGTAACTGTAACCGGCATTGTTTGATCCTGGACCGTAAGTCAATTTCAAAATAAGTTCACGATTCAATTCCTGAGTAGTGACATCTGGAGCATCCGGACCGTTCAATACTTGGAAACAATTATCAAATAGTTTTTGTGCCTTGTCATCCGCAATAATCACTTTCTCCACTGAAGCGAAAAGATCATTATTAATAAGGTCGCGTTCCCAAACTACCCCTGTTGTTACAAAATTAAGGGCACCTGGCGCCAAGGAGAATGGGCCTGCACTGTGAAGACCACGCTTATCCTCTTTATTCGCAGGACTCTCCCACCAATCCACAGGGCTATAGGGTGGGTATGCGCCTGTAGTATCGTAAGACATTCCAGGGTAAGCAAATCGTGTAGGCGTTCCATTACCAGAAGCAACAAAGCCATCACCATTTCCTAAATTACCTGGCCCTGATGGTGTTTCTATAATTAACTCTGAACCGTTTTTCCAAAGAGCACGCATATAGTTATAGAAATGCGTAGCATTGTCCGGATTACCTGAAATATTTGAAGCGGTATTGTTGTAGTACATGAATTGACTCATGATAATACGCTCATTCACGCCTGTAGACGGATCCTCTGCTACACAAAGTCCAGTTTCAGGATCTTGAACACCGTCAACACATCCGTCACGGTCATTGTCTAATCCATCATAATAATCTGCAAAAGGCCCTTGGAAGAAATCGAAACCTACAGCAGGCGGATTTAAACCATAACCCAATGCGCCTTCATCATCTGTATCAGAATTGTAACAGTACCCCAAACCACGAGCTATATCGCAACCAATGATGTCATCCGTATAATTTCCTAAATCCGGATCAAACCAAGTTGAGAAGTACGTATTTGTCAAGCGGAATGTGGACCTATTAATGATTCGGTAATTGTTAAAGGTCATATTGTTAACCTCATCATTCGTAGAGAATGCAAAGGCTTGTGCACGAATTTCAAATCCTAGGGCACCCGCTTGTGATTCTGTATGCACATTACCGCGATCATTGTACACCCACCATATGGTTTGATCACCATATAACACATCCGTTTCTTTATCTCTACAATCGTATTCCTTGTCAATATCGTAAGCCGGATAATCTACTAGATAATCGTATACTCCATCGCCATCGCGATCAATAAATGGTGCCAGTTGATATGGTAATTCACCATTCACACCATTGCCCGGCCAATCTTTTATGCTTTGAGGAATCTGGCTCTCATATCCGGGGAAAAGTTCTGCGTCATCACAATTTGGATCTGCTAAACACTCTAACCAAGATTTGTGAACATCCACATCTTCTCTATAAACAATCCAGTGACGGTCGTATCTGTCACAAACCTCCTTGTTAGTAGAGGCCGTTCCGTCAGTGGTCAAAGGACCTGGCCAATAATCGTTACCCGACTGGCGGTAAGTCATTGCGGCAAGTTTCAATTGATTTCCTTCATCAACTCCACCAAGCCAAAGTGAACCTGCAAACATGGAGTGTTTATTCGAGCCTTTTGGCACTTCGTAACGCGCAGTGTTCAAATCCCACCACATATCACCACCACCTAAAATGGTTGCTCGTACATTATTAATACTCAAATCACTCTGCGCCTTAGAAGGCTGACAAAGTTCTTCGACTGTTTTCATTGAACCGGAATTGGCGGCACCGGAATTTTTGCCCACGCCCTGCACTTCGCGTGCAGAAAGCGGGAGTGCAAAAGCGGCGGATAGTAAAAGGAGAAATACTCTTTTCATATGCTATTTTTCGAATGCTTTTAGAATTATAGTCCTACTCGTAAGCCTAATCGGATACGGCGAGGCAGACTGAATAAACCGGGGTTTGCTAAACTTATATTATACAAATCAGCAAACGACTGGGCGTTTGTCTGAAACTGAATGGCGTTTTGTCCTTGAGGTGAAGATAAATAACCGTCATCACTAGGCGAACCAGTATACGAATACACCCCTAGCGTGTTTTGTGTATTCAACACGTTCAACAACTGAGCATAAATCTCAAAATTGCTGAAGGGGCCCTCATTAAAGTTCCACATTTTATTGGCCGTTGCGTCAATTCGGAAACTCCATGGTAGTCTAGAGCCGTTGATGTTTCCGGTAATTGGCGTTGTACCGTCAGTCAAACCAAAGGCAAGTGAACGTCTCGTGTAAGGCGTACCTGAATTCGCATTCAATACTACATTTAAACCTGCATTTTCAAGAACGCGCTTCCCGAACCACACAGGACCGTTGTACGCCGGTCCCCCTCCATAACGGTAATCCATATTCATCACTACCTGGTGACGTGAATCAAAGTTTAATGGGAGAATGTAACGCAAATTTGGTTGCCCGGAACGTGCAATATTTGCACCAGAAGTGGAGCTAGAACCCGTACCGTCTGCAAATTGAAGCGTATAGTTCGCGTTTAATCTTACGTTACCCGTGCGTCGTAAATCGTACTGCATGGTGTACCCCTTAACGGTTCCAAAATCTAAATTACCGAAGGCAATGTAGGTTACTGGATAAGCTTCAGTAAAACTGAATGACTGCATCATATCGCGCATTTCTCTGTAGAAAGCACTCAGCTTCAATGCGCTATTATCACTTAGTTTCTGACGGAAACCAATTTCGTAATCGGTAGTCCGTTGAGGTCTTAAATCTGGATTGGCGAGGAGATTTCCATTATCTCCGTTTTCCAATTGGAGATAGGTAATGGGATTCATTCTATTCACGCCAGGATCTGGACGCTGAACCATAATATCATAATGTGCGAAGAATTCAGCTTCGTCAGAAATTGGGAATTGGAATGAAATACGCGGACTCACAGTCACTTGAGGAGTATAATCCTTAAAACTTTCGTTTGCACTTACCGCTAGTTTTTGGTCTTCAATGCTCGGATTGATTAAAAACGGTTTTATACCACCGCTTTTATCAGCAATATTTTTAGGGTTAGCTTCCACTTCCCCAGCAGAAGTGTACCAGGTGTTCCCATCACGATATCCAACAATAGAAGACGGGTTTTCCTGATCGTCAACGTAAACCACGGCATCTTCACCCATACCCGCAGGCACATCATATCCAGCCAATGAAGTGGCATCAAGATCTCCTACAGTGTAAACAGGATAGAGCACATATGGGTCTGCAAGTACCGGCTGGTTTGCATCAAAACGATCCACACGAACACCAATATTGAAGAACAAATCTTCAAAGGTGAACTGGTCTTGAATATAACCTGCCATGTAAATTGGCTCAAATGCACCCACCAAACGCTGAGAATTACCTTGAGCATCTGTGGCAAAGAAATCTGTCAAAGACGGACGAGTGGTTAATCGATTACCTAAGTAATCAAAACCAAAGTAGGAGACATATTGACTTGAACCAATGTTCAATAATTCGTTCGCAGAAAACATATCTAGTGAAAAGGTAGAAGGGTCGTACGAATCAATATCTAACCAATCTGTACCATTAGGATCGAGTTCTAGCTTTTCGCGCAAGTTGCGGTCGAATGTTCTTGGTTTATCGGCATCAAAGAGACGCGGATAATTCAACGTATCTTGAAATACTCCGTTATTATAGGAAGCTATTGGATTATTTAAATCCAATTCTCTAATCGCATCATTTTGGAGCAGACGCATCAAAGTCCACAAACCACGAGCACCAATAGAGTAAGAACGGTCAAAGCGCTGTTCGTATTCCACACCTACTATTAGAGAGTGGTCTTTGATATCAAAGGTGGAGGAAGCCGTAATTCGGAATTGATCGTTTAATGTTTTACCATAAGACGCTTGGTTTGACCCAACGTTACCCCAAAGCCCGTAGACTGAAGAAGGCTGATCCCCGTTTAACAAGCCACCGCCGGCACGAATATCTTCAAGCGATCGTGCTGAATTGAAAATCAAGCTCTGGTCTACAAAATCATAGAAACTAGAGGTGTAATTCGCAAGTACTGGGTTGTTCTGTCCAGGAGTGAAATCTACCCCCCTGCTTTGCCAAACTGCCAACGTGTAGGCATCCATTACTTTACCATAATTAACATCATTTGGGTCAGTAATGGTGTCTGAACCCTGAACGTATAGCGGTCTATATGTGGTTGTGTAATTTCCTATATGTCCATATGCAAATAAATTGTCTTTGTGACGCGCATCCTGAGATAGCCTTTCATTACGCGTAAAATCCATTTGAATGGTATAAAATGCGTTACGAATTAAGGAATTTGAAGTATCCGATGGATTTCCAAAACGCTGTTGGAAGCGAACATAAGTGGACCAGTCTTGTGAGAAAGATTCTGAATTGTTACCATAATTCATCAACTCATTGAATCTACTCCCGTTTCTACCCTGATTCATATTGTAACGCCCCCCAAGGGTTAAGGTAGTCTTTTCACTAGTCACAAATTTTAGATTCCCCGAAACACGAACTGCTGTCCGAGCAACATTTTCGCGGAAGTTCTGACCTACAAGATCATCTTGGGTTAAGAAATCTGCTGAATTGAGCACACCAAAACCAGATGAAGCAGGTACAAGTGGATTAGCCTCAAGCTCAGCTAATTTATCATCATTTACTTTCCAAGTAGTCATTGAACGTGGCGATCCGTCTCTATTATATTGAAATTCAGATGCAAGAAGGAAACCCACAATTGGCTGTCCTGTTTTTTTATTTCTAATAATGGGTCCACCAAGTGTTAAGGCTCCCAAATTGTAGTGATACGGATCAAATGCTGAGCTGGTCAAAATTTCAGAAGAACCAAAGTAATACGGAGCAGGACCTTTAGTGGTAGTTGAGATTACACCACCTGTAACGTCACCGTATTGTGCAGGAACCCCACCAGTAATCACCTCTGTTTGCAAGATGGCATCTCTAGGAAGGTTAACGTCTCCGCGGACTTTAACTCCATCAATGAAAATAACATTGGTAGAAGAACGTGACCCACGCACGTTAAATGAGCCACTACCGTCTTGTTGAAATACCCCTGCAGTTGTACCAACGATTTGACTTAAGTTACGGTAAGGCAGATTTTTAATCTCCTCCGAACTTACGATATCAGAGGTTTTACCCGTTTCAATCAGTTCCTCCTTAGCAATAACCGTTACCTCTGTAATCATGGTACTTTCTACAGTCATGTCAAAGTTGACGACCTTAGGTTTACCAGAATAGACGGTAACGCCGTTTAGATTAAAATCTGCATACCCAATGAAATTACAAGTGAGATTGTATACACCTGCATTAATTGGATTGATGTTATACTTTCCATCGAAATCAGTCGTTCCTGTAGCAATAACAACGTCTTTGTCTTTGACAATTACTGTTGCAAATGGAATGACTTCGCCTGTGCGCTTATCCTTTACCGTTCCCTTGAAAGAACCTGGACGAGATTGCCCGTAGCTAAGAGCTACTGCAAAGACCATAATAAGCGAGAGTATTCTTTTGACCATAAATACTGGCTTTTTTTAGCGTTATAAGGTTGTAAATATAAGCATCAGAACCGGAGATTTAACAAACATTTCACGCTATCTTACGCGCCATGAAGAAAATTGTTGATGTGTTGAAAAACAAGACTTTAGCATTGACCACTGTGGCTATATGGCTACTTTGCGCTTGCAATACCTCTGCCGTACAATATGATATTCCGGAACCTTTTGTCGACCAAACTATCTATGTTAGTGACCCTTCAAGCTTTAATTTAACGATAGTTGGAGGTCAGCTTTTATTGCCTAACGCTGGGCATGCAGGTATTCTGGTGTACAGGAGATATTTTGAAGGTCAATTTTATGATTTTGCGGCCTATGAAGCAGCCTGTCCAGCTCATTGGGCCGACGGTTGTGGGGTACTAGAAAGCAGTAGCGGCAATTTCTATTTTACTTGTGGCTGTGACCAACACGAGTATCAACTCTTGGATGGGCAAAGCTTGGACACTAATTATCTTCTTCCCGTGAAAGAGTACAGATGCACTTACGACGGGGTAAACATCATTAGAATTACCAATTAATTATACAAAGGCATTTTCTCCAGTAATGTCTAATCCGGTAATCAATAAGTGAATATCATGCGTGCCTTCATAAGTCACTACAGACTCCAAATTCATCATGTGTCGCATGATGGAAAAATCTCCAGTAATCCCCATTCCACCTAACATTTGACGCGCGTCACGCGCTATTTTTAAGGCTACATCAACATTATTTCTCTTGGCCATAGATATTTGCGGAGAGGTGGCTTTTCCCTCATTTTTAAGAATCCCTAAACGCCAAGTTAATAATTGAGCTTTAGTAATTTCTGTGATCATCTCTGCCAGCTTCTTTTGTTGCAATTGAAAGCCGGCTATTGGCCTCCCAAACTGAATTCTTTCCTTCGAATAGCGAAGTGCCGTGTCATAGCAATCCATTGCTGCACCAAGGGCGCCCCATGCTATACCAAAACGAGCGCTATCTAGACAAGATAAAGGAGCACCTAAACCGTCACGACCTGGAAGAATATTGGTCTTGGGTATGCGTACATTGTCAAATACAAGTTCACCTGTTGAAGACGCACGAAGTGACCATTTATTATGGGTTTCTGGAGTTGTAAAACCTTCCATTCCGCGCTCTACAATTACCCCTTTAATTCTACCCGATTCATTTTTAGCCCAAACTACAGCAACATCACAAAAAGGTGAATTGGAAATCCACATTTTAGCTCCATTTAAAATGATATGATCGCCATCTTCGGTGAAATTAGTTGTCATCCCACCTGGGTTGGAACCAAAATTTGGCTCAGTTAAACCAAAGGAACCAAGGAATTCTCCAGTTGCTAATTTTGGAAGGAAACGCTTTTTCTGTTCCTCGCTGCCGTATGCGAAAATTGGAAACATCACTAAAGAACTCTGCACAGAACAAGTGGAGCGAATTCCAGAATCTCCACGCTCAACTTCCTGCATCATTAGACCATAGCTTATATGGTCTAAGCCAGCTCCGCCGTATTCTTGAGGAATGTAGGGGCCAAAAAGACCTACCTCACCCATTTCTTTCACAAGATGCTCGGGAAAAGCAGCACGTTGTGCGAAATCCTCTATAATTGGGCTAACACTTCGTTTAACCCATTCACGAGTTGAATCGCGAATCATTTTGTGCTCTTCGCTTAGTAATTCATCTAACTGATAGTAGTCCGGGTGTTGGAATAAATCTGTCATTTTTTGTTTCTGTTTGAGTGGTGTGAAAATAAACACAAAAGAATAATTATTGTTATAAATTGAACCAAGAGTTTTACTTGTTCCTTAAACCATACATCAAATGAAAAAAACGTTCTTTATTCTAGCCTTCCTTGGCATCTCAACTTATTCTTACACCTATAGCGGCGGTGCACCCAGTGCCAGCAGCGGCTCACCTGGTGATAACGGTCAGACCTGTTCTTCTGCCTACTGCCATGGAGGAGGAAGTGCCACTGGCAACGAAGTCATAGCCATCACCGCTCCAACGGACAGTATTTACGACGGTTTGTCCATGACCATTACCCTTGGAGTGAAACCCAATGGGTCTTCCACCAAGGTAGGTTTTATGGCTAGTGTTGAAGATGCTAGCGGCAATCAATTAGCTACCTCAAGCCCGGGAACAGGGGCTAAAAATGTGGGCGACTACATCACTCACACTAACAGCGGTACCTCCGTTTCAAACGACAGTATTTTTTGGACGTTTGATGTAGACGGAACAACCTTTCCTGACAGTGTTACGGTATATGCTGCCGTAAACTTTACTAATGGCAATAGCCAAGCTTCAGGTGATTATGTAGTAACGACTTCAAAAACACTTTATAAAGGAGGAGGTGCTCCTTTTGAACTCACAGAATCTGCAATACAAGCTCTGAAGGTGTGGCCAAATCCAGCAAAAAATTTACTCACTATTAGCAGTCCAGATCTAGCGGAGGTTCGCCTGTACAATACGCTTGGCAGATTTTTAGACCTAGACTTTTATTCAAGTGTTCAGGATAACGTTATTCAGTTAGATGTTAGTAGCCTTCCAAGCGGAGCCTATATTCTTCAAGCTGTAAATTCTCAAGGCATCGTTCAAATGAAGCACGTCCTTTTGCAGTAACTTTACGTCCTGAATGGACTTAAAATGGTTGATTATTGTATTCATAGGAGTGCTCGGAGTGTTTCGAGGTGCATATCCTTTGGGGTTTAAACATTGGTCTACTTTACAGTTTAAGGAATTTGAAGGCAGTGGAGGAATTGGTAAACTCCTATTTTCTTTGATTCTGTGTGCAAGCTTTTCTTTAATTGTCTCTTTTGCCGTTGATATAGACTTAAACCCATGGCTTTGCATGGGAGCCGTTCTTTCGCTTTTGTTTTTTAGAATAACAGGTACCTTACTTTTGAGCGCATTGTTTTCTCTTCGAATGGGAGTACCTAAATTCCATTCAACCCAAGGGTTTTTAGTTGCTAGTTTTACCTATGCATCAATAGCTGTGGGGATTCTCGTTAATTTACTTGTATTCCATGGAAGCAGTCAGGTAAACTTTTACATTATTGTTGCTGGACATGTACTTGGATTATTCTGCCATGTAGTTACCAGCCCGACTCTGCAAAATATCGACAATATGGGGAGTCGTTTTTATTCGATTTTGTACCTTTGCACGCTCGAACTAGTATTAATTTTTTCGTTCGTCAACTAACACACATGGCAGAAAGGCAAACTAAAGTAAAGTCGATTTTGGTGTCACAACCAGAGCCTACTACCGAATCACACCCTTTTTTCACTTTAGCTGAAAAACACAAAGTAGACGTAGATTTTCGTTCATTCATTCACGTAGAAGGAGTCACGGCATCTAACTTTCGTAAGGACAAAATTCAGATTAGAGAATACAGAAATGTTATTCTTACTTCCAAAAACGCAGTAGATCATTACTTCAGGATGTGTGAAGAAATGCGTGTTCAAATTAGCCCTGATACACGCTACTTCTGTATTTCTGAGGCAATCGCATATTATTTACAGAAATACGTGGTATACCGCAAGCGTAAAATTTATCACGGCAATCTGAAAATTGAAGAATTGATTCCAACATTGAAGAAGTTCAAGAACGAAAAGTTTTTGATGCCTTCCTCTAATAGCTTAAAGCCTTCTATTCCACAGGCGCTGGAAGAAGCAAATATAGAGTATACAAGGGCTATTTTATTCAATACCGTTGTTAGCGATTTGAGCAATTTGGAGGATGTCTTTTACGACGTATTAGTGTTCTTTTCGCCATCTGGAATTAAGAGTTTATATGAAAACTTCCCAGACTTCAAGCAGAACAATACGCGCTTGGCTTGTTTTGGACCCACTACTCAAAAAGAAGCAGAAACTAACGGTCTAATTGTGGATATTCCAGCACCTACGCCGGATGCACCATCAATGACTAAGGCAATTAGCGACTACATGAAAGTAGCTAATAAAAAGTAAGATATATTGTAAATTTAGGGCCCGGCGCGTGCGCCGGGCTTTTTTTATGCGTTACAGTTTTCCCAAAAAAGAACATTTGACAAAGAAGGAGCACTTTGATGAGTTGCACTCGGCAGGTCGTGGCGTAAAGTCTTTCCCGTTCTCCTTACGATACATAGAAGCTGAATTAGAACCGGGATTGCAGCGAAAAGTAGCCATATTGGCACCAAAGCGAGGTCTTAAGAAGGCAGTAGATCGCAATAAAATGAAACGGCAAATGCGTGAACTGTATAGATTGAATAAACCCGCGATTTTTAATAGTGGAAGGAGTGAAATTTGGTCGTTGCGTTACCTAGGAAATAGGCTAAACGACTATGCTTTTCTTCAAGCAGGTTATTTACAGCTGCTTGAGGCCTATGAAAAACAAAGAAAAAAGGAATTGAACCATGAAGAATAGATTTTCCCTTTGGATAGTAATTGTGGGTGCTGCTTTGTTAATGAGCGCCTCTACAGATGATGCCTTTGAGACGAGTAAACAATTGGAGGTGTTTACAGCAGTATTAAAACAAGTACAAACGAGCTATGTAGAAGATGTTGGTGCGGAACAGGCCGTTGGGTCTGCTATCAAAGGGATGCTAAAGGAATTGGACCCATATACGGTCTATTACCCCGAAGATCAAATAGAAGATGTACGATTACTTCAAACAGGAGAATACGGTGGCATTGGCTGTATCATACAAAAGATTGAAAGAGCCATTTATATCTCTGACCTCAACAATATTGGTCCTGCTAAAAAAGCAGGAATCCAGGTTGGAGATATTCTGAAAAAAGTAGACGATACCAAAATTGGCGATTTTTCTATTTCCGAAGTGAGTTCCCTTTTAAAAGGCACGCCAGATAGTGAGGTCAAAGTGGTCATAGAACGCGGCGGAAATGAACTGGATTTTGTTTTCAACCGGGCAAATATTAAAACGAAGGCTGTCCCCTTTTATGGCATGAGAAAGGATGGAATTGGCTATTTGTATTTAGATGGTTTCACTGCATCTGCGGCGTCAGAGGTGCGTAATGCGCTGCTTGAACTGAAAAAGGAAGACCCCAAAGGAATTATTTTTGACCTCAGAGGAAATGGAGGCGGTTTGTTGATGGCTGCTGTAAAAATTGTAAGCTATTTCAGCGATACCAAAGATACCATAGTCAGTACTCGCGGGCGCAGCGGAAAGATTCAAGATGTTTATTACAAAACGGGCAAGTCCCTCTTTACCGATCTTCCATTGGCTGTGCTTGTGGATGAACGTAGTGCATCTGCTAGTGAAATTGTAGCCGGTGCTATTCAGGATTTAGACCGGGGTGTGGTTCTTGGGCAAAAAAGCTTTGGAAAGGGGCTCGTGCAGCAGATTAGGCAGTTGCCTTTTGGAGCGCAAATGAAAGTGACTGTAGCAAAATACTACACACCATCCGGGCGCTGCATCCAAAAGGTTAATTATAACAGAGATGAAAACGGCAAACGCACAGCAAAAGCAGCTCAACAGCAATTTGCTACACATAATGGAAGACCTGTAGTAGACGGAGACGGTGTTCACCCAGACTCTACGTTGACAGACGAATATTACCCGGAATTTGTAGCTGCCATGGGTGCTAAAGGACTTGATTTGAAATTTGCCGCTACTGTTCTTAAAGAAATGGAAACAGCAGAACCTGAATCATTCATACTTAGTGATTCTCAATGGAATAATTTTGAAGGCTTTCTAAAAACAAATGATTTTACATTTGAGAGCTTAGGTGAACGCAGGTTAAAGAAATTGAGTGAGGCAACTGCCCAATTAGACTATTTAGAAAATGAGGATATAGCAATCCTACTAGATAAAGTAAAAGAGCGGAAAGGTCTGGTGCTACAAGATCAACACATTGAAATTAAAGAGTATCTGGAAGACTTTTTAGTGCAAAAGCATTTTGGAATTGAAGGTACCCTTGCACGAGGCCTTCAAAATGATATTCAAATTAACACCGCGGCAAGTATTCTTTTGAATGAAGATACGATGAACGAGCTGTTGGGCGTTAAGTAATCCATGATAAAGCAAAGTTCTTATTTGCACTATACAGGCGCAGCTGGTGCAGCTTTATTGCCCTTCGCCTTACTTTGGCTCAGTCCCGTCTATGGTTTAATCCTTATGGCAATTGGCGTCCTATTAGCAGATACCAAGAATGTTCGCCTAGCACCGATTGTATTATTTCTAGCCTTCGCTATTTGGCAAGTGTTAAGCATTATTTGGAGCGGATACAGGCAGGCAGGATGGGCGGACCTTGTTATGGTATTGCCCATTGCTGTCATGGGTGTTTTGATGCATTCTGTTCATCTAAAGAATGCCAATATATGGGTGGAGCGATGGATGGAAACTTTTGCTTGGGCGACTGTTTTGGCTTGGACTATCATCTTTTGTAAGAGCCTCTATTTAAACGGTTGGGTCAATTATAAAGATTTTGAACTTGGTGGTCGCCTAGGCCTGCATTTTCAAAGTCTATACATCTTCCTGGCAGCCTTGATTCTAGAGCGCAAAATTTGGCGTAATACCTATGGACTCAGCCTAATGAGGGCGACGGCTGTACTTTGGTTGTTGTTGGGGATTATTGTGTTGAGTTCGAGAATTCACTTGCTCTTGGTTCCCATTGCTCTTGTAGCTCGATTTATAGAAATCGGTAACCACAACAAAAAGCAGCGCAAAAAGACGATCTTTTTAGCTGTTGCATCCCTTGCCGCCGGCGCTCTTTTAATTACTGCACTGCCGGGACCTCGCGGAAGAATGATAGACCTGCGCAATGAAGTCCGAAGTCTTCAAGGCAAAGTGGACGGTAAACAGACGAATCATAGAGTTTTTATTTGGCAAGCGGGCGGTGAAATTATTTCGAACCACCCATGGATAGGTATTGGAAATGGCGCTGGAGAAATGGAATTACATGAAAACCTAAGCGCGCTAGAAGCCACCTTTTACCGTGGTAAGGAACCCTACAGGCTGGATGAATTCATGTACGATTTCCACTGTATTTGGATTCAAAGTTGGGTAGAAGGCGGCATAGTTGCAGTGTTCCTTCTTCTTGGAATCTTTATTTGGGGCATCGCAAGCAGCACCGGTGCCTTGCGCTATGCTTGGCTTGCAATATTAATTAGCGGTACCACTGAGAGTTTATTAGACAAGCAGGCTGGCGCTTTGCTTATCACTTTTTTGGTAGGTCTTACTGCCCTTCAATCCTTGAGAGAAGAAAGGGAGCTACCTTCCTGATCTCATTTATCACCTTTATTCGAAAGCATTAGACATCCTTAGGCGCTTTTTCTTTGGCTTCTTTGAGCATTTCAACACCAAGTAAACCAGATTGAATCTGCGTTTGTAAATCTCCCACAGTGCCAGGGGAATAAGGCATGAATATGGTACTTACATTATTATCAGCTAAACGGCCTATAGTATCGTAATGCTGGGTCATAAAGAGCATGTTCATCACATGTTGTCCTGTGGTACCTTCTTCCATAGCACCGCGCACTTCCTCTACAGATTGCTTTAATCCGTTGGCAATAGCTATTCGCTGATTCGCTATCCCCTCACCTTGCAGCTTCTTGCTCTCTGCTTCTGCTTCTGCCGCTGCAACAACCTTAATTTTTTCTGCCGCTGCATATTCTTTTGCTGCTTCCTTTAAGCGTTTAGCGGCATTTATCTCATTCATGGAATTCTTGACTTTAGAATCAGGATCAATATCCGTAACCAGTGCTTTTACAATTTCATACCCAAAGCCAGAAATGGTTTCGGCTAATTCACTCTGAACGGCAACAGCAATCTTATCCTTTTCACTAAAGACATCATCCAAAATGAGTTTTGGAACCTCTGAACGAATGGAGTCAAATACATAAGACTGAATCTGAGCTTCCGGATTGTCAAATTGATAAAATGCTTTACGAATACCATCGGAATTATTAGTCACGTAATATTGGACAGATACAATGAGATTGACAAATACATCATCCTTAGTTTTAGTTTCAATATTTACAGGTAGTTCGCGGACACGAAGGTTAACCATTCCCGATTGTTGATCAATTAGTGGAATCTTGAATTGAAGGCCACTCTGTGCAATACGCTGGAATTTTCCCAATCGTTCAATAACAATTGCGGTTTTCTGTTTTACGGTGAAAACAGATTTATACGCCAAATAAACCAACACAAGTGTTGAAAGAGGAATGATAATGTAATCCATGAAGCTTAATTTTTAGAATATTGATAGAGGGAAAATACAATGTTTTCTCGTGTTCCAAAGATTCTAAAAAGTAAAAAACTAATCTTTTAAGTATAACCTAGGAATACGGGGACCTATACCTGTAAGAACCTCATAGGAAATGGTTCCTGCTGCCGCTGCCAACTCCGTAGAATTTTGGTTAGAACCAAGGATTTCTACCTCATCACCTGCTTGAACCTTTAGAGCAGTTACATCCACCATGCACATATCCATACATACCCTACCTAAAATGGAACAGGATTCACTGTTGATAAAAACGCGTCCTTTGCCTGCTGATAGGGCGCGGGATAGCCCATCTGCATATCCCACTGGTAGCGTGGCATATTTCATGGTTTTCTCTGCCTTAAAGGCTAGTCCGTAGCCAACAAAATCTCCTTTTTCTAAGGTGCTCACTTGACTCACTTTACACTTCCATGAAATCACCTCTTCAAGCGGCTCTATTCCCTTGTACGTTCCTGCACCGTAAAGACCAATTCCTAAACGTACCATATCATTTTGAGCGTCTGAAAATCGGTGGATTCCATGGGTATTTAGGACATGAGAGACGGCAGCGGGAAATTGGGCTTTTACTTGAGCCGATACTTTTTCAAATACCTCAAGCTGCTGCTTCGTAAAGGTATCTTTTGATGAATTGTCTGCTGCCGCAAGGTGAGAAAATACGCCAACGATTTCTACAGATGAATAATTGACTAATTCTTTTAATAAATCCGACACTGCTTCCGGAGCAAATCCTAGTCGGTTCATTCCTGAATTTATTTTCAAATGCACCTTCAATACCTCATTGCGCTTTACAGAAAGCCAATGATCTAACTGGTGACGGGAGAATAATTCAACTTCTGTTCCTGCTGCAGCCAACATGGGCATTTGAAGGGCATCAACATTCAATACTAAAATTGGCATACTAATTCCTTGAGCACGCAAGCTCAGAGCTTCTTGGGCAAAGGCCACTCCCAGATAATCCACATGCAAACTTTGCAACCAGCGAGCCACTTCTAGGGTTCCTGAACCGTAGCTTCCTGCTTTTACCATAGCCATCAACTTGGTCTTAGGGTTGAGTACCTTTTTAAACTTTTGAAGGTTCCTACGCATAGCGCTAAGATTGACTTCTGCCCAGGTGCTGTGGTATTGATCTTGGAGCGTCGCAGCAAATTGCTCTAATTTGAATGCCCGCTGTCCCTTTACAAGAACTGTGATTTTAGACAAATCTAGTCCGGCAAAGCTCGCTGTAAGTTCTGGTACATCTTCCGGTTGCTCCACCCACCAAACGCGGTCTAGAGCGTAACTCTTAACGAGTTCTTTAGCCTGTGCTGTTCGCTCTTGATTACCCATATGACTTAGAACAGCCCACTTTTTTTCCGTAGGCGCGCTACTTGCCAATTCTTCCAAAGCCCACCTAAGGCTATTTAAGTCTGAGCTGTAAGTATCTTCTAAGAGGTACCCTCCGTCTTTTGCACCGCGCAACTGCATGCGCATTTCCAAAGGCTGTAACAAGGCTAAGCGCCTTTGAATATCTTCCATTGTAACGCCCAAAAGCAATGCCCCGCCAACGGCCGCCATTGCGTTGGCGATTTGGTATTCGCCTTCAAAAGGCCACTGCGGTATGTTTTCTGGATCTAGTGCTTCGCCCTTTCCCCAAATCATTGTTCTTGCTGGTATAGGAAGTTTTAAGGCTACGGCAAGGTCAAAAGACTCTCTACTGAGAACCAAACAGCGACAAGAGGAGAATAGCTTCCACTTTTCCTGAAATTTTTTGTGGTCATTTTCAAAATGTTCTCCGTGCGCATCTCCAAGTGTAGTGAAGATTCCAAGTGTGGGCTGGACCAATTTTGCATGGGATTTCATTTGACCCGGACGATCTATTCCTACCTCAATAATAGCGCTTTGATGCTTTGACTCTAGTGCGCTTAGCGTAAGGGGCACGCCCAATACACTATTGAAACTAGCATGTGTTCTGTGCACCTCTTCAGGTGCGCCCAACAGTTCGTATAGCCATTCTTTAACCACGGTTTTACCGTTGCTCCCGGTGATCGCAAGAACATCTCCAGGAAGTTGGGCACGCTGCTCAGCACCCCAGGATTTTAATACCTCAATTGGCTCCGGATGAATTATAAACGCAACTGAAGGATATTCTTGTGCGTACTTCGCATGACTACAAATTACGGTGGTTGCACCTCTTGAAATGGCACTGTCTATAAACCGGTGACCGTCTGCAAATTCTGTTTTTAGCGCAATAAAACAAGTGCGTTGCGCACTATGAATACGGCGTGAATCAAAGGCAAATTGCGTAAATGAAGCCTCTTGTGATCCCAGTAATTTGGCACCTGATAATGTGGCAATATGTGCGGCGTTAATGGCCACTCTTTATTTTACTGAGTTCATTGTACACCACGCGACTAACTGGTTCGTATTCGCCTTGTTCGCCTAGAAGAAAGGTTTGGTCACCTTCCACTATTCGGTATGAAAAATGGGCTGGGCCACCGGTGCGCCTACAAATTGCGTGAAGCTTAGTTACGTACTCTGCCATGGCCAGCAAGTCAGGCATTGGCCCAAAGGGACGGCCTTTAAAATCTTTATCTAGTCCTGCAATAACCACGCGCTTACCTTGGTTGGCAAGGGCATTGGCCACTTCAATAATACCGTCGTCAAAAAACTGAGCTTCATCTATACCTACCACCTGAACGTCATCTGCCAACAGCAACATGTTGGACGAGTTTTCTATGGGTGTAGAGGGTATGGAATTCTTATCATGACTTACAACCTCTTGATCGTCATAACGGACGTCTGATACAGGTTTGAAAATCTCAACTTTCTGTCCTGCAATTTGTGCACGGCGCATTCTGCGAATCAACTCTTCTGTCTTTCCACTAAACATAGGACCGCACACTACTTCTATCCAGCCGCCTTTTTGTTGGTTAAATTCTATACCTCTTTGATACATGAGAACAGATTAATACTACTTTCAAAGCGTTAAAGGTAGATAATATAGTATCTAGGAGAAAGGGTTATGAAGAAGAGAACGCAGATTGAAGCAGAATTGGTGGAATTGGCACAAAAGGTGGGGTCTAAAACCAATGCTGATGCGGCAAGCACCGTTTTGGAATTGTACAAGGAATTTGCGCTTTTAGCTGCTGAAGAGCATATTCAAGGACAGATGGAAGCTATTCAAGCAGACCTTCAAGCTCAACTTCAAGAACGAATTGCAGCACTTCAAAGCCAAACAGAGGTTACCACAGAAGAGCCCTCGCAAAAAAATACTGAGGAGGAAGAAGATAATCAACTCTCTTTGGTGGATGTTGCAGAAGAAATTGAAAAAGAGGAAGCTGAAAAAGCTAATGTGTCCCGCTCGGAGGAACCTGTTTTAAAAGAGGTTACCAAAGAACGAACGGTCTATCAATTGGAGGAAGATGCCCCTGAACTTCAGCAAGAAAGTATTGCAGAAAAGGCACTTACAGGAGAAAAGAAAAGCCTCAATGACCGATTAGCAGGCAACGCATTAAAGTTTGGATTGAATGATAGAATAGGTTTTGTAAAAGACTTATTTGACGGTTCTGCCGAAGATTTTAATAGAGTAGTTAGTCAACTAAATACCCTAGGAAGCCTTTCAGAGGCGCAGGAATTCCTGGACACTCATGTTGCACCAGAATACCATTGGGCAGATTACCAAGAAACTGCTGAGCGATTTATGGCCGCCGTAGAACAAAGGTTCGCCTAAGATGTCTGCTACGCTCTACGTTGTTCCCACTCCAGTGGGTAATCTTGATGACATGACCTTTCGTGCTATTACAGTATTAAAAGAAGTAGACCTGATCCTTGCAGAGGATACAAGAACTACAGGAAAGCTTACCGCACATTTTGGCATTGAAACGCCCAAGCAGTCCTTTCATATGCACAACGAACACAAGGTGGTTCAGCGGTATATAAGCCAACTGCAAGGTGGATCCACTATTGCCCTTGTAAGTGATGCGGGAACGCCCGGCATTAGCGACCCTGGGTTTTTACTCATTCGGGGCGCCGTAGAAGCAGGTATTGAAATAATCACATTACCCGGTGCCACAGCGTTTGTCCCGGCGTTGGTAAGCAGCGGACTCCCTTGCGATACCTTTTATTTTGAAGGGTTCTTACCGCCCAAAAAAGGTCGTCAATCCAAGCTTCAGCAGATTGCTAGTTCTGCTTCCACTGTTGTTCTTTATGAAAGCCCACATAAAATCATCAAGACCTTGGGCCAAATTGTTGCGTTTTGTGGCAGCGACCGACCCATTGCTTTGAGCAGAGAAATATCAAAAAAATTTGAGGAAACCCTACGGGGTTCAGCCGCTGATGTTCTTGCTCAAGTAGAGGAGCGCGGAGGAGTTAAAGGCGAAATAGTACTAATTATTGGAGCCCAAACCAAACAAGAACGCAAGGAAAAGGGTTAATCGTTTATGACTACTATTCATACACAGTCCATTGAAGAATGGTTCGACTCAACAGCGATTAGTCCACTCCTTATTGCCGGTCCATGCAGTGTGGAAAGTCCCGAACAAATGCTAGAAACAGCGCAGCAGATTAAAAGGCATGCACCCGTCTCATTGCTAAGAGGAGGCGTTTGGAAGCCTCGCACAAAACCCGGTTCCTTTGAAGGAATTGGCGGCGAGGCCATGCGCTGGCTCATTGATGCTGGGAAAGAAATCGGAACGCCTACTACGGTGGAAGTTGCCAATGCCGAGCATGTAGAACTTGCCTTAAAAGAAGGGGCCGATGTCCTTTGGATAGGCGCAAGAACTACCGTAAATCCATTCTATGTTCAAGAGATCGCCGAAGCACTCAAAGGCGTAAAGATTCCGGTGCTTGTCAAAAACCCTATTCACGCTGAAATAGGATTGTGGGCGGGCGCTATTGAGCGGTTTCTTCAAGCGGGAACGGAACGAGTGGCCGCTGTGCACAGGGGATTCTTTTCTACTGCGAAAAGCCACTATAGAAATGAACCGGAATGGCAGCATAGTTTTGATTTACGGGCGCTCATGCCAGAGATCAAAATCATATGTGACCCTAGCCACATTGCCGGGGACCGTGGCCTGATTCATGAAGTAAGTCAAGTGGCCATGGACTTGGGAATGGAGGGATTGATGATTGAAACTCATAGAAACCCGGATGTAGCGTTAAGCGATCCACTACAACAAGTCACACCGAACAGATTGGGGGAAATTATTCGAACCTTAAAAATTCATACCGAAGTACCACTAGAACCCAATGCTGAGCTCGCCACCTTGCGTGAAGCGTTGGATGTGTTGGACGATCAAATAGTTGATGTCCTTCAAAAGAGGTTTGAAAAGGTTAAGGATATTGCAGCAATCAAGGAGCGTGAAGGGCTGAGCATCTTCCATATGGAACGTTGGCTAAAATTAGTTCAAGAGCAAACTTCTAGGGCCGAAAGCAAGCACATGTCCCCCGCGTTTATCCACGAGCTATTTGCCCTTGTGCACAAATACAGCGTAGATTACCAGACGGAACTTATAAAAAAAGAAAGTTGATGCGCTGGAGCCAGAGGCCGGCTCCGGAGGCCGATATTACATCCATCTTAACCGTAGACGTAACTAAAGACTCGCTGCTTTCCCATGTATTGGCTGTCCGAGGAATTAAAGACTATCAAGAAGCTAAAAGTTTTTTTAGACCAGAACTAGAGCATCTCCACGACCCCTACCGAATGAAGGACATGGAGGAAGCCGTAGAACGCATTGAGCAAGCCCGGTTAAAGAAGGAGCATGTGATGATCTTTGGCGATTACGATGTGGACGGCACCACCTCTGTGGCACTTATGTGCGATTTTCTTGAAGGTAAATTTCCCATTGAACCTTACATCCCGGATCGTTATAAAGAAGGGTACGGTTTGTCTTTTGAGGGAATCAACCTAGCAGCTGAATTGGGTATTACGTTGATTATTGCCCTGGATTGTGGGATCAAAGCTTTTGACCAGATTGCCCATGCCCGGCAACTAGGTATAGATATTATAGTGTGTGATCATCACCGTCCAGAGCAAGAACTTCCGCTGGCAAAAGCCATTCTTAATCCCAAACGTCCCGACTGTCTCTACCCCTACAAGGAACTCTCCGGATGCGGCGTGGGTTTCAAGTTGTGTCAAGCACTCTGCACACGCTGGGGGCTTTCTCTGGAACATTTCCTCTACCCTCACCTTGATCTTTGCGCCGTTTCCATTGCTGCAGATATTGTTCATGTTACGGGAGAGAATCGCATTTTGGCCCATTTTGGAATGAAGCGTTTACAAAGCGGGGAGTGCAGAGCGGGAATCCAAGCTTTACTTGAGGTTGCTGCTAAAAATCCAGCAACACTGACTTTTAGAGATCTTGGATTCACCATTGGGCCTAGAATTAACGCTGCCGGAAGAATGGAAAGTGGTTTAAGGGCCGTAGAACTCCTCCGTTCAAATAAGGCCGAAGCAAATCTTGAATTGGCCCAGCGCATTCAACAGTTTAATACAGAACGCAGGGAAGTTCAAGACCAAATGTTTGATCAGGCCAAAGATCTTTTAGACCCTGAAAGCTTTCCGTTCTCCAACGTCCTGTATCGTGCAGATTGGCACAAAGGCGTAGTGGGAATAGTGGCCAGCAAGGTGGTAGAAACGCGGTATCGTCCCACTATTGTATTGACCAAAAGCGGAGACAAGCTGGCAGGAAGTGCACGCTCTGTGACCGACTTTGACCTTTATGAAGCACTGTCGGCTTGTGAGGAACACCTCATTCAATTTGGGGGACATAAATATGCTGCGGGGATGACGCTTCATGAAAGTCAGCTTCCTCACTTTAAGAAGGCTTTTGAAACTTATTGTCAAAAGAATTTGCAACCTGAGCAATTGGAACAGAACCTGTATTACGATGCGCAGGCCCACCTTTTCCAGTTCACGCCTAGGTTCTATGGTGTACTGAAACAATTTGACCCGCACGGCCCCGAAAACCCTGCTCCGATCTTTCTGCTAAAAAATTTAGTCAATGCGGGTTCTACCAAGGCAGTAGGCGGTGGAAAACACCTCAAGCTCCACGTGAAGCAACAAAACGGTGGACCTACCTTTTCAGGAATAGCCTTTGGAAAGGGAGATAAAGCAAAAGCCTTTAAAGACGGAATGGCATTTGACGTATTAGCCTCTCTCACAGAAAATCATTTCCGCGGTGAAACCAGCATTGAACTCATGGTGGTCAGCATGAAACTAAACAGTTAAGGGGAAATGTGGCAGTCCGTTGCAACGTTGCTGCAAAAAACGTACATTCGGTTAAGCGTCAAAAGACCTTGCTGATGAAAAGATTTACACGCCTTTTTTCTTTGCTATTTGTTTCCTATTTGCTCATTGGTGCCGGATTAAAAAAGGAGATTTTCACCCTCTATTTGGTGCGTCATTCCGAAAAAGTGGTATCTACAGAATACCCTTATGACCCCCCTCTAACCCAATGCGGGGCGGAAAGAGCACAGCACCTGAGTGCCTTTTTAGAAGAAGTTGATGTAGAAGCTATTTACAGCACAAACTTTTCAAGGACGGAGCAAACGGCGCAGCCAACGGCAAGCGCCAAGGGGCTAAACATTCAATCCTACAGCACCTCAAACTTGAAAGAATTCTCATCACAATTACTAGAATTGAAGCAAAACGCCCTCGTTACGGGTCACAGTAATACCACTGGCGTTTTAGCAGGAATACTGGTTGATCAAGAAATCGGCGCTTTTGAAGAATTTATTTACCACCGAATTTACCAAGTGGTGGTCTGTGGTGACCAACGTCAATTAAACCTCCTTCACACTTCTTTTAGATGTGAACCCTAACGCTGCCCAGCCTATATTATCCATTATGTTCCGAAAACCTTTAGCCTTACTCATTACTCTGGTGAGCATTCAATGCGGCTTTGCGCAAGTTGCCATCACCAATTATTCTGTAAATAGCATAGGTCAAGCCCAGCTTTCTATTCAAGGACAAGCCGGTAAGTATTACCTACTCCATGCGCAACACAGCTCCACCTTTAATTGGGTCACTTCCATCACTATGGGTGTAAGCGGGACCATGGTTATTTCTGAACCCGGCACCGCCTATCCCTTAACAAACTACAGCATTACCGAACACGACATTTCCAATCCAGGGGATTGGGACGGCGACGGCATAGATGATATTACCGAATACCAAAATATGCCCACGGATGCACCGCTAAATTATGCTCCTGCAGTGGCCTTCATAGACGGTGCGACCTCCATCCCTGATGCGCAGACATTCATGAGCTTAGCTACAGTAAATAACGTGGGTTGGGCGCCTTTTTTAGATAATCAGCTATACGTCAAATTTGGCATTCTCAACAGAGACGGTCCCAATCCACAGATTTATTTCATAAACAGCAATACGCATACCGTACACTTTGGTTTTTGGGGTGCTATCAATGCCAATGTAATTGGGGACGATTCCTCCGGTGAAATTGTCTACAATCCCAATGTAATCAACCCAAACGGCGTTATTGGAAGTTATTCTTTCAACTTTTCCTTTGGCGACGCATACAATTTCCAAGAAACCCAGCGCACCTATGAGCTTTTGATGGCCAATATGCCGTTCCTTCAGAACAACATGAATCACTTCATTGGTTCCGACGGAGAAGACGACTATAACAACATCTATGCGAGCGGTTTTACAGGTGCTAGATTTGAAGTAGTTCTTGAATCCGACGTATTTGCAGACATTAATTACATTCCCTTTCACGAGGCGGAAGGCTACGGCTATTTCAAGGAAGTTGGCGTTGGTGAGACACCCGGATCAAGAGATATTGTGCTCTACAATGCCCTACCGAATTCACTACCAAGAGTGGGAGGAATCATTACCTCCGTGATTCAAACGCCGCTTTCTCACGTAAACCTAAGGGCCATACAAGACAATGTTCCCAACGCTTACATTAAAGACCCTTTATCCATAGACTCCATAGCCAACTTGTTGAACAGCTATATCTACTACAAGGCAGAAAACGAAACGTTCCAGATTCGTTCGGCTACCCTGCAGGAGGTTAACGATTGGTACGATAAATTACGACCAACCAACCCTCAAATTCCCGTACGGGATTTGAGCATTGAACGCATCATGCCGCTGGATTCTATAGCCTTTGCAATGTCTGCTGCTTTTGGCGCAAAATGTGCCAATGTAGCCACCATGCGCACTTTTGGATTCCCCACCCCAACCATTCCTAATGGCTTTGGTGTTCCGTTCTACTACTACGATGAATTCATGAAACACAACGACTTCTACAATGAAGCGCAAGTGATGATGACCAATCCCGTATTCATCAATGACATTGATTTCCGAAAGCAACGCCTCAAGGATTTTAGAAAAGACATTAAAGCAGCAAATATGCCTCAATGGATGCTGGATTCACTGCAGTCCATGCATGATGCATTTCCCGTTGGAACGGCCGTAAGATGCCGTTCAAGTACCAACAATGAGGATCTACCAGGCTTTAGTGGCGCGGGGCTCTATACCTCAAAAACGCAACATACGGATGAAGGACACATCTCCAAGTCCATCAAGCAGGTATATGCAAGCATGTGGAACTTCCGCGCTTTTGAGGAACGCGACTTTTACCGCGTGGACCACTTTGTTGCCGCCATGGGTGTGCTTTGCCATCCAAACTTTAAGGATGAAAAATCCAACGGTGTGGGGGTAACCATAGACCCCATTTACGATACGGATAGCACCTTTTATCTCAACACACAGATAGGCGAATCCTTAATAACCAATCCCGATCCCAATTCCGTTCCCGAAGAATTACTCTTGTTTGAGGATACTGCCCAGGGCAATGGTTATGTGGTACTGAGACTCTCTAACCTTGCGCAACAGGGGCAGCTGGTAATGGCAGACAACTACCTTGACTCCATGCGTCAGTACATGTGTGCCATTCATGATGAATTTGAAGTACTGTATGACGTAGTAGGTGTGGAAGGGTTTGGTATGGACATTGAATACAAGGTGACCAAAGACGACGATCTAGCCATCAAACAGGCCCGACCTTGGGTCTCTTTCTGGTCTAACGTCAAAGGGGATTATGATTTGAGTGTCAAAGAGATTGTCAACCCGCAATCTTCCGCAACACTTGGAAATAGCGAATATATTGCTGCAAAAATTGCCAACACAGGTCTCAATGACATGTACGATTTTACCGCCACACTCTACGTGGATGGACTATTTGTAGACTCTCTTGTAATAGGCGACACCATAAAGGCCTTTCAAGACACTACCTACACATTTAGTGTTCCTCAAGATTTCTCCACCATTAGCGATTATTCCATCACTTGTATTGTCACAAATAGCAGTGATACCTATGGCAACAACGACACCTTAGATGCTGTTGTTAGTAAGCTCCACCAATTAGACGGAGAAATCATCCTACGCGAACTTTCTGCCGTCTGTAATAATGAATACCAAGCCGAAGTAGTAGTCAAAAATCAGGGAGCAATTGCGCTAACCAGTGTTGAGATAAAAGTACTGGCCAATGGAGTGAATGTAAATCAATTCACTAAAAATGTGGTTATCCCCCCCCAAGGGAAAGAATCCTTTACTATTCAAATTGATAATAGCCAAGCACCAACGAGCAATGTCCTCATAGAACTGGTGAAAGTCAATGGACAGATGGACGGCGATTTTGCCAATAATTTCATTGCATCTCCAACCCCAACATCGACGGACTATGATCAGGTCACCTTGCACATTATTCCTGATAACTTCCCAGAAGAAACCTCCTGGGAGGTCATTGAAGAGTCTTCCGGCAAACTAGTAGCTAACGGGTCCTTGAGCAGCTCTACCTCAACCTATGCAGAAAATATATGCTTGGATTTCACCAAGTGTTATTCGCTGTATATGTACGATTCCTATGGAGACGGAATGTGCTGTGATTATGGCAACGGTTACTTTTTTATGTTAAACCCCATGGGAGACACCCTTTTGAATAACAACGGTAAATTTGGTAAAAAGATCCGTGAAGTCTTCTGCCCCGACGGCACAGGCTGCGAGATAGACGGTCAAATTCAAATCACCCACACCTCATCACCTTCTGCAAGTGACGGAGAAATTAAGATCTATTCCAGCTCAGGAATTCGACCGTTCCTCTACAGCATAGACAACGGGATTACTTACATAGATTCCAACAGCTTTACCAACCTTGGCGCTGGTATCTATTATATCTCAGTAATAGGCGCTGCCGGTATTTGTGAGTATACTGAAATGGTGACGATTGAAAATTGCGCATTGGTCTCTGCCAACATCACTGTAAATAATGCTACGGGTACCGCACAAACGGACGGCTCCATTAGTATCCTTCCAACCTCTGGAATCCCACCCTACCAATACAGTATTGATGGCGGCACCAACTTCTCTTCTACGGCTACCTATACTGGCTTACCTATTGGGCGCTACAATGTTGTCATCAAAGACTCTTTAGATATTTGCCAATATGAATCCACGGAGCGGGTTCGCGTGGTTCCGAATATTGAAATAGTGGAAATTGACGGGTTTACGCATGAAATTTTGCTCTTCCCCAACCCTACTCAAGGTGAATTTACAATAGAAATTATCTCTAACGAGTCGCTCTCTGAAGATGTTCAACTAGAAGTTTATGATTATTTGGGAAGAACATTAATTCAAGAAGTCATTACGCACCAAGGCCAGCTGTCCAAAAGACTTTCCTTGCAACACTACGAATCTGGCACCTATTTTGTTCGGTGCCACAACAGCTCCTTTGAAAAGAACTTTAGAATCGTAAAAATCTAAAACTACTCTTTAATACTTGATAGCAGCGCGGTATGGGAACGCCCTTATCGCGCTGTTTTATTCTTACCCAAAAAAGAAGTACAAGTTTTATTTGCTCACATTGCTAAGCGGTACAAAAAGATGAAGTCATCTTAATAGGTAAATGCACTAGCCCATGGCCAAGCACTTCATCATTACCATTGGCGATTTTCGCGATTCCTCAGGGAGGTATTTCTCCTTGAGAACCCCTTTCTACCGTCCCCTAAACCGCGCGTTGCATCGCATTGGCGCTACTTGGCGCAAGGAGATGAAGTGCTGGCTACTGGCCTATTCCAAAGAGCATTGGGTTAAGTTGCAAGAAGCCGCTGAACCCTTTGGATCCCTAGAGATTATCACTAAAAAACCGCTTTCACTCACCCTAATACAAAATATAAAACCACAGACGCGCAGCTACCTAGAATCCTATCAAGAAATGCTTTACGCAAGGGGTTATGCTCAAAACACCATCAACACCTATACGAACATGATGTGTAAACTTCTGAGTCACCAGCACCCCACTCCGCCCCAGGAACTGACCATCATCCTAATCAACAAATACCGCGCTGCCCATCTTTTTCAGCAGGCCAACAGCACGCAGCGCCAATTTGTGAGTGCCCTAAAGCTACTCTTGCAGCACTTTAACAATCCTATTCAGCCCGATACATTAGTGCGCCCACGAGCCAATCAAACCAAACCCAAAGTGATTGCTGTTGAGGAAGTGATTAGAATGATAGCCCGCACCCAAAATGTGAAACACCGGCTCATTATCTCCTTTCTCTACTCTTGCGGGCTGCGGCGCGGAGAAGTCCTGAATTTAGAACCCAAAGACCTCAACCTAGAGCGGAGTTCTCTTCATGTTAGAGAAGGGAAATGGGGCAAAGAACGGCTGCTGCCCCTGCCCCAAAGCATCTATCCGTTGCTCAAGGAATACATCCACTTTTACCAACCTACTACCTACCTGTTTGAAGGACAAAAGAGCGACCAATACAGCCCTACTTCCGTTGCTAAAATTGTACAACGGGCAGCGAAAAATGCGGGCATCCACCAACACGTCACCCCTCATATGCTGCGCCACAGCTATGCCACCCATTTATTGGAAAAAGGGGTAGACATGAGATACATCCAAGAACTTCTAGGCCACAGCAAACCGGAAACCACCATGATCTACACCCATGTGGCGAAGCATACGGTACTGGCCATTGAAAGTCCATTGGACACTGCGCTGAGGGAAAACATGACGAATCAAAACAAGTCCAATGATTTCAAAGGATTAGGAAAAAACAAGTAACTCATGTGTCCGAAAATTCAAACATGTAAACTAATTAGTTAACTTTGCGGTGGTTAGAAACATTGTCTTTTACACAGATTCATTTTTAAAATTTTACTATCGTCAAGAACCAAAGGTTCAAGAAAAGGTAGAATATGTGTTGGAAATGATTCGCTATGAGCTAAAGGTTCCGGCCAAGTTTTTTAAACCATTGAAAAATACTGGAGGTATATGCGAAGTTCGAGTGATCACGGCAACGAAGAGCATACGAATACTTGGATTCATTGATTCAGGTAACATTGTAGTATTGACCAATTGCTTTTTAAAAAAGACACAGAAAACTCCAAAGAAGGAAATAGCTAAAGCACAAAGCCTAAGAGAACGTTATTATGCAAACAAGTAAATCTAACACAAGAGGACTGACCTCACTCGATGAACTCATTGAAGTTAAATACGGGAAGCACGGAACCGCTACTCGCGACAAATTTGAAACTGATGCGCTCGCTTTTCGTTTGGGTGAAATGCTCAAACAAGCCAGAAAAGATGTTGGCATTACCCAAGAACAACTTGCTAATCGCACGGGCACCAAGAAGAGCTACATCTCAAGAATAGAAAGAGGACTAAGCGATATACAAATGTCTACCTATTACAAATTAATTACTACTGGTCTCGGAAGACAGCTCAATATATCTATAGAATCTATGGAGCACATCTAAAATAGAAGTGATTCTCTTCTGCTTTCCACAAAGTATTTGTAACTTAATTTGAATAATTAGACCCATACCAAACACGAGCCTCTTAAACTGCGATAACATTCCTCCCAATTAGTGCATAAACCTGCACATTCCCATTTGACAGGTGCACTTTTTCCCGGTTGGAATAAACCATCACATATAAGGGGTTACCAGCCATTAGAAAAATGAGAAGCTATATATGAAAGAAGAAAATAAATCTCTTACTACTAAACTTTCTTCTGATATAGTTAAGATTGGAAACTCTCTTGATTTAACAAAAAAGTTAATTAGCCAAGGCACTTTATTAGAACAAG
>PAND01000024.1 GCA_002707525.1 Flavobacteriales bacterium
CCGGGGTCGAACCGGCACGGACATTACTGTCCACAGGATTTTAAGTCCGGCGTGTCTACCAATTCCACCACCGGGGCAACCCTAAAAAAAACCCTCCAACGTGGAGGGTCGTTGAGCGAAAGACGGGATTCGAACCCGCGACCCCAACCTTGGCAAGGTTGTGCTCTACCAGCTGAGCTACTTTCGCGATTGGGTGCGCAAATATACAGACCTTTTAATTTTCCACAACAGGATGGGCTATTTTTTTGTAAGTTTTTCCTTTAGCGTATGGAGCATCATCAACGCCTCAATTGGCTTGAGTTGATCAACATCAATATTTTCGATTTCATCCGCGAGATCTTCCAATTCTGGGCGATCTAAAGAAAAGAAATTTAGCTGACCTGATTCATCTGAATCTGCTGCATCACCACTTTTTCCTTTTAACTGTTCGAGCTCCTTAAGGACCAACTCTGCCCTGTTTAGAACATAACCTGGTATACCGGCAAGTTTTGCCACATGCAGTCCAAAACTGTGCGCAGTGCCGCCTCTTTTCAATTGACGCGTAAATACAATTTCACCCTCATGCTCCTCCGCAGCAACATGATAATTTTGAACCTTTTTAAAGGTAGTCGTCATTTCATTTAACTCATGATAATGAGTCGCAAAAAGCACAAGGGGTCGAGCAGGATGTTGATGTAAGAATTCCGCAATCCCCCATGCAATGCTTACCCCATCAAAAGTAGATGTGCCCCTTCCTATTTCATCCAGTACTACAAGTGAACGATTAGAGATATTATTAAGTATAGAAGCTGTTTCGTTCATCTCTACCATAAAAGTAGACTCTCCCTTGCTGAGGTTATCGGTAGCGCCGACTCTAACAAATAGACGATCTATGATGGGTAGATTGGCCGACCCTGCAGGAATATAACTTCCAATTTGTGCTAAAACCTGTATGATAGCCACCTGTCTGAGTAAGGCACTTTTACCGCTCATATTTGGGCCTGTAATCATTGCGATGGAGGCATCTTCAGCGTGCATAGAAATACCATTTGCTATATACGGCTGCTCTTCCGGAAGCATATGTTCAATCACCGGATGACGTCCGTTTTCAATATGTATTTGCGCGTTTTCATTAAATGATGGCCTGCAATAACCGCAGGTTTTAGCTACGGTAGCAAAACTCGCCAGCACGTCTGTAGTGGCAACCCATCTTGCGAGTTTCAGAAGAAGACTCAAATAGCCTTTAGCTTTTTCCGTAACATCCGTAAACAATTTCAACTCTATGGCTTTGATTTGTTCCTCTGCTCCAAATACTTCCGATTCAAACTTCTTGAGTTCGTCCGTGATGTATCGCTCAGCATTCACCAACGTCTGCTTACGGTGCCATTCCTCTGGAACTTTATCTTTATGGGAGTTCCTCACCTCTAGGTAATAGCCAAAGACATTATTAAAGGCAAGCTTGAGAGATGGTATTCCAGTGGCACTTGCTTCTCGGTCCCTAATTGATTCAAGTATTCCTGTTGCATCATGAAGTAACCCTCTCAACCGAGCCAGTTCTTCATCAAATTCACTTCGGATTGATTCACCCTTCCCAATAGTGACTGAGGGGTCATCCACTAGGGCTTGTTCCAACTCTAGGTATAAACTTTCTAAAACATCTGGATGTGCTTCCGGGTGCGACCACGATTCTTCCTTCACTAAATGAACCATTGTTGCACTTTGTTTCAATCCTTCACGGAGCCTTGCCATTTCCTTTGGGTTAATTCGCCCAGTTGCCACCCTACTGCATATTCGCTCTATATCCGGCATACCTTGCAAAACCTCAACTAATGAATTCAAAAAATCGGGTAACTCTAACAAGGCTTCAACAGCATCATGGCGCTTTGAAATCAAATCCTTGTTTAACATGGGTAATGCCAAATAAGTACGTAATAATCGCCCACCCATGGGGCTAGTTGTCTTATCTATGATATCCAAGGTGCTAGTTCCACCAGGTGAATTAGACTTGAATAATTCCAGATTCTGAACGGTAAATCCATCTAACCACATAAAGTCGTCCAATGAAATTCTGGAAATACTAGATATGTGATCTAGCGTATGATATTCGCTACGTTTTAAATGATGCAATACTGCCCCAGCAGCCACAGCTCCAGGGCTTCCTTTTTGAAGACCAAACCCACTCAAACTGTTGGTTTTAAAATGGCTCGTAAGCTGTTCAAACGTGTAGTCTTTTTCCCAAGCCCAAGAATCAATTCCAAATAGATAATACTCTTCCTCAAGTTTCTTCCGAAACTCTCGGTCCATGTCTCTTGGATGAATTACTTCTTTTGGGGCATATGATGAAAGAGCAGTTAATAGTTCGTCTTTTTCATGCTCCGCATAATAAAACGACCCCGTACTAATTTCTATGACAGCCAATCCCCAAGCACCTTTTTTTGCAGGATAAAGCGATGCTAGATAATTATGCTCCTTACCAGAGAGCAACTCAGAATTCAAGTTGATTCCTGGGGTTACCATGTCTGTTACACCGCGCTTTACTAATCCTTTAACCAATTTTGGGTCTTCAAGCTGTTCAACTATTGCTACCCTATGACCGGCCCGAACTAATTTTGGCAAATACGTTTGTAGTGCATGATGCGGAAAGCCTGCTAAAGCCACTTCTGAAGCTGAACCGTTGGAACGCTTGGTTAATATAATATCCAAAGTTTTTGACGCTTTTTCTGCATCGCTACCAAAGGTTTCATAGAAATCCCCTACTCTAAACAATAGCATGGCTTCGGGATGCTTTGATTTGATATCGTCATATTGACGCATCATTGGTGTTTGCTTCTTTCCCGATTTTTTAGCCATTTATCTATTTCTTTGTAGCATGCTAATGTAATTAGGTTCCTGCGGATGAGAAAACTTAGAAATAACGAATTAGGCAGATTATCGCCAGAAGAATATGCCAAAGCAAGTAAAACCCCATTGGTAGTCGTTTTAGATAATATCAGAAGTATGCACAATGTTGGTTCGATTTTTAGAACTGCAGATTGTTTTCTTGCCGAACACATCTATTTGTGCGGTCTAACACCTCAACCGGGCCATCACGAAATAGAAAAAACCGCCTTAGGGGCAACGCAAACAGTTTCTTGGTCCAAGGAAGAAAGCATTTTAACATGTATTTCTAAATTAAAAGCTCAAGGGTATAGAATTGTAGCATTGGAGCAAGCTGAGGCCAGCATTGACCTAAGAGAATATAAGGTTCAAGGGCCAACCGCATTAGTTCTAGGTCATGAGGTAATGGGAGTCCAACAGGAAGTAGTTACTATTTGTGACGATATCATTGAAATCAAGCAATTCGGCACGAAGCACAGTTTAAACGTTAGTGTGAGTGCGGGAATGGCCTTATTTCAAATTCACAAAGGGTTGACGGATTAAATAAATTGACTTTTCTATTTGACTTTAAAATCAACCCGTCGATTAATTTTATAGTTATCACTTAGTTTGTCATTTTCTCCAATTGCAACGGTTTGCAGTCGGTTCCCTTTGACATTGAACACTTCGTTTAGCGCTTTTTTGACTGCTTTTGACCTCCTCAAGGCTAATGCCTTGTTATAAGACTCCGAACCCATTGGATCGCTGTATCCGCGAATAACCATGGTTATTTTTGGGTTTTCTTTAAGATACCGAGCTACAGCCGTTAAGCTTTCATATGAGGATGTAGACAAGGTGGCGCTATTGAATTTAAAATAGATGCTCGGCAAAAGTGCTGTTGAACTGTTTAATCTACCCGAAATGGCTATGGTTTGGCCTTTAAAGTTTACCAATGCCCCTAGCGGAGTATTGTTTTCTTTATCTAAATGGTTGGGTACGCCATCCATATCTGAATCTATAGGCATTCCAGTTTCGTCCACTTTTATACCTTTTGGAGTAAAAACATCACCGTCTCTATAGTTTGGAATACCGTCCAAGTCAGAGTCAAGGGCAACGCCATTTCCAGCAACCGCTACCCCTTTGGGTGTTTTATTATCAACGTCGTATAAATCGGCAACGCCATCACCGTCGCTATCGCCTGACATTGCATTTACTTTTTCATTGAGTAACGCAACGTCAGATTGCAACATTTTTATCTCTGTACAAGAGGATAAAAAGAAAAGGCAAATCACAGAAATCAATGTTTTTTTCACGAAGCGATACTTTTATTTTCAATGCACCGAGCAAAATACTAAGGTCTGCACAGTGCGCAACCTTCTTTTGTGAAAATCAAGATGTATTCTACTTATTGTTTACATAATTGAATGGGGATTACCTCATCTTCACATTGTTGAAGGATAGATGCTATGCTTTTATTTAAGACTGGATGCATCCAATTCGGCCATAATTCTTTAAGAGGAATTAAAGCGAATTTTCGTAAATGAAGTCTTGGGTGAGGAACAATAAGTTCTTGAGAATTGGATACAAAATGCTCCACAGCAAGAATATCAATATCTATAATGCGATCACTGTACCCCTCTATCGTTCTTTGACGACCTAATTTTTTTTCCACCATAAGACAAATGGCCATAAAATCAATTGGATCGCTGATGAAGGTACATTCGAGCGCCATATTATAGTAGGTTTCAATGCTCTCATAGCCCCAAGGTGGCGTTTCATATATAGCACTCGCCATAACAATTTTACAATCTTTCGCGAGTTCATGACGAGCCCATTCAAGATTACCACATTTATCTCCTAAATTCGTACCTAATAAGATTATACCTCTGTACATGAAATCCTTTTTTACCACATTTCTTGCTGTTCTAACAGCACTCATCACTTTAAGCCTACTAAGCGTCTTAATATTGGTTGGCATTGCAACTTCATCTGATGAAGGCGAACCAAAGATAAATGAGAACACCTTGCTAAAAATCAACTTAAGCGGTGAATTAGTTGAGCGCACTAGTGATGATCCATTGGCGGAACTCAATTCAGAACTATTAGGGCAGGACATGAGCGCACTTGGACTGAATGACTTGATGCTTGGGTTAAAACAAGCGGCGGAAGATGACAATATCAAAGCACTTTTACTAGACCACGGTGCTTTTGTTGCCGGTTACGGTATGCTTGAAGAATTAGGTGATTACTTAATCGAATTCAAAAAAAGTGGAAAACCCATTTATTCTTACGGAGAATACTACACTCAAAAAGGAGCCTTTTTAGCTGCACTTAGTGATACGGCAATCCTTCATCCAGGAGGTATCATGGACATCAGAGGTATTGGCATTTCAAGTACCTACTACAAGGACTTTTTTGACAAATTCGGAATAGAACCTTTAGTGGTACGCGGCACCGGAAATGACTTTAAAAGCGCCGTTGAGCCTTATATAGCCTCAGAGATGAGTGATGAAAATAGACTACAACTTTCCAACATTACCTCCCAGTTTTGGGAATTCATTGGCAACGGTTTTCAGAATGAAAAGAACATTTCACCTACAACGCTAGATTCCTGCGCCAACAATTGGCTAGGAATGGATGCAGAAAAAGCGATGGAAGTTGGATTAGTGGAGCAGTTAAGTTATCGTGAAGATGTTTTAGAAGAATTGGAAGATAGGTATGACCTGCTAGACTGGGACGACTATACATCAACCGTTTCCAAAGGAACTTCACGCGATAGAATAGCAATCATCTACGCCAACGGAACCATTGGGAACGGCGCTGGTGGAGAATCTACCATTGGCACTAAAAATATCATCAACGCACTGGAAAAAGCATCAAATAACGATAGAGTAAAGGCCATAGTATTGCGCGTAAACAGCCCAGGAGGAAGTGCCTTAACTTCTGACATGATACATCATGCTATTGAGAAAATTGAGAAACCACTCATTGTAAGCCAAGCAAATTATGCTGCATCCGGGGGCTATTACATTAGCTGCAATGCTGATGCAATATTTACAAACAGCACAACAATTACAGGAAGCATTGGTATCTTTTTAAGCCTATTTACGGCAGAAGAACTAATGACTGAAACCCTTGGACTCCATGTGGAAGAAGTAACCACTCACCCCTTGGCCAACTTTCCAAATCTTTCCCATCATCCAAATGAAAGTGAATATGCCATCCTACAAAAAATGATTGATAATGGCTATGACGACTTTACAGGAAAGGTTGCTGCAGGGCGAAATATGGAAATGGATTACTTATTGCCACTTTGCGGAGGAAGAGTTTGGACTGGAACAGATGCAGTAAGCAATGCTCTTGCAGATTATGAAGGCAACTTAAGCGATGCCATTGCATTTGCAGCTGGCGAAGCAGGTTTGGAAGAGTACCGCCTTTATGAACTACCTGCTCAAAAAACTGGCCTAGAAAAATACCTAGATTCATTCGGGAGTATTACCTCTGGCTTGTGGCTAAAATCAAATACATTGTTCAACCCACTCGCTAACGAGCCCTTAATTCAAGATTTATTAGAAGTAAGCAGTAACCCTGGTTTACAAGCTAGAATGAATCCCGTCTTTAGAAATTTATAATGGTCCAAAACAGACAAGCAGCAGAACGACTTTACTATGTTTTAGGAGCACTATTCATTACTGCCCTTATTACGTGTAATCTCATAGCCAACAAGTTTGTCAGCATTGATTTAGGGTTCAAAGTTTTTATAATTAGCGCTGGTGTCTTACCCTATCCTATAACGTTTCTCATTACAGATATTTTGAGCGAATTGTATGGACAAAAAAGAACTACGCAAGTGGTGTTAGCAGGTCTAGTTGCTAGTATTTTTGTGCTTTTCATTCTATGGCTTGGTGCACAATTTCCATCTATTGAGGGCTCCCTAGTTGACGACACCATGTACGACGCCGTATTCCAAAACGCCTGGCGTGTCATTGCTGCTTCAATGCTTGCTTATCTTTTTGCACAGTTAATTGACGTGCGTGTATTTCACTTTTGGAAAAAGTTGACTAAAGGTAAAAAGCTATGGATTCGGAACAATTTTTCCACCATTCTGTCTCAAGGAGTAGATACAACAATGGTCGTCATAGTCCTTTTTGTAGGTTCGGAGAGCTGGTCAACTATGGGTGGTTATATTGCCGATGGATGGCTGTTCAAAATCATCTTTGCAGCATTTGATACCATTGTCATTTATGCGGTCATGTACTGGGCAAGGCGTTATTTTAAACTGAGCTTAGGAGAAGAAATTCGTCTTTAAGTTACTTTCATCTTGACCATACATCCGCTGTGAGACCGGACGTTGAACACACCGTTTTCCGTGATTAAATATTGCCCGCGAATACCAAACAATTCGCCTTTTAGTTGATCACCTTGCGATTTCAAACTGATACTTTTCACTTTCTCTATTTGGTGCTTAACAGGGTAGTTAAAATGCCATTCCACAGCGTCTTCGTACACAAAATTATTCAGATGTTTGGGTAATAATGACTGAGCTCTTTGGATCGCCTCCATCAAATCTTCCTCCGTTAAATTATCCTTGAGCATGGCTTGCCAGGAAGTTTTATCCACAAAATGATCTTTCAAGGCGACCTCCGCTTCACCTGCTACGTAACGGTTTGGGACCTCAAGTAAAATCGCGGCACTTTTAGCCCCTTGGTCCATCCATCGAAAGGGCATTTGAGTATTTCGTGTTACTCCTACTTTAATTCGTTCGGTCTTAGCCAAATACACATAATGAGGTTGTAATTGAAGGCGTTTTTCAAATTCTAAATCTCTTTCCTCTATACCCAGATGCGCTTTACTTAATTCCGGCTTCATTATAGTTGGTGATGCTTCTGGCTTTGTGAAAAAACACTCTCTGCAAAAGTTCTGTCGATATACCTCAGGAACTAGATGACCGCAAAAGCAGGTATGATTGCCGTCAAAAGAAATCTCAACAGTCTTACCTATGAATTGATTCATGAAAAGTAAATCGTTACCCAATCTCAAACTGTAACGGATTTCTTCGCCGTAAAAAGTAGACATTTTACTTAATGGTCCTTCGAATTGCATTTTCAGTTATTTTAGTAGAACTTAATTGTGAAGTTAAATCCAAAACGCTTAATCCGCCATTAAACAGTGTTTTATTCGCTCGTAAATAAGATTCTTCAATCAACCCTACGTAAATACGTAGAAAGATTATTCGATTTAAATGATCGGCCCATTGAAACTCAAGAAGAAATTCTTTTAGACTTTATTTCAGAGGCAAAGGACACAAAATTTGGACAACTGCACCACTTTCATTCCATTGAAACTTTCACTGATTATGTTGCTCACGTTCCTTTGCATGAATACGAGGACCTAAAACCCTACATTGATCAGATGAGGCAGGGCGCGAAAGATATTTTATGGCCGGGAAAAGTGGAGTGGTATGCGAAAAGTTCAGGCACTTCTAGTGGCACATCAAAATATATTCCAGTTCCCGAAGAAAGCTTAGAGGGCGCTCATTTAAATGGGGGAAGAATTGAACTAGCACTTTATTTTAATCACAATCCCGATTCAAAATTATTTGAAGGGCTTGGGCTGCGTCTTGGCGGTTCTACGGAATTAGAAACACACGGAGAAAGTCATTCAGGAGACCTAAGCGCTATACTCATTCAGAATATGCCCATTTGGGCAGAATTCAGAAGTGCGCCCAGTAATAATACCGCATTAATGAGCAACTGGGAGCAGAAAATTGACGCCATACTAGATGAAGTGATTAGTCAAAATATCACATCATTTTGGGGGGTTAGCAGCTGGTTTCTCGTACTGTTTAACAAAGTAATTGAACGCACCGGAGCTTCAAATCTTCTTGAAGTCTGGCCTAATCTAGAGTTATTTGCACATGGAGGCGTAAATTTCGCTCCCTATCAAGAACAGTTCAGAGCTTTAATGCCCGGCAATCAGGTTACTTTTATGGAGAATTATAATGCTTCTGAAGGGTTTTTTGCCGTTCAAGATGATCCTGATTTTGACGGATTACTTCTTCTTACCTGCTGCGGTACATTTTATGAATTCATACCTATGAATGAGTTCAAGGGCAAGAACAGCAAAACAATTATGCTGGACGACGTACAATTAAACCAAGAATATGCCGTAGTCATTTCAACTAACGGCGGTTTATGGCGTTACCTATTAGGTGATACTATTAGGTTTGTTTCCCTGAAACCGTTCAAAATAAAAGTCAGCGGTAGAACTAGCCATTTTATCAATGCATTTGGCGAAGAGGTTATAGTTTGTAACGCAGAAGAAGCTCTTACAAATGCCTGTGCCATGCATGAATGTAGTGTGAAAGATTTTCACGCAGCGCCCATTTTTATGGAAGCACACAAAAGCGGTGCACATCAGTGGTTGATTGAGTTTGAAAAAGCCCCTCAGGATTTAAATCTGTTTTCAAGTGACTTGGACAATATGCTTCAACAACTCAATTCAGATTATGCAGCTAAGAGAAAAGGTGATTTGATTCTCGGTCCACCTGAGGTAATTCAAGTACATGAGGGACTTTTTTACACCTGGCTAAAAAAGAAGAACAAACTCGGGGGTCAAAACAAAATCCCAAGACTTAGTAATGAAAGAAAGCTTATCAAAGAATTTATTGAGCTAAACGAAGTCCTTCATGTTGCTCAAGCACAGCGGTCCAAAGATTGATTCTATTCTTCAGTGCGATTTTTGAACTAACAGCAGCTTTTTCCCATAAAACCGAGTCATTACCGCACAACTCAATCACCATGCGCTCTGAAAGTGCTCCATGAACATCGCCGTCAACCTCAATATGTCGGTCTAAGTAATACGTAAACAACCCCAATTCTGCCGGGAACCTTTCCTTCAGATTTCTTACAATCTCAATAAACATATCCGGTATGAGATCCTCTCTTCCAAAAGTAAAAACAGCAGCCATTTCTGATGCGTTCCCTCTGTCAACTACGTCAAGAGTTCCAAGCACAAATTGCTTTGCACCATCTGGAGCTTGGCTTTGTTCTAAAGCAAATCTGGCATCAACTCCGTTAGTAAGATTGTCTATGAACGAACGTATTGGTTCTGTATTTGCCCCTGCTTCATCCATAGCTTGAACATACAGTTCAAAATGACTAACAGCCTTACCGTTTTGATCCAAGTCGCTCTCCTCTCCAAAGACAATCTCGTTGATAAGACGACGCACTTCCGGATTTCCTTTAGGCACCCAATATGTATCAATAGACGTACACGCCCTTTGAAGACCTTTGAGTAGCACCATGAAATCCCATACTGCCCATACGTGATTCTCCATGAAAACATGGACTTTTTCAAGATCATCTATCCATGTAAATGCCTTGTGATTTAAAAGTTCTTGGCGGGCGGTTAGGATTTGCGATTTAACGAATTCTATTTTCATCGTTCCTTGATGCACTTTTTATTACTTTGCAGCTACAAAAATACAACTCATGCATTTAGCAATCGCAGGAAATATTGGTTCAGGTAAGACGACATTAACCGGACTTTTAGCAAAACACTATAATTATGAAGCTCAATACGAGGATGTAGATGACAATCCCTACCTAGATGACTTCTACGAAGAAATGCAACGATGGAGTTTTAATCTTCAAATCTATTTTTTACGATCTCGATTTGAACAAGTTATTCGTGTTCGTGAAGAGAAATTAGATGTCATACAGGATAGAACCATTTATGAGGATGCCAACATATTCGCACCGAATCTTCATGCTATGGGATTAATGACCGCAAGGGATTATAAAAGTTACAACGGTTTATTTGAGCTTATGGAACGAAACCTCCAAGCTCCAGATCTCTTAATTTATTTACGAGCCTCCGTTCCCACCCTCGTGGATCACATCCAGAAAAGAGGACGAGAATATGAGAACAGTATTAGAATTGATTATTTGCGTCGACTCAACGAACGGTACGAAGCATGGATTAACACATACGATAAAGGCAAAGTACTCATCATCAATGTTGACAAAAATAAATTCCCGGAAAATCCAGAAGATTTAGGTGAAATCATTCAGCAAATTGATTCAGAGTTGAACGGCCTGTTCTAACACTTTTACTATTTTTTCCGCTGCGCCGCTTTGCTCGAGCATCCACTCTTGAGCAAGCTTGCCCTGTTCGATCATTGAATCGCTGCCTATACGATTCAAATATGCTGTCATATCCACATGGGTTTCGGTAGGATATAAAAATCCTTGGGCGACTAAATCGTGATTCTCAGGAATGCTATCCCAATGTGGACCGCAAGCAGCAATCTTTCCCTGAGCGGTTGCTTCTAGCGCATTGTGCGTTGCTTTGCCCCAACCTCCGCCAATAACCACTCCGTCCGCCAAGGCATACAGCCCTGCCAAAACGCCAAATTCTGTCACCATTAAAAGATCCGTAGCCCTTGGCTTATCTATAGAACTGTTTGAAGTCTGAGAAGATTTAAATTGAGTCAGGGATTGTTGCTGCCGCTTAAAATCTTCTAAATGATGCGGGACAACCCAAAGTGAAAAGGCAGAAATATCTAACTGATCCAACGAAACACAATCTTCTATGTGTGCACTGCCAATCAATATAATGGGCTTGTTTTGAGCCTTTTTCCAAGCAACAAACTTTTTATCTGCTGGCTTTCCTAGCAATTCTGCCGCATAGTCGTATTTGGGATTACCTAAAATTGTAGTGTGAATACCCGACCGGCTGAAGGTCGCAGCATCTTTTTCATTCACAACACCCCACGTATGAACGGCAGCTACCATTTCCCTTCTCACGAGCAGTAACCACCTACTGAGGTACCAAGGGGTTTTCGTATAACTCATTGCTGTTGTCACTAGAGGTATATCTTTCTTTCCTAGCGCATTTAAATGATTTGGCCAAACGTCATTTCGAACAATTACCGCTAAATTCGGATTGCAATACTTGAGCCATGCCTTAGCCTCTGACTTAGTGTCTATTGGTAAATAATGGACTTTAGCTCGAGAATACTTTTTCCGCGGCTCGTAGCCAGAAGGACTAAAAAAAGTAACAACTGCCTTCCAATCGGTATGCTTGTCCAAAAACATTTCCAATACGGGACGACCCATTTCAAATTCCCCGAGAGATGCACAATGCATCCAAATCACCTTTCCTTTAATAGGAGCGGTAGATTTCCAGCTGTTATCCGATTGTACCCTCTTTATCCAGCTATTCTTGGGAGCTAATGCACTCCAAACCTTGAAAAAAATTGCAGAAAATAATGGGTAAAGAATCATCAATCAACAAGATAAAAACTCTCTTGCTTTCTGTACACAGGAATATACCATGTGAATGTTCCCCCATAGAATAAGTCAAACTTCATACTATCATCAGATTTTGCTTCATCTACATTATATCCACGAATATTTTTACTCGCGCCAGTCGTAAAACTGATACTCGCGGCCCAGTTTAACCTTTCATCATTATCTAAATGTAAATAACGAACAGAAGTGTTTGTATAGGCTCCGATGTGTAAACGATCATACCCCTCTAAAAACGGGCTTTGAAGCTGAGGAAGCGTGCCCCTTTGATCCCTCAAACCAATTTTATGTTGCCCTAGTCCTAATCCCTCCAAAATAACCCAACCTGAATTAGGGTTATAGCTGCTACTCAATAGTTTACCAAAATGAAACATGAGCTGTCCTCCACTCATCCCGGCTTGAATTGTAGAGAATTCTCCGTTAACCCCTAAAAAATTATTGCTATCGTCTGTTAGGTTCGAAAAGATTCCTTCGGCATCTTTAACCGCATTGCCGTAATGAGCCTTGAAGGAAGCCCCAAAAATACGACCTTTTTTATTTTTAAGTAGATACTCTACTTCAGCTGAAGAGAAAAACCGATAGTTCAACGCCATATCACCTGCAGGTTGATACACACCTAAACTAAGTCCATATAACTGAGTGGTACGCGCGCTGTCCCTAGTAGTAAGCTGCGCTTCTGCCGAATAAAAGCTAAAGAATAGAAGCAGGATCAAAAGCTTATTAGAAGAAATGTGCATAGGATTCATTCAGTCTGCAATTTACATTATAGACATCATCTTCAATAATGTATTTTAGCGGGTACATTTAATCGAAGCGAATCCACCCATATGAAAATCACAGTAATAGGTACTGGCTATGTAGGTTTAGTAACGGGCGCATGTCTTTCGGACGTGGGTATCGAAGTAACCTGTGTAGATATTGATCAGAAAAAAATAGACGGTTTAAAGAACGGGATACTCCCGATCTACGAGCCGGGTCTAGAAGAAATAGTCAAGCGTAATTACCATAAGGGCCGTTTAAACTTCTCTACAGATTTAGGCGAGGCCATTGAAGGCTCACAAGCTGCTTTTATTGCTGTGGGTACGCCTCCTGGAGAAGACGGCTCTGCCGATTTAAAGTACGTATTAGCCGTAGCCAATCAGATTGGCAAGACCATGACAGATTACCTGGTGGTCATCACCAAATCTACGGTTCCTGTGGGTACAGCAGAAAAAGTGCGACATGCAGTTACTGGGGCACTTGAACTTCGCGAAGTAGATTTTGGTTTTGATGTGGCCTCCAATCCTGAATTTTTAAAAGAAGGCGCGGCAATAGATGACTTTATGAAGCCTGACCGCATAGTGGTGGGCGTAGATAGTGAGGCAGCACAGAAAGTCATGGACCGTCTCTACCGTCCTTTTACGCTCAATGGTCATCCGGTGATTTTTATGGATATCCCGAGTGCAGAAATGACCAAGTATGCCGCGAATGCGATGTTGGCCACGAAAATTTCTTTCATGAATGATATTGCCAACCTTTGTGAGAAGATGGGCGCAGATGTCAACAAAGTGAGAAAGGGCATTGGTTCAGATCCGCGTATTGGCAACAAGTTCATCTATCCAGGCATTGGCTACGGCGGTTCTTGTTTTCCAAAAGACGTGAAGGCATTGGCCCGCACGGGACGTGAAAACGGCCATACCATGCGCATCCTAGAGGCGGTGGAAGCAGTGAATGACGATCAAAAGAGCGTGCTCTTCAATAAAATAAACGCCTACTTTGGCGGAGCGCTTCAGGGCAAAACCATAGCTTTCTGGGGA